>NZ_FNHL01000004.1:0-300000 GCF_900103715.1 Halogranum gelatinilyticum | reverse complement strand
TTACCAACGACATTCTCCACGATGCCATCCCGGGTGGGAAGCAGGAAGTCCGACAGAAAGCGGTGAACCAGTTGACGCCACATCAGCACGCCCTCTACGAGATTTTGCAGGAGGAAGGTGAACTGTCGCCGGGGGAGCTGTACGACCGCTATTCGGAGTCTGTCGATGAACCGAAGACGAAGCGCACAGTCAGAAATTACCTTTCGAAGATGGACCAGTACCGGCTCATCGTCTCCGAGGGCAAGAACCGTGCACGCACCTACCGAGTCCGCTGAACCCGCTATCGGAAGAATCGGAAGCTGCTCGCCCTTGCCTATGTGTCTCTCCGGTGAACGGTGTCTCTGTGATGAACCACAGACCGCCTGACACGCCAGCACTCCCGACACTCGATTCGGGGCTGACGCTGCTCGATTCGGACGACCGTCTCACGGGCGCGTTGCAGTCGCTCGTGCTCGACCACATCCTCGTTGCTGACGGATCGGCTGTTTGGGTCGACGCAAAGGGCAACAGTACGACCCGCACACTCGCACAGGTCGCTCCAAGTATGCGGACGCTCGAACGGATTCACGTCGCCCGAGCGTTCACGCCGTGGCAACACCAGAGCCTCTTACGCGACCTCGCCGACGAAGTCGACAACGACACCTCTCTCGTCGTCCTCCCGTCGTTCGACGCGTTCTACCGCGGTGACGACGTCCGGCGTAGCGAAGGAAAGCGAATGATGACTGCGGGCCTCAACCTCGTCGGCGATGTCGTCGACGAGTACGACGTCCCAGTCGTCGTGACCCAGTATCGGGCTGACTCGTTGACTGCCCCGCTGCGCTCGGCTGCCGAACACACGGTCAGCTGTGAGATGACGAAGTTCGGGCCCCGCTTCGCCGGTGAGGAGTTCGAGACGCTCGTCTACCCGGTCGACGGGGGACTCGTCCAGACGACGCTTGCCTTCTGGCAGCGTGTGCTCACCGAACGGCACCCGGCTCTTTCGACGGCGACGACTCCGGAGGTGAGTACCGTTGGGTCGCACTAATCCGACGTACCGCGATATGCTTCGGGGGACCGAGGAACGGTGGTCCTCGTACCGCCGCGCCCTTCGCAAGCACGACGGAGAACATTTCGATCGGCTGTTCGAACATGGGCGTGCACACGCTGATGCAGCTGGCTATCTCAACCACCAGTCGGTCGAGATACCGCTCCTGATGTCGATTCTCGTCGAACACGAACGACGCATCGCTGACCTGGAACGGACAGTCGAGGAACTCGCCATCTCGCAAACGATGCGGTGAGCAGCCATGCCGTTCAAAGTCGACTACCTCGACGGTGACGTCGTTGAGTGGACGCTCACCGAGGACGGCGTTACGCACGAGCGCACCCAGTCGTACACCCCGACGCTGTACGTCTCCGTTCACGGAGGGAAAGACCTTCCAGAGGTCTATGCGACGCTCCGAGAGCATCCGAACGTCACCCACGCCAGGCGTGTTGAGGAGCGCGTCAGCTTCCGCCACGATCCCAGCCCGGTTCTTCGTGTCGACGTCGACAGCCTGGATGCCGTGACCACACTCGCCCACGAGATCGCTGGCTGGGGCGCACCGGGTGACTATCGGCTCTACAACGTCGACTTCTCACGCGAGTTCCGGTACTGTCTGGAGCAGGGTATCTCCCCGACCCCGGCTCGGAAGCCGACTGTGCTGGAACTCACCGTCGACGAGGAAGTGTTGGCGTCCGAGCAACCTACTGAGGTCGTCGTCGACGACGAACCACTCACAGGAGACCCGGAGACGGTACTCACCGACCTCGACCGAATCGTCGACGCAGAAGACCCGGACGTATTGATGCTGAACACCAGCGAGGTCGTCCCGGTACTGTACCGGGCAGCTGACCGGCTCGACCTCGATGAGTTCCAACTCGGACGACTCCCCGGCTGGCAACAGCTCGCTGGTGACTCTACCTATGCGAGCTATGGCCAAGTCGGCCACTCTCCAGCGCGATACAACCTACCCGGACGGGCCATCATCGACCGCTCGAACACGTTCTTCTGGTCGCAGTCGAACCTTGATGGCTGTCTCTACCTCATCGAGCAGTCAGGGAAACCACTGCAAGAACTCGCGTGGGCCTCTATCGGCAACATCCTCACCGCGATTCAGATTCGAGAGGCTCGTCGACGTGGGGTGTTGGTCCCGTGGCATTCGTGGCGTCACGAGCAGTTCAAGACGATGCGCCAGCTCCACGAAGCTGATCGGGGTGGGTTCACCTTTGCTCCCGACGTCGGCGTCCATGAGGACGTCCACGAGCTAGACTTCTCGTCGCTCTATCCGAACATCATCGTCACGCGCAACGTGAGTCCCGAGAAGATTCGGTGCGACTGCCATGCCGGTCGTGACGATGTTCCCGGTCTCGGCTACTGTATCTGCGACGAACGTGGGTATCTGCCGGCCGTTCTGGGGCCGCTCATTGCTGACCGTGATGCGATCAAGCAGGAACTCTGCGAGACCAACGACCCCGAGCGAGCCGCAGAGTTGGAAGGACAATCCAGTGCCATCAAGTGGATTCTCGTCTCTTGCTTCGGGTATCAGGGCTTCTCGAACGCGAAGTTCGGCCGTATCGAATGTCATGAGGCCATCAACGCCTTCGCCCGTGAGATACTGCTCGACACGAAGCAGACGCTCGAAGCTCACGGGTGGCGCGTCGTCCACGGGATCGTCGACTCTGTCTGGGTGACACCCGAGGCGGGTGAAGAGCAGACGCCGCTCGATGAACTGGCAGCGACGGTCACGGAAGCTGTTGACATCCGGTTAGAGCACGAGGCTCACTACGATTGGGTTGCGTTCGTCCCGATGCGAAATTCCGAAGCGGGTGCCCTAACGAAGTATTTCGGTAAGGTTGACGGCGACGACGACTACAAGTTCAGAGGTATCGAGTGCCGCCAACGGAGCACACCTCAGTTCATCGAGGACGCGCAGAAGGACCTGATTGCGGCACTCGACGAGCACCGGGATATAAAGGGGGTCTGTGAGCGACTGAAACGCTGGATTCAGAAGATCCAGACAGGAGAAGTTGATGTCGAAGACCTCGTGGTCAAGAACCGCGTATCGAAGCCGCTCGACGACTACACGCAGTCGACCCGGAACGTTGCCGCACTTGAGCGAGTAGAGAATCGGGGACTGACGCGCTCTCCGGGACAGGATGTCGAGTACGTCGTCGTCGACGACAGCAAGCAATCATCCGATCGCGTTGCGCTCGCCTCCGAGGGCTTGGACGAGTATGATGTCGACTTCTATCGTGCTCAACTGCTTCGGGCCGCTGAGAGCGTTCTTTCTCCGCTTGGGTGGCGAGAGGGAGACGTCGAGCAGTATCTTGCTGACCACAAGGATGTCTCACTGCAAGCGTTCTAGTAGTGCGTCCAAAAACCGGTCATACTCCCTCGAAACTACCAGTTTGAGTCCGCCGTACCGTCGCTGTGACCGCGCGACAGCTACTCTTTGACTTCAGTTTTGACCACGGTTGCTGGCCGGGTCGTCAACCGGAGGACTCTGTCCGTGACACTACCGAGTAGGGCACGATATTCGTCCGGTCGCCGTTTGGTCCCGAGGACGAGCACGTCCGCATCGATCTCGTCTGCGTACCCGACGATCGTCTCAGCGGGGTGGCCATGCTCCATCACTGTCTCGATCTCAACGCCTGCCTCGGAAGCGCGACCACGGAGGTCCGACAGCGTCTCCTCGCCGAGTTCTTCGAGCCCATGTTCGGGACCCTCAGCTTCGTCGACGTATTCGTCACCGCTGTACGCAGTTACGACATCTTCGTCGACGACGTAGAGCACGTGAAGGGTAGCATCGTGCGCGGCTGCGAGAGTCAGTGCATGACTCTCAGCCTCTGTGGAGGCGACTGTCCCGTCCGTCGAAAGCAAGATTCGGTCGTACATACATCTGAACTTCGAAGATGATGACAATAAAACTGAGCGACAGCTCTTGTCACACACTGTTGGAGGTTGGTCTCACTGCAAAGCAGGACGGCAACCGAGTGTTCAATTGACGGCGTCGTTGTTGGGGTTTGGTGTCTGCATCGTGTTGGACAGTTCTGCTCCAGTGAGTGGGTGAGATGGGCTGTTGTTGCACTCAGTGGATTCAATCGCTGCGTGTCGGTGGTGTCCGGTTTCGCACACTCGGGTGGGGTTGATTCTTTACTATACTATTATTGCGGGTGGAAGGAGGGAGTGTACACTCGGAGTGAACTGCCGAATGCAGATAATATTCTTTTTCGGCGGTTCTCACACTCTCTCCGTCGTTGTGATTGGCTTGTTGAAATCCTCAAAAGATGATGGAAGTGGCGTGCTGAACTTAGCGGGTGCATTCAGCAGCATAACTTCGTTTGTTTCCGAAGGTGGGTGACGTGGTCGTCGTGTCGCCGGTTGGAGGATAGATGTCCAGTCAGCACCATCCAATCAACAAGTCGGAACGACCTTTCTTGGATTGGTTGACTACATAATGCCCAAATAAGAAATGCCTCTAGAAGGCTTGAGGCACAAGAGAAGCCTAGGCCGGGATTTGAACCCGGGCTCTCGTCCTTACCAAGGACGCGCTTTACCGCTAAGCTACCCAGGCACGTTGCGGTGTTCCCGCACGCGCTGTTACGCATCCAGTTCTACTTCGGTGGTATATAAGAATCTGGTGAAAACGCGTCGAGAGTGCCGTGCGGTGTCGTACCATCCCCCGCGCCGTCGTCGACACTCGGCGGGAGTGAAGCATCGGCACGAACTGACTCATTCACCTACCGGTCCGAGACGGAGGTGACGCGGTCGTCGCCCGAGAGCGAGGCGATCCGGTCGGCGGTCGTCTCGGGGAGCACCACCGCCGCCGGTGGTAGCTCGCCGTCGTAGTCGCGAGCGAGACCGGCGGCGTACTCCAAGAGAGCGTTCGGCGTCTCGCCGCCGACGGCGGTCGTCCCGGCGACGACGGCGAGTTCGAAGATGTCGGCTTCGAGATTGCGGTCGAGGTCGGCGTTCTCGTCCGTGGACTCGCGGCGAGTCTGGTCGCGGCCGAAGGCACGGACCGTCTCGACGGCGCGTTCGGCGGCGGCCTCCGTCCGGGCAAGGAGGTAGAAGCCGCGGGAGACGAGCACGTCGGCTGCGAGGATGTCGAGGTCAGCATCGAGGTCGGCGTCGAGGTCGGCGGCAGCGAGCCACGGCTCGTCGTGCGCCAGCGTCCGAGTGAGACGGAGTCCTTCGTAGATGAGTTGGACTCCAGCGGCCCGCTCGGCGATCGTGTCGAGGTCGACCACGGGGTCCAGTGCCCGCGCGCTCGTCAGGGTGAGGACACCCGGCGTCATGGAGGTCTCGACGAGTCGCCCGTCGAGCACCGCATGGAGCTCTTCGGGTTCGATATCGGCGAGCGCCTCGCGCGCGGCATCGCGGGCCCGCACGGCATCTTCCATTGGAGTCGTCTAGCGACGGCAAGGGCAAAGACCTTTGGAAAGTGGGCGACACGTGGGGTCGTGATTCGCACGACAGACGAGGGAGTGCTTCGGGTCGTCACCATCGACCGACCCGAGCGACGCAACGCCCTCCGGCCCGACGAACTCGACGCACTGGAGGCTGCCGTCACCGACACCGACGCGTCGGTGGTCTACCTCCACGGCGCGGGCGACGCCTTCTGTGCGGGCGCGGATCTCGACACCGTCGCCGCCCTCGACGACCCCGCGGCGTTCGCCCGCCACGGCCAACGCGTCGCCGACGCACTGCAGGACTCGGCGAGCGTCGTCGTCGCCGGAATCGACGGGGCGGCCCGCGGCGGCGGCGTCGAACTCGCCCTCGCCTGCGACATCCGGGTCGCGTCCCCGGACGCGACGTTCGCCGAGCCGGGCGTGAAGTTCGGCCTGTTCGGTGCCTGGGGTGGGACGGTCCGGCTCTCGCGAGTCCTGCGGGAGGGCGACGCGCTCGACTTCGCGCTCTCGGGCCGTGTCGTCGACGCCGCGGAGGCGAACCGTCTCGGACTCGTCTCGCGGGTCGTCGACGACCCGAAGGCCGTCGCCGAGGAGGTCGCGGCCAACAAAGCCGACGCACTCCGGGTGGTCAAAGCACGGATGCGTGACGACCGTCCACGAGAGGAGCAGGAGGCGGCCGAGGCGGCTGCGTTCGACCGGCTGGTCAAGGCCTACGCTGCCGACATCGCGGCCGACCGCGAGAAGAAGTAGCGTCGGTTGTGCGGTCGTGGTCGTGGCCGTAGTGTTCAGAGGTCCAGCGATTCGGGTGCGGGCGGCATATGGCGCTTGTGTTCGCTCGTGGCGACGAGTTCGTCGACGCGGGCGACCTGTTCTTCGGTGACATCGAGTTCGCGGACCGTCGCCGACGTCGACAGCGGCCCGTCGACGTGGAGTGCGAGCACCGCGTCGAGCGTGTCGTAGGTCAGGCCCATCTCCTCCTCGTCGGTCTGGCCCAGCCACATCTCGGCGGAGGGCGTCTTCATGACGAGGTCGTCGGGGACGCCGACGTGGCTGGCGAGTTGCCGGACTTGCTGTTTGTAGAGGGTCCCGATGGGGTTGCAGTCAACCGCCTGGTCGCCGTACTTCGTGAAGTAGCCCGTCATCGCCTCGCTCCGGTTTCCGGTCCCGAGGACGATGCGGTTCTCGTGGTTGGCGACGAAGTAGTTCACGACGGCCCGCGAGCGGACGCGGACGTTGCCCGCAGCCATCTGGTCGTCTTTGCCCTCCGGATAGGCCTCGAAGAAGGCGTCGACGATGGGGTTGATCTCGATGACGTCGTACTCGATGCCCAGTTCCTGGGCGACGCGCTCGGCGTCGCTCATGTTGCCGTCGGTGTTGACCTCGCTCGGCATGACGAGTCCGTGCAGACCGTCCTCGCCGAGTGCCTCGACGGTGAGATAGGCCGTCAGCGTGCTGTCGATGCCGCCGGAGAGACCGAGCGCGGCACCGTCGGCACCGGCGTTCTCGACGGTGTCGCGGATAAACGAGACGAGATGGTCGCGAGTGGCTTCGAGTTCTGCCTCCGAGAGCCGGAGGTCGAGTGGTGCGGCGTCGGAGACGACGGACTGGTGGTCGCTCATTACAGCGTTCTTCGGAGCGCGAGGACTAATAGCCACCTTTCGACTCGCGGAAGTTGGACACGTGTCCATTCCGGAGAAACGCTATATTCAAGTGACGGGCCGGGGTAGGCTGTGGTGCGCCGAGCACCGATGGGTCACCGAACGCTGTGAGGTGAGTCTCGGAGCGTGACAACGAGCGCGCCGATGGTCCAATGGTAGGACAGTGGCTTCCCAAGCCACTAGTCCGGGTTCGATTCCCGGTCGGCGCATTTCTGTCGAACGAAGTGAGACGAAATGCGCAGGGAATCCGAACCCTGCCAGTCGCAGCGTTCGAGCGGAGTGAGAACGACCGTCTGGCTCCGGTTCGATTCCCGGTCGGCGCATTTCCCCGAGAACCAACCGACGAGCAGCACGTTCCCTTCGGTCATTTGCCGACCCACTCGTTCCACGCCTTCGCAGGATTGTACCTTCCGACAACTGTCTATGATTTGAATACATTTCACTTCCCTAGCACGTGGGCGAAATTATATTGCCTCTCGCGGCCATTTTTTGCTCAAGACCATGTTGAGTAGTCAACTCACCGAGGAGAGGGGAGTCGAACCGACAGAGGAGACGGGAGGGGAACTCTCGACGTGCCCACTCTGTGAGCTCGCGCACGGCACGCGGACCGACCTACGGGTGCATCTGATGACGAGCCACAACAAGAGCGAGATCACCGAAATCCTCCTGCAGGCCTACGAAGAGCCGCTCGCACCGCTCTGAACCCGTCTCTTTGCCTCCAGCGCGAGACTCCGACGACACACACTCTTTTGACTCCCTCCCGTCTCACCAGTATGCAACTCACCGTCGAGACCGACGAGCGACTCTGCGTCACCGACATCACCGACCGCGTCGCCGACGCCGTCCCAGCCGAGGCGACCGGTCTCTCTCTCGTCTTCGTCGAGCACACGACCGCCGGTGTCTGTCTGCAAGAGCACGAACGCCGCCTCGTCGGCGACATCGAACGCTACCTCGCCGACGCCGTGGCCGACGAGGGCTGGGCGCACGACGAACTCGACGGCAACGCCGACTCGCATCTCCGGGCGATGCTCGTCGGTAACAGCGTCACCCTCCCCGTCACCGACGGCACGCTCGACCTCGGGACGTGGCAGTCAGTGCTCTTCGTCGAGTGCGACGGGCCGCGGACGCGACGGGTGACGGTCCGGGTCGTGTGAGTCCTGCGGAAAAACGAGCCGTTACCGAACCGTGTGGCCGTCTTCGCTCAGTGCTTCTGCGACCGTCTCGTCCAGTTTCGCCCGTAGCTCTGGGGAGAGCCGTTCGATGCTCGGGTCCTCGTCCATGAGTTCGACTTCGGCGGTCTCGCCCGGCTCGATGAAGCGGTAGCGACGGCCGTACTTCTCGCCGTTGTTGCCGAAGACGACCACGCCGAGACAGGGTTCGCGGGCCGGCTCACCGGCTTCGGTGGCTGCCTCGTACGCCCCCCAGTTGCCAACCGTGTGGACGACGACGGTCGCGAACCCCGAGAGGTTCGTCGCGTAGCGGCGGAGCAACAGCCCCTGTTCGAGTTCGCGGCGTTCCCACACCGTCCGCTCGCCGGTCCGCTCGTCGACGCCGACAACCTGCTCGGGCGTGATTTCGACAACCTCCCACTCGGTGATGTGCGCCGACTCGACGTCGCGGTCGGCGTCCTTGATGCGGTCGCCGACTTTCACCCCGAAGTAGACCGGTCTGCCCGGCCGCCACTCGATGTAGAGTTCGTCCGGGACGCTGTACACCCGCGCTTCGCGTCCCTGGACTGTCCGATGCTCGACGTTCGTCGTCCCGTCACCTGCGGCTGTAGACATGACTTCTGTTAGCGTGCTGCACGGATAACCTCGTCTGTCGGTGGGTGTCTTCACTCCGACACGTCATGTGGTTTCGACCGTCACTACGATGCCGACGTGTCACCACGATGCCGACACGTGACTACGGTGCCGACACGTCGCCCTCGGGCCACGCGTCGACCAGCGCGCGGAGTTCGCTCGTCGCTCCTTCGTCGAACCAGAGCCGCCGTCGCCACCACGGTCCCTTGCCGGAGTCGTTCGACAGCTCGGTGACGAGGCGGTTCGCGTCGACGCCCGCCTCGGCCGTCGAGAGCGGGACCGCGTGGTCGAACAGCCGTGAGTCCTCGCCGCCCTCGACGAGGACCTTCGCGTCGAACGGGTCGCGTTTGACGTGGGCGTTGTTGGCGAAGACGGCCTGCTCGTCGGGAGCGAGAGCGTCGTACTCGTCGCCCGTCACCGCGCGGACGACGCGGAACTCGCCGATGAGGTAGGTCCCCCAGTCCGGGGTGACCCAGTCGGCCGCGCCCGCTTCGTCGCCGTGGAACGTCAGCGTCGCATAGAAGAACAGCGAGTCGCCGGGGTCGAGTTTCGAGAGCGGCCCGGCTTTCACGCCGTGGTCGTCGCCGTAGGTGTAGCGGTCACACGTCGGATACTCGGCGAACTCCGGGTCGAGGTGAACTGGTAGATTGGCGGCACCGTCGGGGAGGTCGACGGCGAGGTCGAGGTCGGCGTAGGTCGGAACCGACTCGCTCGTCGGCTCCTCTTCGGGAATCGGGACGTACTCGAAGCGGCCGTCGGCGTAGATCGGGCCGCGGACGCCGGGCTGGTTGGTGTTGGCTCCGACGTTGATGGCGATACTGCGGGACATGGCCGCGGCTACGACGACGAGAGTGAAAAGGGAGGCGTTGGAAGCTACGCCAGCCGCCCGGCGCAGTTGCGACAGAAGGTGAACATCGGCTCCGGCTCGTTCGTCTCACCGCAGTGCGGGCAGCTGCGGTCGCCGGTGAGACCGTCGACGTCGGCGGGCCGCGACTCGGTCCACACGCCCGTCGAGGGTTCGGGACCGACGTGTCGGGCACGCTCCGGTCCCTCGCTTTCGCTGGACCGGGCGGTCCGCCGCTCGAACGGCTCCTCCTGCGTCCACAGATATCTGTAGACCAGGACCTGGAACACGACGAGGGCCACGGCGTAGAGTGCGACCCAGGCGAACCACTCCATACCATGTGCTATGTTCTCAAGGAACTTTGTTGCTTCGGTCGACTGACGACTCACGTCGGTCGGAGCGGTCGTCTACCGCCGTTGCCACCGCTACACGTCGAATCACTGGACCGAGCGACAGGACCCGAGAACAGTCTGCCGTCCGCCGTTCGAGACTCAGGGCTGCTTGTGCGGCGTCACGGGACCGCCGACGTCCCGCTGGAACTCGTCGAAGGGCTCGAAGTTCTCGGGGAGGTCGTAGGGAATCTCTCGTTCGTCTTGGCGACTGACGAGTTTGCCGTCGCCGATCTCCTCGGCCTCGTCCTCGAAGCCGGGCTTGATCTTGACGCTCTGTGCGGGCGCGCCGACGACGATGTGGTGGGCGGGTACGTCGCCCTGGACGTTCGCGCGGGCACCGACGATGGCGTTCTCGCCGACGCGGGAGCCAGCGCGGACCATCGCGTCGTAGGTGATCCGGACGTCGTCCTCGACGACGGTGTGGAAGTTCCGCACCTCGGTCTGGTCGACGACGTCGTGGTCGTGGCTGTAGAGGTGGGCGTTGTCGGAGATAGAGACCCGGTTGCCGATGGTCAGTTTGCCGCGGTCGTCGAGATGGACGTTGTCGTGGACGACGGTGTTGTCGCCGATGGAGATGTTGTGGCCGTAGGAGAAGGAGACGCCCTTAAAGATGCGGAGGTTGTCGCCCGCCTCGTCGAAGAGATGGTTCGCGAGCATCTGGCGGAACCGCAGCGCGAACTCGACGTTGTCGGCCATCGGCGTCGCGTCGAACTGCCGCCAGAGCCACTGGAGATGTTTCGAGCGTTTGTACCGCTCTTCGTCCTTCTCGGCGTAGTATTCGGACTCCAGTGTGGAGTTACAGGGGTCGTAGCCCTGCAGTCGGACGCGCTCGGCGGGGCTGACGTCCGCACCAGCCTGCCACCGCTCGTAGGCGTCGCGGTCGCCGAAGAGGTCGATAAGCGTGTCTTCGACGACTGTACAGGTGCTCTCGTCGCCGGAGAGTCGCTCGTCGACCTCGTCGATGAACGCCTGTAGCCCGGATTCTGCCTCCTCGGGCAGGGAGACGTGGCGCTTGGTCATGGGGGCTGTTCGGTGGGGCTACCCATATGAATTCGGGTGTGTAACGGAGGCGTCAGACCCCGACGCTGGCGGCCGGTTTTGCCTCCTTCTGGACGGCCAGCGTCCGTCCCCCGGTGCGGTGCGTTGGGCTGAACAGTGCACCGGGACGTTCCGAGACGGAAGTGATGGCGCGGCTGTCGGGGGTTGTCGGGGGTTGTCGGGGGCTGTCGGAGGCGATTCCCGGTCGACACGACACACGACAGCATGGGTTTTCCGGCGAACCGTTTCGGCTAAGTGGCCGGGAAGCTACGGCCTAGGTATGAACTACCGTACGCTCGGTGATTCCGGCATCGAAGTGAGCGAAGTCGGCTTCGGCGCGTGGGTCGTCGGGACGGACTGGTGGGGCGACCGCTCGGACGAGGAGACCATCGAGATGGTCCAACTCGCGCTGGACCAGGGCATCACCTACTTCGACACGGGCGACGTCTACGGCCACGGCGAGAGCGAGAAGCTGCTCGCTCGGGCACTCAACGAGTACCGCGACGAGATTACGCTCGGGACCAAAATCGGCTACGACTTCTACAACCATCCCCAGGCCGGTCACGGCGAACTGCCGAAGAACCTCGAGCCCGACTGGATTCGGACCTGCGTCGAGCGCAGCCTCGACCGACTCGACACCGACCACATCGAGTATCTCCAGCTGCACAACGCCAACGTCGACGAGGTGACCCCCGAGGTCATGGAGACGCTCGAACAGTTGCGAGAGGAGGGCGTCGTCGACGCACTCGGCTGGGCGATGGGTCCCTCCATCGGCTGGCTGGCCGAACACGAGGCCGCTGCGGACCTCGACTTCGACGGTCTCCAGACCGTCTTTAACGTCTTCGAGCAGACGCCGGGCCGCCACGCACTGGACCACATCGAGGAGATTGGCGCGGATACCTCCGTCATCGCCCGCGTCCCGCACTCCTCGGGACTGCTGAACGAACACGTCCGGCCCGACACGGAACTCGAAGCTGGCGACCACCGCGGCTTCCGCCCCGACGCGTGGTACGAGACGGGCTGGGAGAAACTCGAGACCCTGCGGTTCCTCGAACGCGACGGCGAGCGGACGATGGGGCAGGCCGCCATCCAGTGGCTCCTCAGCCACGACGCCGTCGCCTCCGTCACGCCGACGTTCTACACCGCCGACGACATCCGCGAGTGGGCCGCTGCCTCCGAGACGCCGCCACTCTCCGACGAGGAGGTTCAGCGCGTGGAGGAACTCTACCAGGACAACTTCGGCATCGACCGCGCCGACGGCATGGACAGCCTCCGGTCGTCGATGGGTGGCGAGGACATCCGCGCCGCCGGCGTCGACAAGCAGGTCGCCGACGACTGAGCCGAACCATGAACCGCTCGATTCGACGCCTGCTCGGCGTCGTCGTCACCGTCACGCTCGTCGTCCACTCGGTGCTCGCTGCGGGTGTCGTCGCCCACGCCCGCTCGTCGGGCCGTGACGACGGGCCGAAGTGGGCACTCGCGACGCTCCTCGGTGGGCTGCTGGGCGTCGCGGGCTACGTCCGCGCCGACGACTGACGACGCTCTCTTTACTCTCCGTCGCCACGTTGGCCGAGCCACCAGCCCGTCCCGGCCCCGAACGCGGCGACCGCCGTCCCGACGCCGACGCCCGCGAAGAATCCCGGCTCTTCTTCGTCGGCCGTGGTGAGGTCGCTCCGTCGCTGGACGCTGCTGTCTCGCGGAGCGTAGTCCTGTCTGTCGGGGACGCCGTCGTTGTCACTGTCCTCGCTCGACGGCTGTGGCGTCGGCGTCCGCTCGGCGACGCGACAGCCTTCTGTCTCCACTGCGACCGACTCGCCGACGAGCGCGTGGACCCGCCCCTCCTCGTCGCCGACGAAGACCGTGCCGTCGACGACGACGGGTGACGTCTCGACGGGACCAGTCAGTTGATACGACCAGCCGAGCGAGCCGTCGGCCGCGTCGACGGCGAAGACGTTGCCCTGCCGGCTGCCGACGTAGACGGTCGCGTCGGTTCCTGCACCGGCGACCGTCGGCGAGACGTCGAGCCACGTCCCGCCGTCGAAGGTCCACTGCTGCCTTCCTGTCTCTCCGTCCAGTGCGTACAGGTTCCCGTCGGTCACGGCGACGTAGACGGTCCCGTCGGCGACGGCCGGCGAGGTACGCACCTCGACCTGTCGCTCCTCGCTCCCGGCGTTCGGGAGCTCGACCGCCCACTGCTCGCTCCCATCGTTCGGGTCGAGTGCGTGGACGGTCGCGGCGTCGGTCCCGACGAAGACGGAGCCGTCGCCGACCGCAGGATTCGTCGCCCGACCGATGTCCGCGTGCCACTGTCGTTCCCCGGTGGCCGCGTCGAACGCAGCGAGCCCGAACTTACCACCGCCGTAGACGGCACCGTCGCGGGCGGCGAGCGAGCCGTACAGCGGTCCGTGTTCGAGCGGAGCGTCCCACCGAACCGCACCGTCCGCCCCGTCGAGTGCGAACAGTCGGGGACTGTCCGGCTCCCGCTCGGCGTCGCTGTCGCCGTCCGATTCGCGAATCTCGTCTCTCACGACGAACAGCGTCGGGTCGCCGGGGCCACCGTCGGCCACGAGGACGGATGTCCAGAGCTGTGCGCCGAACCGCTTCGACCAGAGTTCCCTGCCACTCTCGACCCCGAGTGCGTAGACGGCGGTCCCGTCGCTCGTGAACAGGCGGTCGCCGGCGACGGTCGGTGCGTTCGGATAGGTCTCGAACCGCGTTTCCCACACCGTCTCGCCGGTCGTCGGGTCGAGTGCGCGGAGACCGCCACCCGGACTGCCGACGTAGAGCCGTCCGTCGACCAGTGTCATCGGCGTGAGTCGGCTCCCGTCGACCCCGATGCACCACCACGGCGACACTGGCTCACCCGGCCCGGACTCCTCGGGCGCGTAGCCGGTCCGGGTGGTATCGACGCCAAACATCGGATGGCTTCCGGTCGGGGCTGGTGCGGGTGGTGCCGACATCGTCGCGGCGTCGCTGGTCTCCGGTGCGTCTGTCGTCGTGGCGTTCGCCGCCGACGGTGTCGTCGTCTCTTGGCTCGCCTGCACGAGACCGACACTGCTCAGCGTCGTTCCGAGGAGAGCGAGGGCTGTCCGGCGGGTATAGTGTAACTCGTGGGAGGGCACGGCTCCTCGGTCGGCGGCCCTCGAAAAAAGACGTTCGGATACTGGCCAGTCTCTGCCGATGTGAACGACGTCAGGCCAGGAAGACGTGTCGCGGCCGGTCCGCCAGCACGTCGCGACCCCACGACACCGTGTCGCGGAAGGCGTCCGAGCGGAAGAAGCCCATCGCGTCCTCCTTCGACCGCCACTGGCTCGCGATGAACATATCGTTCTCGTCCTCCACGTTGACCATCAGGTCCGTGTCGTGGTGACCGTCGATGTCCGCGAGGACGCCGCCGACGGTCCCGAACTTCTCGACGAAGTCCTCCCGGTAATCGGGCTTGACGGTGTAGAACATCCCCATCGTCCCGAAGCCGGACTCCTCGCCGGCGCGCTCGACGATGCCCGGCAGCTCCGAGAGGAAGCCCGCGGCGGTGTCGGCCGCGCTCGCGGTCTCCCAGATGCTCACGACAGCCGCGCGGTCGCGCCCGTTGGCCTCGTAGACGGCGGTCTTGACGTGCGTGCCGTAGTGGTCGAAGTTCTTCCGCAGGCCGTTGACCTCGTCGAACAGCTCCTCGGAGTCGGCCTCCGAGTAGAGGACGGTCGCATACACGTCCTCGCCGTGGGGCTTGCCCGCGTAGATGTTGAGCTCCTCCAGTTCGCCGCGGATGCTCTCCTCGTCGTCCTCGCCGCCACCGTGGGGGTGTCCCGCCGCGTCGTCGTGGCCGTGGTCGCCCTCGTCGCCGTGGGCGTGGGCGTGGCTGTCGTGGCCCTCGCTCTCGCCGTGGGGGTGGCCCGCGGCGTCACTGTGGCCGTGGTGGCTCTCGTGCTCGCTCGTCGGCACCGGCTGGCCGTCGAGGTAGGCTCCGAGGTCCGAGGGCGGGAAGCGGCGGCCGACGTAGAACTGGCCGAACTCGCCGTAGCGCGAGGAGGCCTCGTCGAAGCGCATCTCGTAGACGATGTCCTTGATGTGCGCGGGGTCGTCGGAGAAGAGCGTCACGCCCCACTCGTGGTCGTCGAAGCCGACGGAGGAGGCGATGACCTGCTTGATCTTGCCGGCGTACTCCCGGCCCGTGTCGCCGTGGCCCGCCATCAGTTCGGCGCGCTCGTCGAACGAGAGGTCGTACCAGTTGTACTCCTCGCCGCGACGCTTGCTCATCGGGTAGAACGAGACGTAGCCGTCGTCCGGGATGTCGGGCTTCAGTTTCCCCTCGATGTAGCGGCGCAGTCCCTCGTCGATGTCGTCTTTGTTGCCGTCGAACCAGTCGTCGGAGACGTAGCCCGAGACTTCTGTGACGGAGACGTAGGAGGTCGTCTGCTCGGTGAAGCCTGCGAGCGCAGTGCCCTCGAAGCGTCGCTCGGCCGCCGAGAGCGCGTCGAGCGTCGGCCGGAAGTGGACGACCAGCAGGTCGGCCTTGTGGCCGAGCACGGAGAAGACGGCGGAGGCACCCTCGTCGGCGTCGGCGACGGCTTCGTGGTCTTCGAGGTAGGCGATCCCCTCGTCGGTGGCTCGCTGTCGCGCGCGCTCGGGAGCGTCGCGCCAGGCGTCCCAGTCGACGCTGCGGAAGTCGTGCAGCACGTACCACCCTTCGTCGGTCTGTGGTGCCGTCGGCATACGCTGGGGTTTGGCCCGCATTCGTATGGGGTTTGCGTGTTCGCCGCGTCGCCACGGCACGCTCGAAGCGACCGAAACCCTTTCACGAGCACCCAGGAAACGAAGCGACAATGCGGAAGAGTGGCCCACCGAAAGGACTGATCTCGTATCTCGTCCTCGAACTCCTGGAGGAGAAGCCGTGCTACGGCTACGAGATTCTCAAGGAGATTCAGGACCTCAGCGGCGGCCACTGGGAACCCTCCTACGGCTCCGTCTACCCCATCCTCTACAAGTTCGAGGACAAGGGCTGGACCGAACGCGTCGAACGCGAGGACGAACCCGACCGGAAGTACTTCGCCATCACCGACGCTGGCAGGGAGGAGCTGGCCGAGAAACGCAGCGACTGCGGGACGAAAGCCCGCGAGTTCGCCGACGTCATCCTCGGCTTCTACCACGTCTACGTCGCCTTCGCCACCGACGACCGGTTCGGCGTCGACTGCCCCGACGACGACTGGTGTTTCGACGAGACGTTCAGCTCGTGGATCGTCGAACAGACCATCCGCCACCACGAGCGGGACTTCGGTCCCTTCGAGCGCGTCGACGACACGCCCGAAGAGTTCTCCGAGCGAAACGGTCTCGACCTCGACGGCTGAGGCTGCTAACTACGAATCCGACTGGCGACGCCACTGTTCTACGTGTTCACGCACGGGAAACGGAGAGAGAACAGCGACAGCCGCGCCGACTCAGTTCAGTACTGGTAGCTTCGCGCCTTCGCGTCCGAGTCGGTCTCGTCTTCGAGTGCCATCCGCTCCCGCGCCTGTTCGAAGTCCTCGCGACGGATCTCGGTCCGCTCGTCGCGGATGGCGAACATCCCCGCCTCCGTCGACAGCGAGGCGATGTCGGCACCGCTGTAGTCGTCGAGTTCCTCGGCGAGTGCCGTGAGGTCGACGTCGTCGGCGACGTTCATGTTGCGGGTGTGGATGCGGAGGATCTGCTCGCGGCCCTCGACGGCGGGCTTCGGCACCTCGATGAGGCGGTCGAAGCGGCCGGGGCGGAGGATGGCCTCGTCGAGCATATCGAAGCGGTTGGTCGCCGCGATGATGCGGATGTCGCCACGGTCCTCGAAGCCGTCCATCTCCGAGAGCAGCTGCATCATCGTCCGCTGGACCTCGGCGTCGCCGGAGGTCTTCGAGTCCGTCCGCTTGGAGGCGACGGCGTCGATCTCGTCGATGAAGATGACGGCGGGTTCGCGCTCGGCGGCGAGTTCGAAGAGGTCACGGACCAGCCGCGAGCCTTCGCCGATGAACTTCCGGACGAGTTCGGAGCCGGCCATCTTGATGAACGTCGCGTCGGTCTCGTTGGCGACGGCCTTCGCGAGCATCGTCTTCCCGGTGCCCGGCGGGCCGTAGAGCAGGACGCCGGCCGGCGGCTCGACGCCGACGGTCTCGAACTGCTCGGGGTTGACGAGCGGGTCCTCGACGGCCTCGCGGACCTCCCGGACCTGCTCGTCGATGCCGCCGATGTCGTCGTAGGTGACGGTCGGCGACGTGTCGACCTCCATCGCCTGTGCGCGGGCGTCGGTCTCGGTGTCGAGCAGCGTCTGGACGGCGAAGGAGTCGTTGATGGCGACGCGGTCGCCCGGTTCGAGGTCGCCCTCCAGCGCGGGCGAGACCTCGGTCAGAACCTCCTGGTTGTTGCCGTGTTGTTTGATGACGACGCCGTCGTCGGTGACCTCCTCGATGCTCGCGATGTAGAGCGAGGAACTCTTGAGGACGTCGTTGCGCCGCTTGAGCTGGTCGACCTCCTCCTGGAGGTCGTCGCGACGTGTCTCCGCGCTGTCGAGGCGGTCGTCGAGTTCGTCGTTGACCTGGAGGATGCGGGCGTAGTGCTTGCGCATCGCGTCCAGTCGCTCGGCGTCCGACATATCCGGGTCGAGGTCGAGCCGTGGTCGCTCCGGAAGGGACGGGCTACGTGACATTAGCTACGACACGGTTTGGGATGCGCGTAAATGTGCCTTTGGGTCGACGGACCTCTCTCCGGTGATACTGTCCGCCGTTCGAGACAGTCGCTCGATCGAGAGAGAACGGCTCGGTGCTCAGTCGAGGTCGAGCAGGTCGGCCATCCGTTCGAGGTAGTCGCCGTAGACGGCCAGTGCCTCCTCGATGGGTTCCGGCGAGGCCATGTCGACGCCGGCGGTCTCCAGAATCTCCATCGGGTAGGCCGCCCCACCCATCTCCAGTGCGTCCAGATAGTCGGCGGCGGCGTCGTCGCCCTCTTCGCGGATGCGCTCCACGATGGAGACGGCCGCGCTGATACCCGTCGAGTACTGGTAGACGTAGTAGGAGTAGTAGAAGTGCGGGATGCGCATCCACTCGCGGCGGATGGCGTCGTCGACGACGGCGGGCTCGTAGAACTCAGCTTTCAGGTTGCCGTAGAGTTCGTCGAACGTGTCGGGCGTCAGCGCGCCGCCGTCCTCGGCGACCTCGTGGATCTGCTGCTCGAAGTCGGCGAACATCGTCTGGCGGTAGAGCGTCGACCGGACGCGCTCGAGATACTCGTCGAGCACGTGCGTCCGGAGTTCGTCGTCTTCGACGTTCTCCAAGAGATAGTGCGTCAGGAGCGTCTCGTTGACCGTCGAGGCGACCTCGGCGACGAAGATCTCGTAGCCCGAATACTGCCACGGCTGGGCCTCCTTCGACAGCTCCGAGTGCAGCGAGTGGCCCAACTCGTGAGCTAGGGTAAACATCGAGGTGATGTCGTCCTGGTAGTTCATCATGATGAACGGCTGGGTGTCGTAGGTCCCCGCGGAGTAGGCACCCGAGCGCTTGCCGCGGTTCTCGTAGACGTCGACCCAGCGGTTCTCCAGGCCCTCCGCGACGCGCTCTTGGTAGTCCTCGCCGAGCGGCGCGACGGCCTCGACGATGTACTCCTTGGCCTGCTCGTACGGGATTTCGGGCCCTTCGTCGCCCGTCAGCGACATATAGAGATCCCACATCTGCAGTTCGTCGGCGTCGATGGCCTGCCGCTTCAGGTCGGCGTGACGGTGGAGGTAGCCGAGGTTGTCGCGGACGGTGTTGAGCAGGTTGTCGTAGACCTCGACCGGGACGTTCGGGTCGTCGAGTGCTGCCTCGCGGGCCGTCTCGTAGTTCCGGGCACGAGCGAGTTTGACGTCCGTCTTCACGCTGTTTTTCAACGAACTGCCGACCGCGTTTCTGACGTCGGCCCACTCCTCGTAGAACTCCTCGTGGACGGTCTGGCGGAACTCACGGTTCGGATGCTTCAGCAGCTTCGTGAAGTTGCCCTGCGAGATTTCGACGTCCTCGCCCTCGGGGTTCTCGACCGTCGGGAACGTCATGTCCGCGTTCGACAACATCGAGTAGATGTCGCTCGGCGCGCCCGTCACTTCCGACAGTTCGGCGAGCAGTTCCTCGACCTCCGCCGAGCGGGTGTGGGGCTTCATCCGGAGCACGTCGTCGAAGTAGTGCTGGTACTCCGCGAGCGCGGGTTCGTCGTCGACGAACGCGGCGACGTCCGACTCGTCGAGGGTCTGCTGAATCTCGGGTTCGATGAAGCTCGCCGCACTCTGGGCCTTCGAGGCCAGCGACTGCGCGCGGGCGGAGAGTGCCTGATACTCCTGATTTCGCGTGTCCTCGCTGCTCCGGAGTTGGGCGTACGACGAGACCTTCGAGACGTCGCGGATGACCGCCTCCTCCAGTTCGAGTGCCTCCAGCAGCGTCTCGGCGTCCTCGGTGACGCGCCCCTCGTAGGCACGGATGTCGTCGACGCGCTCTTCGACGTCCTCGAAGGCTGCCTCCCACTCCTCGTCGTCGGCGTAGATGCTCTCGAGATCCCACTTGTACTCCTCGTCGATGTCGCTCCGCTCGGGAACCGAACTCATAGACGCAGGGATGGTAGACGTGGTGGTAAGTCTTGCCAAACCGGCTGCGCACACACCTCACTCGCCGCATCCGTCGCCATATTCACCGCCCAATCCGCCGTCACATCCACCACACCCGCCGCCACCCACGAACCTTTGTCACTCCTTTCTGAACCACCGCCATGGACGACACCGACGCACACGACTCCGGCGACACGCAGCACGGCGACGCCGCTCTCGGCCGCGCGTGGCTCGACGACACCCCGTGGGAGCTTCTCTCCGATCTCACCGCCATCGGCAACCGGATGGGCGGCAGCGACGGCGAACGCCGCGCCGCCGACCTCGTCGCCGACGCCTTCCGCGACGCCGGACTCGACGACGTCCATCTCCACGAGTTCGACACGAACCGCTGGACCCGCGGCTCTGCCTCCCTCGACCTGCTCGAACCCGACGAGCGTGCCTTCGAGACCATCGCCCTGCCGTACTGTCCGCCCGGCGAGGTCGAGGGCGAACTGGTCGACGTCGGCCACGGGACGCCCGCGGAGGTCGACGAGGCCGACGTCGACGGCAAGATAGCCGTCGCCAGCACGACCACCCCCTCCGGCGGCCGGTTCGTCCACCGGATGGAGAAGTTCGGCCACGCCGTCGAGGCCGGAGCACTGGGCTTCGTCTTCGTCAACCACGTCGCCGGACAGCTGCCGCCGACGGGCGCGCTCCGGTTCGACGAGGAGGCCGACGCCATCGCGGTCGGCGTGTCCAAAGAGACGGGCGCGTGGCTGACCGACTACGCCGACCGCGGCGGCCGCGTCCGGCTCTCGGTCGACGCCCGGACCGACCCGGCGACGAGTCAGAACGTCCTCGGGAGCGTCGGTGCCGCGTCAGGGGAGGATGACGCCGGAGCCGACGGCGACCTGCTGCTGCTCGCGCACTACGACGCCCACGACATCGCGGAAGGCGCGCTCGACAACGGCTGTGGCATCGCGGTCGTCGTCGCGGCCGCCCGGCTGCTCGCCCAGTTGGACCTCGACCGTCGCGTCCGCGTGGCGGCCGTCGGCTGCGAGGAGACCGGTCTCGTCGGCTCGGAGGCCCTTGCCGACCGCCTCGCGCTCGACGACGTCGCCGCCGTCGTCAACGTCGACGGCGCGGGACGGTTCCGCGACCTCGTCGCGATGACTCATACCTCGGAGTCGACGGCCGACGTCGCCCGGACGGTCGCCGACGAGACAGGCCAGCCGATCCGCGTCGAGCCGGAGCCACATCCCTTCAGCGACCAGTGGCCCTTCGTCCGGCGCGGTGTTCCGTCACTGCAACTCCACAGCGATAGCGGCGAGCGCGGCCGCGGCTGGGCACACACGACGGCCGACACCCGCGACAAAGTGGACCCCAGAAACCTCCGCGAACACGCAATGCTGACGGCACTGTTAGTCCGTGAACTCGCAGCACGCGACCCGGCACGGCTCGACACCGACGCGTTGGCGGCGGCGTTCCGCGACGCCGACTTCGAGCGCGGGATGCGGGCGGCCGACCTCTGGCCGACGGCCTGGTGAGCTGTCGGCTGACGTCTCCCGGCTGCCGCCGACTACTCGGCTCCGCTGCTCTCACTCGTCTCCGCGAGTCGACGGCACGCCCGCCCGGACCGCGGTCGCGACGCGCCCCGCCACGCGCCCGGCGACGGCCGCCTCGCCGAACGCCTGCCGCGTCGACGCCGCGGCCATCTCGTCGACGGTGAACGCGACGTCGGGATAGTCGACCCCGGTCAACACCAGCGGCGTCGGCGGCGCGGAGGGAACGCCCTCGGCACCGTCGAGGGGGTCGGGACCGAGCACGCGCTCGACTTTCGACATCTCCGAGTCGCCGCTCGCGACGCCGTGGACGAGCGAGACGACGCGGCGGACGAGTTCGCGGGCGAACCCCCCCGCTTCGACTCGAACGACGAGGAAGTCGCCGTCACGGGTCAGCTCGCCCGACAGCTCGCGGACGGTCCCGGTGTCGTCGAGCGTGAGGTTGTGGAAGTCGTGTTCGCCGCAGAGCGCGTCGAGCGCGGCCCGCGCCCGCTCGTCGTCGACGCCACCGCGGCCGTCGAGCGCGTCGACGCCGGATTCGGGCGCGTAGAGATAGTAGCTGTACCGCCGGGCGACGGCGTCGTGGGTCGCGTGGAAGCCGTCGGCGACGTCGGCGGCGGCCCACGCGCGGACCGTCCCCGGTAGCTCGCTGTTCAGTGCCCGCGGCGTCGCCCAGTCGGGGCACTCGAAGGCGACAGTCTGGGCGACGGCGGAGACACCAGCGTCGGTCCGCCCGGCGGCCGCGTAGCCCGCGGGTTTGTTGGCGTCGTCGGCGAGCACGTCGAGTCGGCGGAGCGCGTCGAACAGGGTGTCCTCGACGGTCGGCACGTCGGGCTGTCGCTGGAAGCCGTAGAAGGGGCGGCCGTCGTATGCGACGCGGAACGCACGCGTGGGCATACTCGTGGATTTCCGGCGGCGCGCTTAACGGCCGCGGATTCACTCACTCGTCGTATTGGACGGTGAGGACGGGCACGTCGGCGTGGCGGACGACCCGCTCGGCGACGCTGCCGAGGAGGAGTCCCTCCAGTCCGTGACGCCCCCGCGTCCCGACGACGACGAGGTCCACGTCGTGGGTCGCGACGTACGCCAAGATCTCCTCGCCGGCCGCGCCGTGGACGACTGCCGTCTCGGCCGTGACGCCCGCCTCGGTGGCCGCGTCGGCGACACGGTCGACGGCCGCCCGCGCCTCCTCCTCGAAGCCGTCGACGATGACGCTGTCGACGTCGAGACCTCTGAAGTTGCTCACGTCGACGACCGAGAGGGCGTGGAGTGCCGCGTCGTAGCGGGCGGCGAGTTCGACCGCGTGTGCGACGGCCGCCTCCGCTTCGGCACTTCCGTCGGTGGGGACCAGGATCCGCTCGTACTGTGTGTTCATACGGGAGATACGTCGGAAAACGAGATAAACGCCGCCTCGACTCCCCCCTCTCGCCGTCGGCAACGCTCCGTCGCGGCTGGCGACGCCCCGCAGTAGCCGGTTACTCCTCGTAGCGGACGGTGAGGACGGGAACGTCCGCGGTTCGGACGACCCGCTCGGTCACGCTGCCGAGGAGATAGCGGTCGAGACCGCTCCGGCCGTGGGTGCCCATGACGACGAGGTCGGCCTCGTTGTCGGTCGCGTAGGTCGTGATGGTCCGGGCGGGGTCGCCGCGGACGACGGCCGTCTCGATTGCGACACCGGCCTCCTCGGCCACAGTCTCGACCCGCTGGGCCGCCTCGCGGGCCTGCCGCTCCATCGCGACGACGACGGTGCTGGGGTCGACGTCGAGCGTGCTGAACGACGTCGGGTCGACGACGGCCAGCACGTGGAGCGTCGCGTCGTACTGCCGGGCGAGGTCGACCGCGTGGTCGACCGCGTTCATCGCTGCGTCACTGCCGTCTGTCGGAACTAGAATCGTGTCGTACATCGTCGTCACCACGTCTAGAGAGACGAGACAGACCGGATTAAGCGTCGGTGGCGGTTCTCAGTCGGCGAGAACCGGATGACTGCTCACTCGAAGTCCTCGTACGTCGGCGCGTCGAGGTCGCCGGGGAACTCGTCGACCGGCACGGTCGTCTGGTCGCCGCTCTCCATGTCCTTGACCGTCACCTCGCCGTTCGCGAGGTCCTGTTCGCCGACGATGACGACGGTCTTCGCGTTGATGCCGTCGGCGTAGTTCATCTGCGCGCCGAAGCTGCGGCCGGCGACGTCCGACTCGACGACGTTGCCCTCCTCGCGGAGGTCGCGGGCGACGCGGGCGGCCGTCTCGCGGGTGTCGCCGACCTGCAGGACGTAGTAGTCCGTCCGCAGTTCCTCGTCGGGCCACGCGTCCGCGCGCTGGAGGAGCAGTTGGAGCGTCGCGTCGCCGAGGGCGACACCGACGGCGGGCGTCGGCTGGCCGCCGAAGTCCTCGATGAGGTCGTCGTAGCGGCCGCCGCCGAAGACGGCGCGGGAGACCTCGCCCGTCGTGTCGAAGCACTCGAAGACGACGCCGGTGTAGTAGTCCAGCCCGCGGGCCGTCGTCAGCGACAGCGTGGTCACGTCGCCCGCGCCAAAGTCCTCCGCGGCGTCGAGGACGTTCCGGAGGTTGTCGACCGCGTCGGCGAGGTCTTCGTCGCCGAAGTCGGCGATGGCGTCGAGATTGCCTGCGGTGATGAGGTCGTCGAACTGCTGGGCCTGGCTGGCCGAGAGACCGGCGTCCTGCAGGAGACCGAGATACTCCGCGTCCTCGATTTTGGCGCGCTTGTCGACCGCGCGGATGGCGTCGCGGCTGTTGACGTCGGCGTCGAAGGCGTCGAGGAGGCCGGAGAGGATGTCGCGGTGGCTGACGCGGAACTCGAAGTCGTCGGCGGAGAGGCCGAGGTCGAACAGCGTGTCGGCGGCGAACGCCAGAATCTCGGCGTCGGCCTCGGGTTCGCTGGAGCCGAAGATGTCGACGTTGGTCTGGTAGAACTCGCGGAAGCGGCCCTGCTGGACCTGCTCGTAGCGCCAGAAGGGTCGCGTCGAGACCCACTTGATGGGCTTCGAGAGTGCCTGTTGCTTGGCGACGACCATCCGGGCGACGGTCGGCGTCAGTTCGGGGGTGAGGGTGACGTCACGGCCGCCCTTGTCGGTGAAGGCGTAGAGTTCGTCGACGATCTCCTCGCCCGATTTGTCGACGTACATCTGCGTCCGTTCGAGCGTGGGCGTCCCGATTTCACGGAAGCCGTAGCGGGCCGCGGTGTCCTCCATCGCGTCGAAGACCTGCCGACGCGACCCCATCTCTTCGGGGTAGAAGTCGCGGAAGCCCTTGAGTCGGTCGTACATGGGCGAGGATTCGAGACAGGCGCGCTTCAAGCCTGCCCTTTCGCGACGGCCTCAGAGTGCGAGTAGGCCGACGCCGGCCACGGCGAGCAGCGCGGCGACGAGCCGGATGCCGAGGTTCTCCTCGCCCAAGAGGAGCCCACCGAGGACGACCGCGACCACCGCTTGGGTGTTGATGACCGGCGACGCGATGCTGGCGGGGATGAGTCCGAACGCCAGCGACGTGACGAACTCCGCGGAGGCGACGAGCGCGCCGAGCGCGAGGAACTTCGGCAGGTCGGGGCGGAGCTGGCTCCACGAGGGGAGTTTTCGGAACGCAACCGGCAGGAGCACGAGGACGACGCCGACTTCGAGCAGCGGCACCCACAGCTGCGGCGGCAGCGCGAGTTCCTGCAGGGCGACGCGTTTCCCCACGTCGCCGACGCCCCAGCCAGCGGCACTCAAGAGCGCGAGTTGGGCGGGCTTCGAGTACGCTGCGCGCTTGATCGGCTCGACGAGTTCGCCGGGTTCGTAGTTGGCGACGTAGACCGCGAGGGTCGCGACGCCGACGCCCGCGAGTTCCAGCGGGCCGAGCACCGCGCCCAAGAGCGCGACTTCGATGGGCAGGACGAACACCGGCGCGAGCTTGTTGATGGGGGCGACGTACGACACCTCGCCGATTTCGAGTGCCTGCAGGAAGGTGATGAACGCGCCGCCGATGGCGACGACGGTGAGGAGAATCGCGCCGATGGCGACGGGCGTGAACGTCGCAAGCGACGGTAGCTCCGCGGGCGACGTCGTCGCGACCGCGAAGGGGGCGAAGGTGAGCGCGGCAAAGCCGTTGATGAGGACGGGCAGCGCGTATGCGGAGTAGCCGTCGAAGTAGCGCTTCAGGGCGACGATCTGGACGCCCCACAGGAGTGCGGCAACGAGAGAGTAGAGAATTCCGGGGTCCACGGTTGTCGGTCAGGTTACGGGCCTAAGAGCGGTTCGAATTCCCTGCCAATTGAGCCCTGTGAACGAGTCTCTCGGCTACTGGCAGGGTGATGGCGCGTCTCCGAGACGGTTCGAAACGAACTTCTTTACATCAACAATTCCACATCCGAATCGAAGCCATGCCCTCCACGAACGTCCGAGACGAGGAAGACAGAACTGCGACGGGCGTCATCGTTCACGCAATCGGATTCGTGTTCGGCGTGTTCGGCACGGCCCTCGTCTTCTTCCTGTCGCGTCGGCGGTTCTCGACGTCGAACGCGCGCAACGCACTCAACTGGCAGCTGTTCGTCCTGTTCGCGCTCTTCCTACTGACGTTCTGCTTCACCGTTTCCCCCTGGGACCTCGTCAGTATCGTCCCCGGGTTCGCTATCTTCGGTCTACTCTTTCTCGACGTTCTCTGCTGTGGCTGGGCGACGGTGCAGGCGCTCCGTGGGAACGCTTGGAGCTATCCCTTCGCTCGTAAGTTCGTCTGAGAACGGTGTCCGTCAGCCAGGGACGGTGGTAGTTGTCGGCGATTACTGCCGACCACGGACGGTGGTAGCGGCCGACGACTTACTGCCGACCACGGACGGTGGTAGCGGCCGACGACTTACTGCCGACCACGTACGTACGTCTGCGTGTGGTCGGGGAAGACCTCGGCGACGGCCTCGGGACCGTAGTTGTCGGTCAGGACGACGCGGAGTTCGGCCTCGTAGTCGGCGCGGGGAATCTCCTCGCTCGGTCCAGTCTGCACGTCGAGTGCCGTCTCGACGAGCCGGTCGACGGCGTGGCGGCCGAAGCCCGACAGCGGCGAGAGATAGTCGACGCCGTGGCGGTCTTCGAGGCTCTGCGCCTGCGCACGCGAGACGGTCGGGACGCGGTCGTCGCGGCGGGTGCCGTCGGCGACGGCGTCGACGTCCCACTCGGCGACGCGTTCGAGCGCGTGTTCGTGGACGGTCTGGATACCGTTGCGCGGGTAGCCGTCCTCGTACATCCGTTCGGCCGCCGTCCGAGCGACGTCGGTGTCGAGTTCGAGCGTCTCGAACGGGAAGCCCAGCGTCTCGGCGGCGCGCTCGGCGTGTTGCCAGTCGTCGGTCACGTCGAAATGGGCGGTCACGAGCCGGACGTCGTAGAACGTATCGAGCAGCAAAGCGGCTAACGAGGAGTCCTTGCCGCCGCTGTACAGAAGCGCCAGCTCCATCTACCGGCGCCGGATGTCGAAGCTCTTGGAGTCGGGCTTGAGTTCCTTCAGGATGCTCTTCATCTGCTCTTCGTCGATCTGGCCCTGGATGCGCCCGCTCTGTGCGAGCGCGAGGACCTGCTGTTCGACCTGTTCGGCGAAGTCAGGCTTGGACATCTGGACGGCGTTGAGCCGCTGGCGCGCGCCGTCGGTCAGGAACTTCCGGAGCAGCGCGTCCTTCTGCGCTTCGGCCTGCTGGCGGGCGGCCTCGTCGGCCTCGCCGCCGCCCTGCTGCTGTTGTTGTTCGGCTTGGTCCTGCAGTTCCTGCATCTTCTTCTGGCGAAGCTCCTCCAGTCGGTCGTCGTCAGGGTTCCCACTCATGGCTCATGGTTCCCGCTTCGGCAGGAAAACGATTACGGACAGCGCGACCGCTACCGAGTCGAGGTCGAAGAAAGCGAATCCGTGTGTGAAACTCTACGCGTAGCGTTCCAGCTCGGGACGGTCGAGCTGTTCGAGCACGTCGCCAGCGACCTCGTCGAGGAAGCTGCGACCCTCGGCGGTGATGCGGCGGCCCTCGCCCTGTGCGGTCTCGACGAGACCCTCCTCTTCGAGCTGCTGGAGAATGACGCGGTTGATCTTCTTCGCGCCGGTCGAGGTCTTGGCCTTCGAGACGCTGTAGCGGTTCGAACCGCGCTTCTTCGAGCCGTACTCGACGGCGAGTCGCTCCATCCCGATGGGCCCCTTCGTGGCGACCTTACGGAGCAGGCTGCCCGCGCGGACGAACCAGAAGTCGTCGTCCTGCGGCGGCAGCTCCTTGCCGGAGCCCGTCTTCGTGAACTGCGCCCATTCGGGTGCTTCGATACGGTCCTCGAGTCGGACGGCGAGCTCGTCGATGAGCTCGTCCGCCGGCACGTCGTAGAGGGTTACCATAACAACGATTTCATGGTATCGCTGTAAAAAGCCATCGTATTAGGCCCGTCCACGGACGCTGAGAACGCCCATCACGGCCCCCCCGAGCAGCGTCGGGACCCAGTAGACCGCACCCCGATAGACGATGACCGCGGCCGTCGCCGTCGCGAAGCCGATGGCAGGACCAGTCGCCGCCGCGAGCAGCGTCGCCAACACCCACTCGATGCCACCGGCCCCGCCCGGCAGCGGCGTCACGCCCGCGATGGCACCGATGGGGACGACGAACATCGCCAACGAGAGCTTGATGGGAACGCCGATGGCCTGGAACGCGACCCAGAGCGCCACCATCTGGCAGAACCAGCCGAGTGCCGACAGCCCCAGAGCGAGAGCTAGCCCGCGGCGGTTCGTCGCCACCCGCTCGATGGCCCGGAAGAACCGGTTGACGCGTCCCTCGATGCTCTCGGCGGTCGGGACGGACACCCGGGGGAGCTTCTCGGTCACCCACCGAATCGTGGGCGTCAGCCGTCGGATCGCCCGACGTTCGATCTCGTAGCGGTTCTGCCACCCCAGATAGAGGATACCGGGGACGGCGACCGCGAGGGCGACGATGGCGATGACCGCCATCTCGATGCGCGAGTCGCTCGCCACGAGCGTCGTCTCCGTGACGAAGTAGCCCGCGCCGAACAGCGCGATGGTGATGGAGGGGACGAAGTTGAGCGTGTCGACGCTCGCGATGGCCGCGAGACCGGTCTCGTACTCCGCGTCGGCCGTCCGCGAGATGAGCAACGCGGTCACCGGCTCGCCACCGGCCTGGCCGAACGGCGTGATGTTGTTCGAGAACATCGCGCCCGCGAAGATGAAGAAGGTCTTCACGGCCGAGACGTCGACGCCGAGCACGTCGAGGACGACCTTGAGCGAGAGACTCCACGCCGACAGCCACAGGAGCGTGATGCCGACGACGGCGACGACGAGGCTCGTCTCGGCCATCTGTAACTGGGAGACCAACCGGTCGGTTCCGGCGAAATAGAACAGCGCGGCGAAGACGGCAAACGTCAGTGCGAACCCGAGCACTGTCGTCCGCAGTCGCTCGTTTGCCATGTCCCGACCGTCGCCCACTGACGGCTTTAAGCCACCGGAACCGGCCCCTGTCGTCGGTTCGTCTCTCGCCTACCCCACTCCCGTCTCGGAGCTTTTACACCCCCGGCGTCGTAGGCCCGTGCATGGACGAGCGTACGGCCCTGCGGATGCTCGCTATGGACCTCCCCGGTGCTGGCGACGACGCCGCCGTCGTCGACGGCACGGTCATCACGACCGATATGCTCCACGAGACGACGGACTTCCCGGCGGGGACGACGCGCTACACCGCCGGGTGGCGGGCCGTCGGGGCCTCGCTCTCGGATGTCGCCGCGATGGGGGCGCAGGCGACGGCGGCCGTCGCAGTCTACGCTTCCCCCGAATTCGACGAGGCCGACCTCCGTGCCTTCCTCTCGGGTGCTCGCGACGTCTGTACCGCCGTCGACGCTGAGTACGTCGGCGGCGACCTCGACGGCCACGAGGAGTTCACCGTCGCCACGACCGCCATCGGCGACGCCGACGACCCCGTCCTCCGGAGCGGGGCGACCCCCGGCGACGCCGTCTGCGTCACCGGCACGCTCGGCCGGAGTGCCGCCGCGCTCCGCTTTTTCGACGAGGGCGACGCCGAGCGCGGCAACGACCTCTTCCAGTTCACGCCGCGGGTCGACGCCGGGGTTCGGCTCCGCGACCACGCGACGGCGATGATGGACTCCAGCGACGGGCTTGCCCGCTCACTCCACCAACTCGCCGAGGCGAGCGACTGTGGCTTCGACGTCGCCTTCGACCGCGTGCCCGTCGACCCTGCCGTCGACGAGGTCACCAACGACGCCGCCGACAGACGGGAGTGCGCGCTGCATTTCGGCGAGGATTTCGAACTCGTGTTCACCGTTCCCGACGACCGAGTCGACACCGTCCAGTCAGCACTCGACGTCGACGTGACCCGAATCGGGACCGTCACCGACTCGGAGACGGGCGTCGTCGCCGACGGCGACCCCTTGCCGGACCGTGGGTTCACGCACGCGAGCGAGTAGTGACGCGCTTCGCCGCGGAGGCACCGCCGAGGAGCGCGAGTATCCCGCCGATCCCGGCGGCGAGCAGCGGGCTGTTCGACCGCTCCGTCCGCACGAACGCGTCATTCGGGTCGTCCGGAGGGACGTAGGCTGTCACCGTCTCCCCCGTCTCGTAGCCCGCGACGACCTCCTCGGCCGCCGACTCGGTGTCGTAGCTCGGCGGGATCGACGCCGCGAACAGGTCCGTTCCGGCGTAGGACTCACCCTCGTACTCGTAGCTGTATCTGACGGTCGGCTGGTACTCGACGTCGCTCGACCCGGTCGTCGATCTCGTCTCGACGCCGACGTCGGTTATCGTCGCGTCGACTTCGACCGCATCACGCACCGCGTCGTCCTGCTGGACGTAGTCGTAGACGCCGTATCCCGCAAGCGCGCACCCGAACACGAGCACGACGAGCGCGCCACGCAGCGTCTCCGGGCCGTCGATACTGAGGCCGCTGTCGTCGGCCATCTACCGGCCACCTCCGCTCCCTGTCCCGTTCGGTTTCGTCCGTCGTCGCCGACGCTGTCCGTTGGCGGGTCGCCGACGCGGTTGCCGAGACGTCGCGGTCGCGACAGCCCGTGCGATTTGGAGGGTCGTCATCGGTTCGACTGTGCGTCCTGTCAGTGAAAACAGCACTGGAAGGGGATGAAGCCTTTTCACGCTCACATCGGTGGTTCGTGGTATGAATCCGTCCAACGGCTCCCGCCCTCGCCTCGTCGGCACCGTCGCCGCTCTCCTCGCCGGAACAGTCGGACTCGTCGCCTTCCCGACGGGGCCGTTGTTCGCGCTCGTCTTCGGTCTCGTGACCGGCGTCGCTGGCTGGACGATGGCCCGTCGCTGGGACGTCTGGGGGGCGAGCGGCAATCGGTGGTCCGGCGCGCTCGCCGGTCTCGTCACCGCCACAGCGTTCCTCGGGGTACAGGGACTCCCGCTCGCGCTCGGCCACCGCCTCGCGCTGAGTTTGCTTCTCATCAGTGTCGGCTACGCGAGCGCGGGACTCGCCGTCGAGTTCGCCGTCGACGTGGAGAACCGGCCGTCCGACGGTGACGAGAGCCGACCGACTCCGGGTTCACACGTGAGCGAGTGAAGGCGATACCACGACCCCACACAAGACTTACCGCTCCGGGAAAACACGCTGACATTTGTACGAAGCCCCCGCTCCGAGCCACGGGTTCCTCCCGGTCACGCTCGCCTTCCTCGGCTACGTCGGGCTCTCCTTCGGACTCACCGCTGGACTGGTTTGGCTTGGTGTCCCGAACGAGGCACGCGTCCCACTGTTCCTCGTGGTCGCACTGTGTCTCTTGCTGCCTGCTGTCCGCGTGTTCCGACGGCTGGTCCCGAGGACGCCGGGAAGCGACTGACTCGCCTCAGGCACCGAGGAGCTGAATCGGCACGAGCATGAAACAGAGCAGGCCGAGGAGGAACGTGAAGACACCCACGGCCATGCGTTTCGCGTCGAGCCCGGTGTCGTCGATGGGGTGGGCCGGACCGTTGAACGCGATGAACGTCGAGAACAGCCCCCAGAAGGCCCACAGCCCGACCGACTCGTTGATGCTCAGCCCGCGGCCGTAGTAGAGATACGCCGACAGACCGAACAGCGCGAGCGGCACCATCGCCGCCACCGTCTCCTGGCGTTCACCGAGCATCGCCCGGAGCATGTGGCCGCCGTCGAGTTGGCCGACGGGGAGCAGATTGAGGACGGTAAAGAACATCCCGACCCAGCCGCCGATGATGACCGGATGCACCGTCACGCCCGTCCGGTCGCTCACGCTAGGCTGGCCGATGAGGTCGAGAATCGCCGCCCCGACGGGGTTGAGCGGGACGTTCGTCGCTGGCGACGCGGCCGTGCCGTAGGCGACGGGCTGGTTGATGAGGACCGCGATGATGTCGAGCAGGGGCGGATTGTTGAAGACGATGACCTCGCCACCGCCCGAGAGCACGCGCTCGGGGACGGTTATCGGGTCGAGCGAGAGGCCGATGACCGTGATGACGATCGTCGCCGCAAGCCCAGCCAGCGGCCCGGCGACGCCGATGTCGAACAGCGACTTCCGGTCGGGCATCTGCCCGCGCATCCGGATGATCGCCCCCATCGTCCCGAACGGGAAGATGAAGGGAATGACGTACGGTAAGGAGACGTCGACGCCGTGGTAGCGCGCCATCGCGTAGTGGCCCAGTTCGTGGACGAGGAGGACGCCGAGGACGGCGGCCGTGAACGGCCACGCCTGGAGGGCCGACAGCGGGTTCGCGAAGATCTCCGAAGCGGGGACGTAGTACCACGCGGTCGCGCCGACGAACAGCGTCGAACAGATCGTCAGCGCGAGCAACAGCAGGTTCTTCCACGGCAGGCTGCCGTCCGGCGTGTCGAGCGGGCGAGCGACGAGGACGTCCTGTGCGCGGTCGGTCTGGGCGAGTTGGACCTCGTAGCCAGCAGACCGGAACGCGGGCCAGATTTCGCGGAGGAGCATCCGCTCGGGGACGAGCACCTCACCGTAGTAGAGAAGCCGGTCGCCGTCCCGGCGGCACTCGTAGAGGTGGAAGACGGAAGAGAGGACTTCCGTCGGCGGGGTGGTCTCGGACGAATCGACCGAATCCATCGTCCCGCCGCTACGCGTCGCGGCTGTATAAAGCCCGTGACGACGGCCGGAGGCTACTCCGACGGTGTCGCCACTGACGACCGGTGTCGACGGGGAAAAGCGGGGAACGAGCCGTCGCGGGCGAGCGGCGGGGCGGCGTGCTCGCGGCCGACGGCTCGCGTGAGGCCACTACTCGGGTCTCTGTCGGGGACCGATACGCTCTAGGCGGCGTCGCCTGCGGCTGGTTCGACGCGCCACGTGGTCGCGCTCGTGTAGGACCACTTCTCGACCGTGAGGTCGGTCGCGGAGTCACGGAGCTTGACCATCAGCGCGCCGATCTCTTTGGGTGAAAGACCGACTTCCTCGGCGATGAACTTGCTCTTGAAGTAGAGCTCGCCGTTCTGCGCCTTGTTCAGGAGGAACTGCTTCAGACGCTCTTCTTTGGTCGGGCTTTCGGTGGAGGGGTGTACGGTTGCGCTCATGTCTTTGTCCTCGCTTCTCGCTAAGCCACTTCGGGAGTATATAAAGTGAGGAACGTTAGAGGGAGTTCGGTCTCTTTCAGGTCAAATTCGACGAAAGTGAACCTTTTACGAACTTTTGAGAGACGTTTAGAACGTTTAGAACTCTATCTGACGCTTTCTTTTTGCCATTCGTTCTGCGATACCATATGGTCCTTTTCGCCCCGGATTTGGCCCTGAAACTGCCGAGAGACGGCAACTGTTGCCGTCAGACGCCGGTGGTCTCCGTCCGTGCGCGGCGTCGGCAGTCCCTGCTCACCGTGTCGTCGCCGTGCCATCGACACGCTGCTCGAAACGCTATCGCCGCGCTGCGTAGCACACTCGCGCCGCTTGCCGCGCTATCAACGCGCTGTCCGACACGCTACTGGCGGTCGTGGACCCAGAACTCCTCGTCGACCGTCGTCTCCTTCTTGAAGATGGGAACCTCGTCCTTGAGTCGGTTGATGCCGTCCTCGACGGCCCGGAACGACTCGGTACGGTGCCCCGCGAGGACGACGACGAAGACGATGTCCTCGCCGTCCTCGATGACGCCCGTCCGGTGGTGCATGACGACCTCCTCGACGCCCTCGCGCTCGGTCAACTCCGCCGAGATGGCCGCCATCCGGTCTTCGGCGACGCCCTCGTACTTCTCGAAGGCCAGATGGGTCGTCCGTGCGTCCTCTGCGTCTTCTTTCGCCCGGACGCGACCCGTGAAGGTCGCGATGGCCCCGGCGTAGTCCGCCCGCGGCGACCGTTTGACCCGTTCGACGAGCGTGTCGAGAGTGACGTACGCCTCGCCGTCGTCGGCGTGTTTCGCGAGTTCATCGAGGTCGGCGTCGGCAGGGGATTTCACCGCTGCGACGACGTCACCGCGAGTTTCGATATCCACGTCGCCGACGACCACGGCGGGTGCGCGCGCCTCCGGAAAGCCCGAGAGCAGGGCGTAGTCGTACTCCGGTGCGAGCGCGTCGAGAAGGTCGGAGAGCGACCGGTCGTCGCCCGCGCCGACCCACGCGCCGTCGTCGGCGAGACCGAACGCGCCGTCGACGCCGTCGGTGTCGGTTCCGGCCGCGCGCTCGGGGAGCCGTTCGACCGTGGCGACGCGGCCGTCGAGCCGCGGAGCGAGGCGTTCGGCAACCTGGTCGGCGTCGTCGCCGACGAACGAGAGGAGCTTCATGCGTCGAAGGCGGCGACGGAGGGGCTTTAGTGTTGCTTCGGCCTGCCTCGCCTCTGCGGTCCGCCCCCGTGACTCGCCCCCACAGACCGTCCTCGACTTGATAACCCTTAAGCCCGAAACCCGGCAATTCCGGTGCAATGAGAGTCGTGGTTTCTATCGGCGGTAGTGTGCTCGCGCCGGAACTCGACCCCGAGCGCGTGGAGGGACACGCAGCGGTCGTCGAGTCGCTGGCCCGCGAGGGCTGTGAACTCGGCGTCGTCGTCGGCGGCGGCGGGGTCGCCCGCGAGTATATCGGTGCCGCTCGCGAACTCGGGGCGAACGAGGTCCAGCTCGACCAGATCGGCATCGACGTGACGCGCATCAACGCGCGGCTGCTCATCGCCGCGCTCGACTCGGGCGTCGACCCGAAGGTCGCAAAGAACTACGAGGCGGCGGGCGACTCCATCCGCCGCGGCGACGTGAGCGTGATGGGCGGCGTCATGCCTGGCCAGACGACCGACGCCGTCGCCGCCGCACTCGCCGAGTACGTCAACGCCGACCTGCTCGTCTACGCGACGAGCGCGAACGGCGTCTACGACTCGGACCCGAAGACGAACCCCGAGGCAGTCAAATTCGACGAGATGACGCCCTCGGAACTCGTCGACATCGTCGCCCCGATGAGCCGGGACGCGGGTTCCTCCGCGCCGGTCGACCTGCTGGCGACGAAGCTCATCGAACGCGCCGGAATGCGCACCATCGTCCTCGACGGCAACGACCCCGAACGCGTCGAACAGGCCGTCCTCCGCGGCGAGCACAACGGGACGGACGTCATCCCCGAAGGGACCGGCACGGAACCGAGCTACTGGGCACAGCGATGAGCGCGGACGAGTCCTCCCAAGAGAGCGGGACCGACAGCCCGCAGTCGGCCGGTGGCGACAAGGCCCAGTCGACCGGCGCGCAGACCGTCGACCCCGACGAGGGCGGCGACGGCCACCACGCCTTCTGGGCCGACGAAGTGGCGGACGAAATCGAGGCACGCGACCCCGACGAACCCATCGTCATCAAGGGCGGCGTCTCACCCTCGGGCATCCCTCATCTCGGCCACTTCAACGAGATTCTGCGCGGCTTCTTCGTCGCGGAAGTCCTCCGCGAGCGCGGCCACGAGGTCCGGCAGGTCTTCACCAGCGACGACAAGGACGCCCTTCGGAAGGTCCCCCGACAGCTCGCGGACTCCGACTGGAACATCGTCGGTCTCGGCGAGGTCGACGCGGGCGCGCTCGGCCGCAACCTCGGCAAGCCCTACACCGACATTCCGGACCCCTTCGGCGACCACGACTCCTACGGCGCGCACTTTACCGATCTCTTGCACCAGAGTGCCGAGATGCTCGACGTACCCGTCGAGATGCTCTCGAACACGGAACTCTACCGTGAGGGGACGTTCGACGACGTGGTCGAATACGTCCTCGAACACCAGGACGAGGCCCGCGAGATTCTCGCCGAGTACCAGGACAAGATCGACGAGGACTACGTCCCGTTCCAGGCGCAGTGTTCGGAGTGCGGCGTCCTGACGACGAACATCACGGGCGTCGACGTCGAGAACGAGTCCGTCGACTACGTCTGTGAAGGCCTCGAAGCCGGCGGCCAGCAGATCGACGGCTGTGGCCACGAGGGGACCGCGACGTTCCGCGAGGGCAAGCTGCCGTGGCGCTTCGAGTGGCCCGGCCAGTGGCAGGTCCTCGGCGTCGACTTCGAGCCGTTCGGCAAGGACCACGCCGAAGGCTCGTGGCCCTCGGGCAAGGATATCGCCGAGAACTTCCTGCACATCCAGCCACCCGTGCCGATGACGTACGAGTGGTTCACGCTCAACGGCGAGGCACTCTCTTCTTCCTCCGGTAACGTCGTGACCGTCCACGAGGTACTGGAACTCCTCGAACCCGAGGTGCTGCGGTACTTCTTCGTCCGCAACCCGAAGAAGGCGAAGGACTTCGACATCTCCCGACTCGATCAACTGGTCGACGAGTTCGACCGCTTCGAGCGTATCTACTTCGACGAAGTGGAAGACGACGACCTGAAGCGACTCGCCGACCGCGCGTATCCCTTCACCGTCGACGACGTACGCGAGGAGCGCGTCCGACTCCCCTACACCTTCGCGGCCGTCCTCGGCATGACCGACGACGAGGACCTCCGCGAGCAGATGGCGCGCAACGAGGGCCACATCACCGACGACACGCCCGAGTGGGCCATCGAGGAGGCGATGAAGCGCGTCGAGAAGGCCCGCACGTGGGCCGAACGCCTCGACAACGAGTACAACTACCGCCTGCAGGTCGAACTGCCCGAGACAGACTTCGACAGCGAGGTAGCCGCCGCGCTCGACGAACTGGCTGACTTCGTCGACGAGGGCCACACGGGCGAGGAGATTCAGGGCGAAATCTACGAGACGGCGAAGCGAAACGACGTCGCGACGGGCGACTTCTTCCAGGCCGGCTACCGGCTGTTCTTCGACGCGACGCAGGGACCGCGCCTCGGGACGTTCCTCGGCGAACTCGACTCCGAGTTCGTCGTGAAGCGACTCCGTCGCGAAGAGTAACCGTCGGCACGCCCGCGCCGACACGTCCGTCGCCCGCGGTCCTGTCTTCCGAACGGAACGAGCGACTATCTTTTTGGGACACGTCTTTCGGCTATGGCAACGACGACGACGGACAACGTCGCGACCGTCTCGGCGCTGTACGACGCCTTCAACCGCGGCGACATCGACACGGTTCTGGCCGGGATGGATCCGGACGTGACCTGGATCGAACCGCGTGGCGACCCCCTCTCCGGGGGACGGTACCGCAGCCCGGCCGCAGTCGTCTCACAGGTGTTCGCCCCGCTCAAGGCCGCCTACCGACGGTTTGAGGTCCGCCCCGGCCGGTTCGTCGACGGCGGCGAGACGGTCGTCGTCGAGGGGATGTTCGTCGGAACGACGGCCGCGGGGACGACGTTCGAGATCCCGTTCGCGCACGTCTGTGACCTGCACGACGGTCTCGTCCTCCAGTTCACCAACCACACGGATACGGCCGAGTTTCTCCGCGTCCTCTCGCGATAGACTCCGCCGAGAAATGCTGTGCCCCGGCCGACGTCCGCGGCCGACGTCCGCGGCCGTGGCGAGACCGGTCAGTTTTCCTCGATGGCGTCGATGACGACTGTCCCGATGACGGCGAGCCGCGGGTCCAGGCCGTCGTCAGCGAGGTCGATGGTGTAGCGGTCACGGACGGGCGTGAACTGTCCGGAGACGTCGCCGAGACGGTCACCGTTCGATCCCTCGATGTTGTAGGAGAAGGGGATGAGCGTCGTGAGACCGCGTCGGAGCACGGCTCGGAGCCAGCTGTCCTCCTTCACCGTCGCGACCTGCTCGCCGTCGGGACCGAGGAGGGCGTACTCGTGTTTGAAGAAGGACTTGGCACTGCGTTTGACCGACCCGACCCGCTCGTCGGTTCGGCTGTCGACGATGTCGTAGGCGGCGGTGATGTCGAGGACGCTGTCGGCCTTCACGCGGAACCGTTCCTCGCCCGTCTCGGGGTCGTCGAACCGGAAGTCCTCCTTCAGCCGGAACTTCTTCTGGGCGGATTCGAGGAAGGGCTCGTCGGCACCCGCCTCGTAGATGTTGTACGTGTTGCCGATGCGAATCTTCTGTCGGACCTCGTAACGGCGGGCGTCGAACACGGTGAAAAGACCGCGAGTGAGCCTGTTGAGTGTTGTGGCTGCGACCGAGTAGTTTTATAACGACATCTCCCTTACTACCGGTGTTCAGGCCGTGCGGGCCTGAAAGGGCGGAGTCGAACCACGCGCCGCCAACTCGCAAGACTTCTCGATAGGAGACTTTCATGCAATTGCCACAAACCGAGCAGACCGACCGAGCGGAACCGGACGACACGAGCGACGACGACGGCCGGCGACTCGGCCGCTATCTCCTCCTCGGCGGCGCGGTCGTCGCTGGCGTCGCTGGCGTCGCACTCGCCCGTCGGCTCCGGGCGCGTCGTCGCGACCGCGAGATGACGACCATCGAGATCCACGACGACCCCGTCGTCGCCGACAAGTAGCCACGTCACACGAACGCCGTCGCCCGACGGTGGTGTCGTGCGACTCGCTAACCCGAACGCCTTTTGCGCGTCACGCCCTCGTTTCGGCTAATGAATCCGCTGCTCTGGGTACTCGGCGGCGTCCTCCTGTACTCAGTCATCGCTCTCTCACTGCAGTCGCGTGGGTTGCTTCCGTCATCCGTCCGTCTCCAGGGACCGCTCACGACGATCCACACGAAACGGGGTCGAGCGTTTCTCAACTGGCTCGCCGGGCCGAAACGGTTCTGGCGCGCCTACAGCAACGTCGGCGTCGGCGTCGCGCTCGTCGTCATGGTCGGCTCGTTCTTCCTGTTCCTCCAGGCGGCCATCGCGACGGTCCAGAGCCCCCAGGTCACCCAGGTCAACCAACCGCGGAACTTCCTCGTCATCCCCGGCGTCAACGACTTCCTTCCCCTCTCGATGGCTCCCGAGATCGTCCTCGGTCTCCTCGTGGGGCTCGTCGTCCACGAGGGCGGCCACGGCCTGCTTTGTCGGGTCGAAGACATCGACATCGAGTCGATGGGCGTCGTCCTCCTCACCATCCTCCCCATCGGCGCGTTCGTCGAACCGAACGAGGAGAGCCAGCGAAAGGCCGACCGCGGCGGCCGAACCCGGATGTTCGCCGCGGGCGTGACGAACAACTTCGTCGTCACCATCGTCGCCTTCGCGCTGCTCTTCGGCCCGGTCGTCGGTGCCATCGGCGTCGCCCCTGGCGTCGCCGTCGCGGGTGCCTACGACGGGACGCCCGCTGCAGAGGCGGATATCGGCGGCGGCGACCGCATCACGGCCGTCGCTGGGATGCCTGTCTCGAACGACTCGACGTTCGACGACGCGCTGGCGTCGACCCCCGACCGGGCGGTCGACGTCGAGGTCAACGGTGAGCGGACGGTCCAAGTCGAACGGTCGCTCGTCGTCGTCGGCTCCGTCCAAGGGAACCCCGCCGGAATCACTGTGCAACAGGACGCCGACCCGGTCCGGGTGCTCGCGGTGAACGGCACTGAAGTCTACACGCAGGCGGCCTTCGAGGACGCGGTGGCTGACCGGCCGCTGGCCCGAATCGAGACCACGGAGGGTGAGCGCGTCGTCCCTGTCGGTGCCTACGCCGTGGAGGTGGCTCCGGACGGGCCGCTCGCGGAGGCGGGTGCTCCCGAGAACGCCAGCGTGGTCGTCACCGGCTTCGGCGGCGAGCGGGTGACCTCCCGCGCGGACCTGACGCGACTGCTCGACGGGACCGCCCCCGGCGACACCGTCGAAGTCCAAGCCTACACCGAGGGCTCGCTTTCGACCTATACGGTGACGCTCGGGACGAACGAACAGGACGGCAACGGTCTTCTCGGGGTTCTGGGTCTCGCACAGGGCACGAGCGGGCTGGTGCTCTCTGACTTCGGCATCCAGTCGTACCCTGCGGCGACCTATCTCGCGCTGCTCGGTGGCGACGTGGGGAGCGACCTCTCGGGCATCCAGCTCTCGGGCGTGCTCGACTCGTTCCTCGGGCTGGCTTACGTCGCGCTCATCCTGCCGCTGGCGAGCGTCTTCGGGCTTCCGTACAACTTCCCCGGCTTCACCCCCGAGGTGGTCAACTTCTACGTCGTCCAGGGACCGCTCGCGGTCCTCGGCGGCGGCGTGTTCGTCCTCGCCAACGTCCTCTTCTGGACGGCGTGGATCAACCTCCAGCTCGGGCTGTTCAACTGTATTCCGGGCTATCCGCTCGACGGCGGCCGCATCATGCGCGCCTGTGTCGAGGCGGTCGTCTCCAGGCTGCCCGTCAACGACCCCCGGCCCATCGTCCGGACCATCACGACCTCCATCGGCGTGACGATGCTCGCGGCACTCGTCCTGATGGTCTTCGGGCCGCAGCTCCTGTCCTGATTCGCCCTGTCGCCGGATACCGACGCTGCCGGCGGATTCCGTAACCGCTTCTTGCCTCGGTCGTCTCAGTCTCGCCAATGGGTACAATCTACGTCGTCAGCGGCACGGCCACCGCCCCCACGGCGATGGCTTCCTACGACGCCGCACTCGCCGCGGCGAACGTCCACAACTACAATCTCGTCACCGTCTCCTCCGTCATCCCCGCCGACGCGACGGTCGAAGCCGTCGAGACCGCCCCGGACCTCGGCCCCGCGGGCAACCGTCTCACGGTCGTGCAGGCAAAGGCGACGACGGGCGAGGCGGGGACCGTCGCCGCCGGGCTCGGCTGGGCGACCGGGCCGGGACCGGGGCTGTTCTACGAGGCCGACGGGAGCGACCCCGAGAAAGTCGAGGCGACCGTCCGCGCCGGTCTCGACGCGGGTCGCGACCTCCGCGAGTGGACCTTCGACGACGAGGAGGTGCTCGTCACGACCGCGGAGGCCGACGGCGAGGGCTACACCACGGCCCTGACGCTCGCGGCATACGGGCAGAGCGAGCCGATTCTCTAAAACCGCCTCCTCCGACGCCTTTTTAACCAGTTCTCCCTTACGTCTGGTAGCATCTCCCTTATGAATGGAAACAATCCGTACGCGGGTGCACCCGGCGTGGTCGAGGCTGGACAGCCGTCGAAAGACGTCGAACTGACACCCGAGCAGCGACGGATGCTCCGCCGTGCCGTCGCCCAGATCGTCTCGACGACGCGGACGTACCTCCCCGACAGCTACGCTATCGGGTCGGAACTCTCCTACGGCTCGAACGGCCCGCAGGCGACGGTGGCGGTCCACCCGCCCGCCGGCCACCCCGTCAGCGCCGGCTTCACGCCGGACCTCGACGACCTCGAATCCGGTCTCGACGACGCCGACCGCCGCGAGGTCGCCCGCGGACTGGCCGCCAGCGCGGCCATGCAGGTCATGAACGCCGTCGGCGACGGCGTCGCACAGACGGCTCGATAATCGGCGCGGTTCTCCTTCCTGTTCGCGTTGGTTCGGTGATCTGACTTTGATACTTCGGTCGATACCCCGAGGCACTACTCCGCTCCGAGGTTCGTGTACTGGAGTAGTATCTGTGGGATGAGGATCCCGACGAGGAATACGACCCCCATAACCCACTCGAAGGCGAGTGACGTGTACTGTGACAGGACGAAGAGTAACACGAACGCGACGAGGACGAATCCGGTGATGAGTTTGTTTTCGCGGGAGACCATGGTTCGTGTCGTCTTTCCAATCGTATTTAGCTGACTCTTGACCAGCCACTTGGCGCGTGGCTTCGCGGCTTTCATGCCGCGTAACACTCGTGCGAGGTCTTCGTGAGCGTAGCGAACGAAGGGCAGCGAGAGCTTCGCTCTCGCGAGGGATGAGTACCGCAAGGAGCGAAGCGACCGAGGAACGTTGACGAGACGCTTCGCGTCTCGTCTGCACACCAGAACGCAGAGCGTTCTGGGGACGCAGTCGGTTGGGGCGGATGTGGCTGTTGCGCGTGGGCTTTCGAGGTATTCTTGGAAACGGGATTGCGACCTTTCGAGCCGAAAATCAATCTAAAACTACGTCCCCCAGAATTAGGTCGCTGATTGTATCAGAATCATAGACAAACCCGTCATCGACAGCAGACGCTCGTTTCTGCATCCTCCATTGTTTCAGACGAGCGATGAGCCATTCCTCGTAGAATAGATGTTGATGATTACCCGAGCACTTTTCATTTCTCAACGTACTGACTTTCACAATGAGCGACGAGTCTGACGAGCCGTCTTCTCCTGATGAAGTTCGATATTCGGAACCCCTCTCTCGACGGAGATTCCTTGCGGCGGGAGCGACGGCGGCGGCCACGGGGACGGCTGGCTGTGCTGGTACAGCACGAGATGTCGGCCAAGACCTCGGCCTGATCGAAGAGGAAGTCTGGGGAAGCGAAGACCTCCAGCGAGCTCGGACGCAACTCGAAGTGGTCGAAGGATACGAACTGGAACTCGGCGAGGCAACGCTGGACTCGCTCCAGTTCTCCCTAAAGAACGGTCTCCTACCCAATCAACAACCCGAAGAGGCAGTAGAGGGGACCCTTCGAGTCTACGGGAAGACACCTATCGGGGACGATGAGGTTGTCCTCGGCGAGACGGGAGCCAGTTTCAGGGGGAGTTCACAGGAACATGAGATGTCGTTGGAGTTCGGTGAGGACCTGATGAACGTCCCACGGATGCTGGAAGTCAGGTTCGCCAGCCCACAGCTGGACGCCCCAGAGATCGTCCTCGGCAGGAGCGATGTGGTCTACCTCCCCTTCGACAACGTGGCGAGAGACGAGCAGACGCTCAGAGAGCTTGGCCCCCCATATGTGCCCCCTGGCGACTGGTCTGACCCACGGGGACAAAAACAGAAGGTCGAAATATGGTATTCCGAGCCTGACGAGCCGTCGTTCAATATGCCTGCGCTCGATATGACGCAGTATACCACACAGACAGCAGATGGAGACGACTGGTTTGACCTCTATGATATTCAAATGACTGTTGTCATCAGGTCACCTGTATTAGACCGCAAATTCGCAACCGATGATGAAGGTGATATTCTCGGGGCATACTGTGATTGGACTGTTCTCAATCTTGAATTATCAGCACTAGAGTATCTTGAATCTATATATTTCAACTCACCTCCAACGATGAAACTGTTCAACCCTGCCAATAACTGGTCCGTTGGGACGGGTGGGGTACGTCAGAAAGAAGTCGAAAATAAACAAGACTTCGGTGGAAGCATGATCGTCGATAAAGACGAATACGGTGAGAGTAGGGCAAGTCCGAGGGAGGTTTCTCATGTTGCACAAGACGCAAGTCCTGCCTCAGATGCATTCATCAGAGGGGCGCTACACGAACAAGTTGGCTACGATGACCCGTTTGAACCCGATGAGCTGCGGACAGTTAATCCAGTAAAATTTTGCGTTGGGAGAAGTTTTGCTCGACGTTGGGGTGAAAAGTTCTCAGAAGCTATCGAAAACAAGCCATATGCTAATACATTTGAATCAATCGAATTCCGAAAATTAACGACGCTTAAAGCATTTGTTGGAGATTTAGATTATCAGTTTACAATCAGCTTATACCAACAAACACCCGAAGAAACAATCGTGAATATGTTTCTTCGTGACACGACGGCTAGAGATATCCCTGGTTCGGACTGTGTAACGTCAACGATGTTGTTCATCGGTGTCGGGCATTGGATGACAGGAAAACACCCTGTAATGGTCAGAACGGATGTATCCCAAGGACTCGACCACATATTCGCAGGCTTCCATAACCTCGACATTCCTGAAATGCTCTCAGAAATCCCTGAGATACCCATCGCTGGCTATGATAGATTCGAAGAATCTGGTCGAAGTGCGAGAGAAGTCGATTACAAATACACAGATGTTGAATGTACGGAACCATACCCATCGATTGGCTTCAATCGCCACATGATAGACAATCCGTCACGACGACTTGTTGCGTGGTCAGATTTAACTGAGTTCGATCTCACAACGAATATTCCACTTAATGATGGTTGGGAACCAGACGTAGACGGAGAAATCAGAGCACCAGGAGACGGATACTTCGGCGACTTGTTCGTAAACCCATTCGACACTGCTGCATTCTACTTCTTCGAAGACGAGCGCAACCGATAATTACGCTGTTATTTGCCCCAGAACGGGTCACGCCGCCGCTTCTTGTCGAGATAGCTCTGCAGTGCTTCTAACTCGTCGCCCGGAATCTCGCTGGACAGTTCCTGCTCCAGAATCTTCGCGTGTTTCTCGGGGAGGTCGATCCAGAGTTCGTCGCCCTCGTCGATCTGTCGGCCCACGGTCGGGCCGTCGATGGCGACACTGACGCGCTTGCCGGCGCGGGCCTGGCTCACGTCCTCACCCTGCTCTTGAATCCCGTTGAGCTGGCCGACGCGGGTGGTCTCGTTGCCGTCCCACTTGACGACGTACTGGTTGTTCTTGATAGTGCCCGCCAGCACTTCGACGCCGACGACGGCGGGGTTGTTCTGCCGGAAGACGTGGTCTTCGAGGATTCGGAAGCGACACGGCCGGACGATCTTGTCGAGGACCGTCTCCTGCTGTTCGCGCTTGCGCTCGGTGATGAACTCGTCGTAGTCCTCGATGAGCTGGTAGATGACGTCGTGTTTGAACAGCCGGACGTCGGAGTTCTCCAACTCCTTCTTGGCGTCCGGGAGGACGTCGACGTTGAATCCGAGGATGACCTTGTGCTCGTCCTCGCGAGCCGTCCCGGCGATGGAGACGTCCCGCGGGGCGACGTCGCCGACTTCGGCGCGGACGATGGGTACTTCGGCCTCGTCGAGGGCGTTGGCCATCGCCTCCAGCGAGCCGAGGGTGTCGGCCTTGACGACGACGCCCTGTTCGGCGGTGTCGACCTCGATGCCCGCGAGTTCGGCTTCGACCTCGGCGATGACCTCGTCGAGGTCGCGGTCGCGGACGACGCGCACCGGCGCGCCGGCCATCGCGTCTTCGAGGTCCGGCGCGGCGATTTTCGTCCCGGTGGCGGCCGAGACGGATTCGACGCGGTTGAACCGCTTTTCCGTTCGGATCTCGGCGTTCGGTCGCGGCTGGAGGATGGCACGTACCTCGGTGACGATGGGACCGTTCGCGCCGCCGACGACGATGGTCTCGTCTTCTTTCACCGTGCCGTCGTAGAGCACGACGTCCAGCGTCGCGCCGAAGCCCTTCTCCTCTTTGACTTCGAGGACTGTCCCCTTGCCGGGACCGTCGACGTCGATCTCCATCTCCTCTTTCATGTACCGCTGGGAGAGCCCCATGAGGACGGCCAGCAGGTCCGGAATGCCCTCGCCGGTGATGGCCGAAAGGGGGACGACGCCGATGTTCTTCGTGAAGTTCTGGACGCGCCAGTAGAGGTCCGCGGAGAAGCCCTCGTCCGAGAGGTTACCGATGATCTTGTAGAGGTTCTCGTCGAGCCGTTTGCGGGCCTGCTTGCTCTGGGCTTCGTAGGTCTTCTGGATGGGTTCGCCGTCCTGGCGGTTCCAGCCAGGCGTCGTGTCGATCTTGTTGGCGGCGACGACGAAGGGCGTGCCCGTGCGCTGGAGGATGTCCAGTGCTTCCAAGGTTTGGGGCTGGAAGCCGTCGTTGACGTCGACGACGAGGACCGCGATGTCCGCGAGCGCGCCGCCGCGCGAGCGGAGCGTCGTGAAGGAGTGGTGCCCCGGCGTGTCGATGAAGAGCAGCCCCGGCAGGTCGAAGTCGTCGGGATTGACGAGGCTGCCCGCCATCTGCGAGACGGTCTCGAGCGGGACGGCCGTCGCCCCGATATGTTGCGTGATGGCCCCCGCCTCGCCCTCGCTCACGGCGGAGCCGCGGATCTTGTCGAGGAGCGTGGTCTTTCCGTGGTCGACGTGTCCGAGGACGGCGACGATGGGGGTACGTAGCGTTTCAGCGTGGCCTTGTGTATCTGTGTCCGACATCGAAAATCACCCGGCAGAAGTTCTCTTGTGTGAGTTCAGCCGTGGACCGTAGTTAAGTCTTTCAACTCGGGGGAGGGTCGTCTCGGGGCGTGTGAGCGGGAGACACGCCGGACTCACTCGCCCCCGACGCGGCCTCACCTCGTCCGTCGCCACCGTGGTCTCGTCCGTCGCCACCGTGGTCTCAGTCGTCGCCGCTGTGGTCTCAGCCATCGCCATCGGCTGTCGCGAGGCAGACGCCCGTCAGACGCGCCCCGTGGCGTTTATGTGACGCCACACGAATACCGATTCATGGCCGACATACTCGCCGAGAACCTCTCCGGCAAGGCCGTCATGGGCTCTGACGGCTCGAAGCTGGGGATGCTGTACAACATCACGATGAACCTCAAGTCGGGCGAACTCCGCGACCTCGTCGTCGAGTCCCAGGAAGACTCGCTCGCACCGAGTCAGACTTCCTTCTCGACCGACGAGGCCGGCCACCTTCGCGTGCCGGTCGATCGCGTGCAGGCAGTCACAGACTACATCGTCGTCAACCGATAAGCAGACAGTAGATGCACGTTCTCGATTCCTCCGCGTTTATTCACGAGTACCACACGGACAACCAGACAGCGTCGGTTCCGATGGTTCACGAGGAACTAGAGGGTGAACACGCCTTCCGCTTCGACGCGATGGAGGGTGCCGGGATGCACATCCACATCCCCGCCGAGGGGACCGTCGAGAAGGTCCAGCGCGCCGCCGGCGAGACCGGCGACGGCGACGTCCTCTCGGACACCGACACGCGGCTCATCGCCGCCGCCTTCGAACTCGACGGCACGCTCGTCACCGACGACTACGCGATGCAGAACGTCGCCGAACATCTCGGCGTCGTCGTCGAAGCCATCGCCCAAGACGGTATCACCGAACAGCGCAGTTGGACGTTCCAGTGTGCCGGCTGTGGCCGGGAGTTCGACGAGGAGAAGCCGCGCTGTCCCATCTGTGGCAGCGACCTCTCGCGGAAGAACCCGAACTGAGTCGTCTGAGAACGGTTTTGCGGTTCTGTCGCTCGTTCGGCGAGTGGCGTCGCCGTTCTGGCCGTGTTTGCACAGGCTGTCGTCGTCGCTGTTCTTGGCTGTTGTGACGAGACGATATTCCGTTCCGACTGCTTGCGTTCCGACTGCTCGCGCTCCGAGAGGCCACGCCCTCCCCAACCGATTCGCTCACTCGCGGTGCTCGTTCGCTCATCCCTCGCGCGGGAGTCACGCGCCGAGACACGGCGCGTCGCCAGCGCGCGCCACCGCAGGAGTGTGGCACTCGGCCGTCGCCTACACCAGCCCCGTCTGCGTCGCGTACTGCAGGCCGAACTGCACCGCGTTGTAGAGACCGTGGACCATGATGGGGACGAGGATGTTGTCGGTCACCTCGTAGAGCACGCCGAGCAGCCCGCCGAGCGTGAAGATGATGGCGAGCGTCGCGAGCTGTCCGGAGCCCGACCCCAGAAGCGAGGGCAGGTGAATCGACGAGAAGACGATGCTCGCGCCGAGGACGCCGACGACGGGACCGTAGGCGCGGCTGAACGTCCCCTGGACGATGCCGCGGAAGATGAGTTCCTCGGTCGTCCCGACCAGCAGGACGGTGACGGGAATCAGATACAGCAGGTACGCGGGGTTCTCCCTGCCCGCCGCGGTGATCTGGCTCTCGGCCGTGGAGACGCCGAGGAGGCTGACGACCGTGCTGAGGACGTAGAGGACCGCGAGCAGTCCGAACAGTCCGGCGGCTATCCAGCCGAGGTCGCGCAGGGTCGGTCTCCGCCAGCGGATGAGGTCCCACTCGTCGCGGAACTGGAGGAAGGTGGCGACGGCGATGCCGAAGCCGATGAACTGCAGCGCGTCGAGCAGCGCGCGTGGTCCCGGCTCCGGATCCATCAGCGAGACGCCAGCGGATGCGAGCAGGCTTCGCCCGATGGCACTCGTCAGGGTCGCAAAGAGGATCGCGCTGGCCACGATGATGATGACCGCGCCGACAGTCCGGAGGTGGAACTGCACGTCGGACGTTGAGACGTCGGTTGCCATTTGCTGACTCGACTGTAGCGGCCGGGCGCGAATAGAGCCACCGGTTGTCCCGGCCACGCCGACGACCGCTCACGTTCCGTCGCCGCCGACAGTCCTCCTGCTCGGCCACACGCGATTATTTCGCTCGTCGACGTACCCTCTTGTGGTGAACCGTCATGGCAATAGACGAATCGGGAGAGCGAACTGGACAGTACGAACCCCCCGTCGCGGCCCTCGCTGAGCGCGTCGCGGGTGCGGTCATCACCCCTGAACAGCCCGAGTACGACGAGGCGCGCACCGTCTGGAACGGTCTCGTCGACCGCCGACCCGCGGCGATCGTCCGGTGTACCGGCACGGCCGACGTCGTCGCGTGTGTCGACTTCGCCCGCGAGGAGCACCTCCCGCTGTCGGTGCGCGGCGGCGGCCACAACGTCGCGGGCACCGCGGTCTGCGACGACGGTATCGTCGTCGACCTCTCGGAGCTGCGCGGCGTCCACGTCGACCCCAACCGCCGTCGGGTCCGCGTCGCTGGCGGCGCGACGTGGGCCGACGTCGACCGCGAAGCACAGCAGTTCGGTCTCGCGGTCCCCGGTGGCGTCGTCTCAGATACCGGCGTCGCGGGTCTCACGCTCGGCGGTGGCTTCGGCCACCTCCGACGCACGTACGGACTCTCGTGTGACGCCCTCCGCTCGGTGGACCTCGTTACCGCCAACGGCGACGCCCTGACCGCGAGTGCCGACGAGCACGAAGACCTCTTCTGGGCACTCCGGGGCGGTGGCGGCAACTTCGGCGTGGTCACCAGCTTCGAGTTCGAGGCGTATCCACTGGGACCGGATGTCGCCGGCTGTCTGGTGTTTCATCCGGCCGCCCGCGCGACGGAAGCCTTCCAGTTCCTGCGGGAGTACGCCGCAGACGCACCCGAGGAGGTCAGCCCGCTCGCGTTCACCGCGACGGTTCCCGACGAACCGGAGTTCCCGGAAACGGCACGCGGCGAGCCGGTCGTCGGCTTCTTCGCCTGCTACGCTGGCGAGGACCTCGAGACGGGACTGAACGTGCTCGCCCCGCTCCGGGAGTTCGATACGCCCGTGCTCGACTTCAGCGGCATCATGCCCTACACCGAGTTCCAGCGCGTCCTCGACGAAGACTACCCTGACGGCCGTCGGTACTACTGGAAATCGACCTACCTCACCGGCCTCTCGGACGCGGCCATCGACGCCATCGTCGCCGCGAGCGAGACCGCACCCTCGCCGCTCTCGACGGTCGACGTCTGGCAACTCGGCGGAGCCATCGCCGACGTCGACGAGGGCGAGACGGCCTTCGGCGAGCGCGACGCGCCCTATATGCTCGGCATCGAGGCCAACTGGGACGACGCAGAGGGAGACGACGCGAACATCGCGTGGGCCAGGGAGCTGTACGAGACGATGCAGGAGTTCTCGCCCGGTGGGCTCTACGTCAACTTCCCTGGCTTCGGCGAGGAGGGCGAGGAGTTGGTCCGGGCGGTCTACGGCGACAACTACGACCGGCTCCAGCAGGTGAAAGCACGGTACGACCCGGACAACCTGTTCCGGGCGAATCAGAACATCACGCCCGCTCCGTCGGCCTGAGCGGGCGTCGCTGGGCGTTCGTTACTCGATTTCCAGCCGCGTCTTGTCGCTGACGGCGTCGGCTTCCTCGAAGTCGCCACCGCCGAGCAGGCCGCGAGCCGCTTTCTTCCCCCATTCGACGGCGGGCTGCGTAAAGGTCGAGACGGTGTCGAGTTCGCCGTAGAGCACGCAGGCGGCCTCCATGCCGTAGAGCAGTTCGCCGAGACCGCGCTCGTCGACGCGGTCGATCTCGACGCGGATGTTCGGGCAGTCCGCCGCCGCGAGCGACGCCTCCGTCGCCTCGAACTCTGCATCCAAGAGGTCGCCGAGCGACGAGCCGCCGAGATACGCCAGCCCGTCGAGGTCCGTCTCCGGAATCGGCGTGTCCCGTTTCTCGCGGGGTCGCACGAGCGTCACGAGTTTGTCGCGCGGGCCGGCACGGTAGAGCTGGAGCTGGGAGTGCTGGTCGGTCGCGCCGAGCGCGCGGGCGGGCGTCTGGCCGACGCCGTCCTTCCCAAGGCTCTCCGCCCAGAGTTGCGCGAACCACTCGGCGAAGTATTCCAGCGACTCGGCGTAGGGCATCATTGCGTTGATGGACGCGCCGCGGCGGTCGAGCGCGTAGGTCGTCGCGCCGTAGGCGTAGGCGGGCGAATCGAACAAGGAGCCAGAGAGGCGGTCGGCCTCGTCGGCCGCGCCTGCCAGGAGGGCGTCGAGGTCGTGGCCCTGAATCGCGGCGACGGCCAGCCCGACCGTCGAGAGCGCGGAGAAACGGCCGGGAACCCCATCAGGAACCGGCAGCGCGGGCAGGTCGTGTTTGTTCGCGAGGTCTCGCAGATTCCCCGACTCGCCGGTCGTGACGAGCGTGCGGTCGGTCCAGTCGACGCCTGCTCGTTCCATCGCGTCGCGGACGACGAGGAAGTTCGCGAGCGTCTCGGCCGTCGTGCCCGAACGCGAGACGACGTTGACGACGGTGTCTTCCAGCGGGAGGTCGGCGACCATCCCCGCGACCCACTCGGGGTCGACGTTGTCGAGGTAGTAGGCGTCGACGTCGGAGTCGAGTGCTTCGGAGATGGTGGCCGCACCGAGCGCGCTGCCGCCGATGCCGACTGTCAGGACGGCTTCGGGGTCGTCGAACCGCGAGACGGCGGTCCGAATCTCGTCGGCGTCGGTCGTTTCTGGCAGATTGAGCGCGGCGTAGCCGTGTTCCGCGTCCGCGCGGCCCCGTTCGATGCGGTCGTGGGCGTCGGCGACGCGGCCGTCCAGCCGTTCGAGTCCCTCGCGGGAGATGCCGGGCGTCGCGTCGAGGACGTTACCGAGGTCGACGTACATGGGTGAACGCGCGTGTGGCGGCAGTAAAGTCGTTGTCCCTGTCGTCGGCGACCCACCACTCTCTCCCGCCCGCAATCGGGCAGTTTAATCGCTCGAAGGCCCAACCCCGAGTAATGGCAGACGGCTACCGTGGGCTGTTCGGGGCGTTCCCCTACGCGTTCGGCAGTACCGACTCCCGGCTGTTCAAATCGTACGTCCTCGTCGGCGGCGTCGCCGCCGCCGCCCTCTCCCTGTTCGTGCTTCTGGCACTGGTCGTCCTCATCGGGCAGACGGCGAGCATCCAGGGCGGGTCGCTGACGCTCTCGCGGGCGTTCTACATCGTCGTCGGTCTCTTCGTGGTGACGCCGGTCCTCGCCCCCGTCCTGCTCGTCGCCCGCCGCCACCGCCGGGAGCTGGCGGCTGGCGCGGGCGCGCGCTACGACCAGTTGCTCGCGGTCGCTGGCTACCTCTTCTTGGCCTCGCTGTTCGTCGGGCTCGTCATCTCGGTCCCCGCGGAGTTCCAGACGCCGCCGACTGGATTCTTCGCTCCGGTCGTCTCGGTGCTCTACGGGCTGCCGCCGCTGGCCGGACTGCTGCCGCCGTTCGTGGCGGGACTGCTCATCCTCGCCGTCCACCGTGTGCTCGGCCGGTAACGTCGGGATGCCCGCTCTCCCTGTGACACCGTCCCGCACCGCACCTGCGACGAAACCGGGAAAAGGACAGACGAAGTAGAGAGGACAATGACTGACGAGCCGACAGACGAAGCGAAGGAGAGCACGTTCCTCGTGACGGCCGCGGACGACGACTCGGCCGTCCTGCGGGACGTCCACGACGGGCAGGTCCACACCCTGTCGACGAACCCCGGCGTCGACCTTCACGACGCCGTCACCGGGACGGTCGCGCCCGACCCGCCGATGAACGTCTCGTGGCAACTCGTCGAGATCGAACGCCGCTGGACCATCCCGATAGAGAAGAACGACGAGTCGCCGACGGCGCACGTCACGGACATCGCGGCCGACCAGCCCGAGGGCGAGATTCACCGCGAGGAACGCGCCGGAACCGGCGAGATTCACGTTCTGACGGTCCCCGAAGAACTGACCGAACAGGCCGTCGACGACGTCGCCGACGACATCGAGACGACGCTCAGCCGGGCGGCCCGTCTCGGCGTCAACCGCGTCGAGATTCGCTGGACGCCGGGCGTCGTGAGCGTCCGCTATATGCCCTGAACCACGTCCGTCCCCGTCTTTTCACGCGTCTTCCGGTCCGGCCGCGCTCTGCACGCGCCAGCCACCGTCCATCGGGACGTCGCGTTCGACGAACTCGACTGTCGTCTCCATCCCGACCTCGCGCCCGCCGTCGACCGCTTCGACTCTGAGCGGCACGTCGAGGCTGTCGCCGCAGCAGCCGACGTCGAGGAACTCCTCGAACTCGTCGCCGGCGTGGACCCTCCCGAGCGTCTTCCGCAGGTAGTTCACGTAGCGGTCGCTCGTCAGCTGGTCGCGACCCCAGTCGCTCAGTGCCGTCGGATGGGAGACGACGACGCGCGTCGCTCGTGTCTCGGCCATACTGTCGCTACGCGCTCGACGGGCAAAGATTTCGCGCCGCATGGAGAACGCTGGAAAGAAGAAGGCTTATTCGGCATCCAGAACGAGCGCAAGCCATGAACCAGCACGCCGTACCGGAGGGAGCCTGACACCGTGTCGGGCACGATAACCCTCCCGTTCGACCTCGCGGAGGTCGACTACACGCGGTACTCGAATCGCCAACTCGCGGCCATCCCGCTCGGAGTCCTCTTCGCCGCAATCGTCGTCATCGCGGCGACCTTCGCGCTGACGGGCGCGCCGGTCGACCCCGGCGTCGAGTTCACCGGTGGGACGGAACTCCGCGTCGCCGTCGACGCACCGAGCAACGACGCCGCACGCGACCAGATCCAGTCGGCGTTCTCGACGCAGCCCGAGGCGATCCAGTCGGTCGCCGCGGCCGAGCAGACCTACATCGTGACGTTCGAGGCCGGTGACGGCTCCGGGCCGAGCACGACCCAGCTCGAACAGCAGGCCGAGTCGGCCGGGTTCGAGATCCTCTCCATCGACGCCGTCGGCCCGAGCTTCGGTGCCGACACCCAACAGACCGCACTGTTCGGCGTTCTCGTCGCCTTCCTCGGCATGAGCCTGCTCGTCTTCGCGATGTTCCGCTCGTTCGTTCCCTCCATCGCCGTCGTCATCTCGGCGTTCTCGGACATCGTCATCCCCGTCGCGCTGATGAACCTGCTCGGCATCGAACTCTCGCTCGGGACAGTCGCCGCGCTGCTGATGATCATCGGATACTCCGTCGACTCCGACATCCTGCTCAACAACCACGTCATCCGCCGGAGCGGGAGCTTCTACGAGTCCGTCGCGAGCGCGATGCGGACCGGTGTGACGATGACGCTCACGTCGCTGGCGGCGATGGTCGTCATGACCATCACGGCGACGCTGTTCGGGATTCAGCTGCTCGCCTCCATCGGGATCATCCTCGTCTTCGGTCTCACCGCCGACCTGATGAACACCTACATGCTCAACCTCAGCCTGCTTCGCTGGTGGAAGTTCGAGGGGGTGTCGCGATAATGGGCGTCCTCCGCGACAACTGGCGAGTCATCGTGCTCGTCGTCGTCCTCTTCGGGAGTTCGTTCGCACTGCTCGCACCACCGGGGACACCCGGTTCGCCCGCCGGCTCACCCGGCAACGACACCGCCCGTGAGGGGCCGACGAACCTCAAGTTCGGTCTCGAACTCTCCGGCGGGACGCGTATCCGCGCGCCGCTCGTCGGCGTGACCGCCGAGGAGGTCCAGTTCGGTAACGAGGACCTCGCGAGCGTCGAGGATAACGTCGCCGCCGAGTTGACCAACGTGTCCGTCACCGACGTGACCGCGCGTCGCGCGGCCGAGACGCAGGAGACGAACGCCGTCGAAGTGACCGCCGAGGGCGTCACGACCGACGACCTCGACCGGGCGCTCAGCGACGCGGGCTACGAACACGGCGAGGTCCGCGAGGGCGTCACCGAAATCACGCGCCAGCAGACCGTCGCCATCCTCCAGTCGAAGATCAACGAGGCGGGGCTCAGCGGGGGGACGGTCCAGCAGGTGACGACCTCGACGGGTGACAACTTCATCCTCATCGAGGTGCCGAACCAGGACCGTTCGGACGTCATCGACCTCGTCGACTCCCGCGGGAGCGTCCGCATCGACATCTACTACCAGGCGGAGAACGGGACCTACGTGACCCGCGAAGCCGTCCTCGAACAGGGTGACTTCCGCCGTATCGGCGCGGCCGTCCAGGCACAGGGCAGCCAGCCCGCGAACGTGCCGGTCACCGTCCGTGAAGACGTCGCACCGCAGTTCCGTGACGACGTCGTCGAGACCGGCGTCGCCCGCCCCGGCGGGTCGACCTGTCGCTACGACGAGGCACCCGAGAGCACCGAGTCGTGTCTCCTGACGAAGGTCGACGGTGACGTCGTCTACTCCGCCGGGATGAGCCCGTCGCTCGCGAACAGTATGCAGACGGGCGAGTGGGTCGACGACCCGCAGTTCATCCTCGGGACGACCAACTTCTCGGAAGCCCAGACGCTCGCTATCAACCTCCGTGCAGGCGCGCTCCCGGCCCAGCTCGACATCGGCCAGGGCGGCGAGGGAACCTCCTCGTTCATCTCGCCCGCACAGGGTGAGAGCTTCAAGTTCGACTCGCTCCTCACGGGTATCATCGCCGTCCTCGCCGTCAGCGGGGTCGTCTTCCTCCGTTACGGCGAGGCGAAGGTCGCCTTGCCGATGATCGTCACGGCACTCTCGGAGGTGGTCATCCTCCTCGGGTTCGCCGCGGCCATCGGCTACCCCATCGACCTCTCGGTCATCGCGGGCTTCATCGCGGTCATCGGGACCGGGGTGGACGACCTCATCATCATCGCCGACGAGGTGATGCAGGAAGGTGACGTCCGCTCGCGGAAGATCTTCCAGTCACGCTTCCGCAAGGCGTTCTGGGTCATCGGCGCGGCCGCCGCGACGACCATCATCGCCATGAGCCCGCTCGCCGTGCTCTCGCTCGGCGACCTCCAGGGCTTCGCCATCTTCACCATCCTCGGTGTCATCGCTGGCGTGCTCCTGACGCGACCCGCCTACGGTGACATCCTGCGCTCGCTCTTGACCGAGGACCGCTAAGCAATCGACGCGGAACGCTTTTTGCTCACCCATTTGACTCGCGAGCCATGCCCTCCGACGAGTCGGAACTGACGGAAGCAGAAGTCAGAGCAGTTGTTCGCGAGGAACTCGACGCCGCGCTGCGACACCAACGAACGACGATACTCGGGAGCTTCGCGTTCTTCGGTGGCTTGGCAGTGCTGTTTGTGGGGATTGCTCTCGCAAACGCCGGCGCGGTGTTCGGCATCGGGCTCCTGGTCGGACTGTTCGGAGCGGCCGCACTCTACGGCCAACAGCCGTTCAACCGTTCCAGCGAAAGCGGGTCGCCGTCGCCGGCCGACGACTAACTCACATCGTTCTCACCCGCCGAGAACGAGCGTCCGGATACATCGACTCGGATGGCGAAGGAGGACCTGTACCACCATCAGAACACCTGAACCTGTCGGGGACGACAGGCACCGACTTCCACCATGGCAGCACCCACCCCACTCCGAGACGACGAAACAGACGGAGCCAGTCCGACCGACACCATCCCGAACGAATCGCAGGAGCGGGTCTCTCACGAGACGGAGACGACGCTCGGATGCTACGCGGCGACGGTCGTTCACTACGAGGGCGCGCCCGACGAGTGTACCATCTACCCGACCGACGTCGCAGACGCGGAGTTAGTGACGACGTGGATTTCGGCCCAAGAGGGGTCGTACGTCTCGCTGGCGGAGATGGGTTAGAACTCGCCCAGCGACGACTGCTCTTGGGCAGCGAGAAGGTCCGCACACGTCGACCACGACCGACGCGCGCAGGCTGGCACGTCACCGGTCTCGGCGACGTACCTTTTGAGAAACTCCCTCGTCTTCGGGTCGCTCGGATAGCCGCTGCCGACCGGGCCGTAGTCGGCGTACTCCTCGGAGATGTTCTCGACCTGCCGGTCGCGCTCGACCTTCGCGACGATGCTCGCCGCGCCGACGATTGCGTGGGATTCGTCGGCACCGTGTTCCGAGACGACCTCGATTCGGATGTCTGCTCTCTCCGACACGCCCTCGCGGACCCGCCGCCCGAACCGTGCCTCGCTCACGTCGCCTGCGTCGACGACGACGGTGTCACCCTCGCGTGCGACGCTCGCGACGGCTTCGACCTGCGCCGCGACCGTCAGGGAGTTCATATCCGTCTCGGGATCGTCGATTTGCTCTGTCGGGACGATGCCGACGCCGACCGTGATGTCGTCGTGGCGTCTGAGGGTTTCAGCGATTTCCGTCCGACGTGCTGGCTTGACGCGCTTCGAGTCGTCGATGCCGTCGGGGAGAGCGTCGGAATCGGCGCGGACAGCGGCGGCGACCATCGGGCCCAAGACTGGCCCTTTGCCTGCTTCGTCGGCTCCGACGTGAATCATACTCGGGTGGTTTCGGTGGGGTGACTAAGCGATTTGCTTCTCTGACTCGTTGTCGTGTGTCCTGGTGGTGTGAGCAATTCGGCACCATGCACTGGATTCGCTGGGACCACCTCGAAAGCCCACGCACTCTCGGGTCGATGGACTCGCTGTGCTCCTCGTCTCGTTTCACTCGACTGCGGTGCTTACATCGTCCGTCTTCCCCGAGAGCCCGTCCCCTTTCAGTCCCACCCGCCGCAGCCACACCCTCCCCAGCCGATTCGCTCACTCGCAGGCTCGTTCGCTCATCCCTCGCACGAGTGGCTCGCGGCGATGAAACGCCGCGAAGCCACGCGCCACTGAAGATGGATAATTCAGCGCAGAAAGAGAAGAAAACGCGCTACTCAGCCTGCTTGAAGAACTCCTCGTCCTCGAAGGCTTCCTCCTCGCCCTCGACCGCGACCACGTCGAGTGCCGTCACGACGGCGTCGACACCGAGAATGCCTGCCAGACTCGGGTTCGTCCGCCCCTCGTCGCCGGAGACGAGTTCCTTGATGTAGAGACCGCCCGCGCCGTGGATATCGACGGTGGCGTGGCGGGCGTCGTGGAGTTCGCCGTCCGCGTCGTAGACGTCCCGCGTCCGGGTGAGGCTGGCGCGCCGGTGGTCGACCCGGTGAGGCGTGTACTGTTCGACCGTCGCCCCGTCGAGTTCCGCGAGTGCTTCCTTCAGTGCGTCGGCGGTCACGTCGTCGCCGAACTCGACCTCCGCGCGGTAGGTCTTGTTGGCGTCGAGTTCTTTCACGCGCTCGACCATGTCGTAGGTCGCGAGCCGAAGCCCTTCGACCTCGACCTTGCCCTCGGCGAAGGCGTTGATGTCGCCCTCCAGCTGCTCGACGTCGACGACGCGCCGTCGCGGCTCCTTCACCTCGATGACGAACGGTCGGCCCGTGCCGAGCATCAGGGCGTCGACGTCCTCGCGGCCCGCGCCGTGGAACAGTGCCTCGATGCCGTCCATCACGTCGAGGACGACCGGCGCGGTGAGTTGCTCGACGCTCTCGTCGTAGAGGTAGCCCGAGCCACCACAGTAGTCACAGGGCTGTTTGCCCTGGTAGCCGCTGCCGTCACACTCGCGACACGGCCACTCCGTCTGCGGGATGTCGCGTTCCAGCTTTCGGTAGCGGCCGTAGACGAACGCCGAGTGGACGCGCGTCTCGACCGTGTCGCCTTCGAGGTCCAGCGTGAACTGGACGTCCGGCCGACCGAAGTCGACCTCCGTCTCCGTCAGCCGACCGACGCGCTTGCCGACCTCGCGGTTGAACTCCGATTTGAACAGCTCACCCGCGTCCTCGGGCAGTCCTGCGCCCTCACGCAGGAGTAGCTCGTTCTCCTCGACGAGCGGCGGCGCGCGCGTTCCGACCTGGTACGTCCCGAATTCCGTGCCCTCGATGCTCTCCGCGCAGCGTTCGGCCCACTCGTCGAACTCGTCACAGAGACCTTCACAGACCCAGCAGTCTGCGGTATCGACCGGCTCGAACGGCTCGTCGGCGTCCAGTGCGGCGGCGACGCGGAGGCTTCGGCCCCGCTCGGCGTTCGTCAACCCGAAACTCCGCTCGGCGAAGACCCGGCCGAGACAGGCGTCACACAGCGGGCCGCTCGCGGCCAGTTCGCGGGCGTCGTCGAGAATGCTCATGCTCTATCGCTGTCCGCGCGGATGTAATTGCCTTGCTATTCGGCGAGTCGCTGCCGCTCGCACCGGTGACCGGTCCCGGTCGGTACTGGCCACCCACCGGACCACCCACCGGACTACCCACCGGGCCGACGACGAACGATCACCACTCACTCCATGTGGCGTGTTAGCGTGCGTTAGAGAATACTCTTATTTATCGAGCGTTTAGCGAAGTTATACACCAATACAACTACCAAAATGAAGTTCGTATCTAATCTCTCTGCGAATCGTGATGCACTGTTGTTCGTCGCCCTCGCCTTCGTCTGGGGTACCTCGTTCATGGCGATCAAGGCCGGTCTCGCGGAACTCCCGCCGGTTCTCTTTGCGGCCCTCCGCTACGACGTCGCTGGCGTCCTCCTGCTCGCCGTCGCGCTCTGGCGGACCGACCGCTGGCGGCCGGGGACGCGCGAGGAGTGGACGCTTGTCGCCGTCGGCGGCTTGCTGGTCATCGGCCTCCATTTCGGCCTTCTCTTCACGGGCCAGCAGTACGTGACGAGTGCCACCGGCGCGATTATCCTGAGCACGACACCGATGTTGACGCCGCTGTTCGCGTGGCTCCTCCTGCCGGACGAGGGACTCGGCCTGCCGGGGATGCTCGGCGTGCTCTTCGGGCTCGCGGGCGTCGTCGCCGTCGCCAACCCCGACCCGTCGGTCCTCGGCGGGCAGTTCATCGGCGTCGGGCTGATGTTCCTCGCGGCCGTGAGCTTCGCGTTCGGTGCGGTTCTCACGAAGCGACTGCCCGGCCACCTGCCGCTGGCGACGACGCAGGCCTGGACGATGCTGCTCGGCGCGGGCTTCCTCCACGTCCTCCACGTCGTGCTCGGCGAACCCGCGCTGTCGACCGTCGCGTGGTCGACCGACGTCCTGCTCTCGCTGGGCTACCTCGCGGTCGTCGCCGGTGCAGGCGGCTTCCTCGTCTACTTCCACCTGCTGGACCGCCTCGGCCCGACCGAGATCAGCCTCGTCAACTACGCCGTCCCGGTCTTCGCCGCGCTCTCGGGCTGGGCACTGCTCGGCGAGACCATCACCACGGCGACCGTCGGCGGCTTCGCGCTCATCCTCGTCGGCTTCGCGCTGATGAAGTGGAACGCCGTCTTCGGCCGCGTCGTCCGCCTCGAAGCCCGTCTCGCCCGCGGCTACACGGCGAAGAACGTCTACGTGCCGGACACGCCCGCTCGTGACGGCGGCCACGGCTATCCGAGCGACGACTGACGCGGCCGAAGTAGTCGACGGAGCCGAGAATCAGACGAGTCCGAGTCTGCCGACGGCCCACACCACGACGAGTGCCGACAGCGCGCCGAGCGCGAGGATGAACCCTACGATTGCGACGACCGCCAGCAGCAGAAACCGACGGTCGGTCGCCGCGTCGCCGGGGTCGAGTCGACGTGCTTCGAGCAGGCCGACGTTGCGCGCGTTGGCCTTCCAGACCGCGTCGAAGGCGTCGCCGACGACGGGCAACGAGCCGATGGTGGCGTCAACGACGAGGTTGAACAGCATCCGCGCGAGCGTCTCGCGCGGGACACCGAGATACGCGGCTTCGACGACGATGTACGCCGCGAGCACCGCGCCCGGAACGTCGCCGACGACCGGGAGAAGGCCGAGAATCGGGTCGAGTCCGATCCGATACTGCGTCCCCGGAATCCGAAACGCGTTGTCGAGCAGGTGGCTGATGCCGTGGAGGCGGTCGAGCGTCTCCTGAGCCTCCGCCTCGTCGGCGACGGAGAGCCACGACTCTCCGGACGGCGCGTCGCCCACACGCGGTGACGTGTCACTCACACGACGTGGAAGGTCGGCGAGTGGCTTGAGTCTCCCGGCGATTTTTCACCGACGAACGACAACGTCGCGCCGATGTCGCTCCGTCCCGACCACGCGCTTCGCGTCCGACTCGGCGTCGCGGTCGCCGCCGTCCTCGGCTTCGACGCCCTCCTCGTCTTCGCCCCGGCGTGGGCGGTCGCCCAGCTCGTGCCGAACGTCACGCTCCGCGACGCGGTGCTGGCTGCCGCGGTCGTGACGCCGGTCCTCGTCGTCCTCCAGGGCTGGTTCGCGTACCGACGGACGCTGGGCGCGCTCTCCCCGCGCACGGTCAGTCCCGAGGAGGAACCGGAACTGCACGCGCTCCTCGACCGCCTCTGTCGGCAGGGCGACGTGCCGAAGCCCGGCCTCGCCGTCGCCGATTCGACGGTGCCGAACAGCGTCGTCGCGGGCCGTCCCGGCGACCCGGTCGTCGTCGTGACGACGGCGCTCGTCGACGCGCTCGACCGTGAGGAACTCGCGGCGGTCCTCGCCCACGAACTCGCCCACGTCAAGAACCGCGACCGCTTCGCGACGGTGTTCGCCGCTGCCCCGGCCATCCTCGCCCACCAGTATCTCGTCTGGCAGTCGCGACGGCTGAGCCGGGAGGTCGAACGGGCCGACCGAGGCGGTCTCGTCGGTTCCGGCGAGAGCGACTTCGCGAGTGGCCTGCTCGGTATCGCCGTCGGCCTGGTCTTCGGCGTCGTCAGCGAGGCCGTCTTCCGGCTCTTCGCCACCCAACGGGAGTACGCCGCCGACCGGGCCGCCGCACGGCTCACCGGAAACCCGGCGGCGCTGGCCGCTGCGCTCTCGACGCTCGACGAGCGGGTCCGTGCGGTCCCCCGGGGGGACCTCCGTACACAGGAAGGGAGCGTGCAGGCGGTGTCGTTCCTGCCGTATCCGTTCGAGCACCGCGAGCAGCGCGCCGACACCAACGCGGACATCGACTGGACCGATCCGGCCGCCGTCGAGTCGATGTACGAGAACCAGCCGCTGAAGCGACGGACCGACGAGAAGAACGAGGAGCCGATTCCGCTTCCGGTGCGGTCGCATCCGTCGACTCGCCGCCGTGTCGACCGACTTCGGTCGATGGTGTGAGTCGCGGTGGGAGGGTAGCAGCGTCAGCGGATGGCGGGCGATTCTTGGTGGGGTCGTCTCAGCGGCGTCAACAGCGTCAACGACGTCAACGGCGTCGACACCGGCACCGTCGTCAGTCGCGGCGGCGACCGACGGCGACAGCGACGGCGACTGTGACGGCGAACAGTGCCGCAAACAGCGGATGCGTGACCGCGTAGACTGCGGCGGGCGCGGCGAGCGCGAACGCCAGCGAGACGTGGACGGCGGGTGCGGGTCGGCGGGTCTGGTAGTCGGACGATACGGTGTGTCGGGTGACGCGAGTGCGTGTCATCGGATGTGTGTGAATGGTCGTGGTCGGCGGGCGGTACGGCGGGCCGACCGTCACGGGCGTGGGAGGGCCGACGCGGAGTTATTCAGGAGACCGCGAGGGCGTCACCGACAGCAGTCAACGTGGTCGGACGGCTGTCAACTGATGCCGGTCTGTGAGTCGGCCGTGACGGCCGCATGCTTGATGCCGAATCCGGCGGCCAGTCGGCTGGCGACGTCGTCTGCGTCGACAGCGTCGCTGTCGGCGGTGACGTCGTGACCGTCCGCGCGGACGACGAGTCGCGCACGGACGTCGACGGTGAGGTCGTTCAGGCCGGGTTGGAGACCGCGGATTTCGACGTCGTCGACGCGGTGAACGTCGGCGATTTTCCGGAGACGGTCGCGAACCCCGTCGTAGAGGTCGCCGCGCGCGTTGCGCGAGACGAGGACGGTGAGTTCGGCGCGGACCGTCATGTCGTGTTGGTAGGTTGACATGAGTCCCCTGCCGCGAGTCGAACGCGGTGTGCCGGACGGCACAGCCTCGGGTGGAACCCGCAGGGGTCGACAGCGATGTCTCTCACTGTGGGAGCGGCAGCCGGACCGACGGGCCGAGTCGTCGGGACTCGGCGGTCGGTGACGGTTCGACGCTGCCGACGGGGTCGGTCACGTGGACCGCTGGTGTGGGTCACACGGACCGAACCGGTCGGCTGGCTGTCGTCGGATGGAAGCGGCGGAGAAGGCAGAACCCGTACTCGGGTTCGACCGACAGCGTCGACCCTGCTTCGTGAGAGTGAGAGAAGCGGGTCGACGGCCGCCGCATCCGTCTATGCGACGACGAGGTCGAACCGAGTGCGCGGGTGAGTACCCACGCCGACCCCATTGCCGCACTTCGTGCGGCGAACCGTCCCGTCGCTGCCATAGCGGGCGAGCATCGGGATGGGAGAGTCGAGCGTGGTCATGTGGGTCACCTCGCGCGGCGTGACTGCCACGCGCTTGGCGTATCCTACATGATTCGTGGTACTCACTTAAAGATTGTTCGTGTGTGACACGAACTGACAGGGATAGCACCGGCGCGTGGCGAGCGGGGAGTCTGGGTCACAGTACTCCGGCGTTCAATTCGCACGGATTCCGTTCGTCGCTACGCCGAGTCCGTCGGCGTGACTCCGTGGCGGTCGACCGCTGTCTGGACCGTTTCCCAGGACGTCGGCGGGTCGAAGGCGGCGAGTTTCGTTTCGACGGCGTCGACTTGGTCGCCGTACTGTTCGACCCACTCGTCGCGGGCGACGTCGGCGAGTCGCTCCCGCAGTCGCGTCCGCCGTTCGGCGAGCCTGTCGAGCGTCGGTTCGAGGTCGTCGAGTGAGCCGTCACCCTCGATATCCTCCCGCGCTTTCCACGTCCGAATCCCCTCGAGTTCGGCCCGGACGTCCGCCGCCAACAGATCGTGCACGGCGAGCTGCTGGGAAATCGTCGCCCACGCGAGGGCGGGGTCGGAGACGCGCTCGGAGCCGTCGGGGGGGTCGTCGGATTCGCCCGTCGCGAAGTCTACCAGCGTCTCGACACTGGCCGCGAGTTCGTCGTGCGAGGCGTCGAGGGCATCGACGTCCTCACGCAGTTCGCGGACGCGGACGGCGTTCGACGCGAGCCACTTGCCGAAGCCGTCCTCGATGGCCAACATGAGGTCGTCGGCGTCGCGCTGCACCTCGTTGGCGTCGGTGGTGAGCTGCCGAATCTCCCGGCCGATCTCGAAGAGGTCCCCGTCGCGCTCCTGCCGTTCGACGAGACGCTGTAGCCGGGGGCCGAGTGCCGCGGCCCGCTCTTCGACACGCTCGACCTGGGTCTCGAAACGCGAGAGTCGTGCGGCAACGACGTCGAGGTCGGCGACGCCACTCGCCTTCTCCCGTGCCTCGCTCAGCTCCATGCGTGCCAGCTCGACCCGTGTCTCCGGGGTCGAGACGACCTTCGAGACGTGTGCGAGCGAGTCCTGTGCGGCCTCCCGAGACACGACGCCGTCGTCGCTGACGTAGCCGAGTGCGGCGCGGACTGTGTCCGCCTCGGCGTCCCGCGTCTCCACCAGCTGGTCGACTACCTCGTCCACTGGACGGCCTTCGAGGGACGCAGCGTCGCTCACGTCCGAATCCGAGCTCATAGCCACCGCTTGCGATGGCGACTCGTTATATCTTCCGTCATGTATATACTGTGAAATATGTAGCACTCGGTATCCCTCCATCTCGGTGCGTGTGGTGGACTGTCTCATGCTGTTCCCTCTCGGACGTACCGAATCCGTCAGTACCAGTATTATAAACGGGTTTAATAGCAAATCGCGTGCTCACAGTTGATGACGCAGGATTCGGAGAACCCGACGGGCGTTTCGCGTCGCAAATTCCTTGTGGCCTCTGGTGCGGCAGGGGTTGCGGGCCTCGCGGGCTGTTCCGGCAACAGCGGTGACAGCGAGAACACCGAGGCAAGTAACAACAACAACGAGGCAAGCAGCGGCCAGACCGAGACCGGAGAAGAGACCGGTTCGCAGGCACCGTCGATGCTGACGGCCGAGGGATCCTCGACGGTCTACCCCATCGCCAACAAAGGAAGCTCCTACTGGAACTCCAACCCGCCGAACTCGGACGGCGAATACTGGGGGAGCAACGAGGAAGAGGGGAACACCGTCCCCGGATGGGAGGCGCTCGGCCAGCCGGATATGCGCCTCGCCGACTACTTCGCGAGCCTCTACGGCTTCGAGCCGACGGGCGAGCAGGCGACGCCGCCGTTCGCGACCTCCATCGGTCTGAGCCACTCGGGTACCGGCTGTCAGTCCGTCGTCGACGGCCTCGTCGACATCGGGAACTCTTCGGGTCCCATCACGGCAGAACTCGACTGGAGCCAGGAGAAGGCCGACGAGGAAGTCGTCGACCACGTCCTCGGCCGTGACGGCCAGCCGGTCGTCGTCAGCTCCGACATCTACAACAACGGTGTCACGCAGCTCACCGGTGAGGAAGTCCGCGGCATCTACCAGGACGAGATCACCAACTGGAGCGAAGTCGGCGGCCCGGACCAGGAGATCTACGTGATCGGCCGTGCGGAAGGCTCCGGAACCGACACCGCGTTCCGCCTCAACATGCTCGGTGACGCCGACGCCCCGATGCCGGGCGTCGACACTCGCTTCGGCCAGAACCAGCAGGTCGCACAGGCTGTCTCGCAGAACGACGGTGCCATCGCCTACATGGCGCTCGCGTTCACGAGCGACACGGTGCTCCCCATCGGCATCAACTTCGAGGGCACGCTGTACGAGCCCGACCGCGACGCCGAGAACACCATCTTCGACTCGGCGTATCCGCTCAACCGTGACCTGCACCAGTACACGAAGATCACGGAGGACACGCCGAACGGTACGGACATGCGCGAGGCCGCGTTCATGAACATGTTCCTGACCGACTTCGGTCAGAAGGTCTTCGTCGAGGACAACAACTACATCCCGCTGCCGACGTCCGACATCGAGAGCGAGTCCGCGAAGCTGCCGGACCAGGTCTAATCGGAGAGCCTGCCGTCTCGCACGCTGTTCCGTCTTCCAACCAGATCCACTCTTTCGACACGTTCACACTACTCATACAACGCAACAAATGGTTCAGTCTACAAACCAAACCGATACGGAGTCTGACCCCGTCCAGCGACTCGTCGGCCGTGCCCGAGACGTCGTCGACGACGAGGACCCCGCCGCGCTCGTCGTCGGCACCGTCATGTCCGTGGCACTGCTGGCCGCGTTCCTCGGCTTCCTCACCGTCTCGTCGTACACGGTGCTTCCGTTCGCACTCTTCGTCGTCACTGCGGGATACGGCTGGCTCCGGCATCAGGAACTGACCGCGAAGATACTCGCCCTCTCGATGACTGTGTCGACGATCCTGATCCTCCTCCTGATCACTGTCTTCATCTTCATCGAGGCGGTGCCGGTCTTCCAGTACGAGAGTGTCACGGTGCTCGGCATCGAGCTTCCGGCCGTCCGGATGTTCGTCGAGACGCGGTGGAACGCCGTCTCCTCGCCCGTGCGCTACTCGATGGTCCCGATGATCCACGGGACGGTGATGGTGACGCTCATCGCGACCGCCGTCGCCGCACCGCTCGGCGTCTCGGCCGCGCTCTTCCTCTCGGAGATCGCGCCCGCGACGGTCCGTGAGCTGGTCAAGCCGGGCGTCGAGATTCTCGCCGGGATCCCGTCGATCGTCTACGGCTTCATCGGCTTTACCATCCTCAGTCCGTGGGCTTCCGACCAGTTCGACATCCTCGGACAGGGGACGTATCTGTTCGTCGGCATCGTCGTCGGCCTGATGGCGTTGCCGACGGTCGTCTCCGTCGCCGAGGACGCCCTGTCGAGCGTGCCCGAGTCGATGAAAAGCGGCTCGCTCGCGATGGGGACGACCGACTGGCAGACGATGACGTCGATCACCCTTCCGGCCGCGTTCTCGGGTGTCTCCGCCGCCGTGCTCCTCGGCGTCGGCCGCGCCATCGGCGAGACGATGGCGGCGACGGTGATGCTCCGGGGGGTCCCCCGGCTCACCGAACCGCTGTACAACGCCTTCTACGGGCAGGAGACGCTCACGTCGCTCATCGCGCGGAACTACGGGGAGGCGGACGGCCTGCAGCTCAGCGCGCTGTTCGCCGCCGGTGTCATCCTGTTCGTGACGGTCCTCTTCCTCTCGGTCGGCTCACAGTATATCGAGGCGCGGATGCGGAGCAAACTGGGAGGTGAGCACTGATGGCGACGTCGACCGGGAGGCTCGTCCGCGAGGAGAACTCCACGACGGGTCTCGTCGCCGCGGGTGCAGTCGCGCTCGCCGCACTACTGTTCGCCGTCTCGCTCGCCGCGCTGTTCGAAGTGCTCACGCTCACCGACCCCATCGCGGGCATCCCTGTCGTCTCGCTGCTCGGCGGACTGCTCCTCCTCCTTGGCGGGGCCGTCGTCGTCTTCGGCGTCGGCTCGCGCCTGGGCGCGGTCGAGACGGAACCGCTGCCCACCGCCGGGCTGGTCGCGGGCGTCGCCTTCGGCCTGCTGTGGTTCACCATCGGTGCCCTCGTCGCCTCGCAGACGCTCGGTCTCGGGACGGTCGGCTGGGTGTTGTCGGCTCTCGTCTTAGGGGTGGCCGCGTTCCTCGTGGCGACAGTCACCCGTGAGGACATCGGCTCGACGCTTCCGGCGGGCACCCTCACCGCGTTCGCGGGTCTCGTCTTCCTCACCGACACCATCGGTCCCTCGTGGGTCTGGAACCTCGGCTTCGAGCAGAGCGCGTCGTTCACCGCCGAGTTCGCCGTGCCCGTCCTGACGCTGTTCTGCGCGCTCCTCTCGGGGTGGGCGGCGGCGAAGGCGTACGGCGGGTTCGGTGCCCGTGGCCGACACACGGGCGCGTACCTGCTCGTGTATCTGAACGCCATCTCCATCGTCGGCGTCCTCTTCGTCCTGCTCGCGTTCACTATCGTGAAGGGACTGCCGGGGCTGGTCGGCGGCTTCGCGGTCGGTCCCGGTGTCGGCCCGGAATCGACGGTCGTCCTCTTCGGCCAGCAGCTGTCGTTCACGTGGCCCGTCTATCTGCCGTTCGTCATGAACGGCGTCGGGCTGACGAACGAGTTCAACGGGGTCCTGCCCGCCATCGTCGGGACAATCTGGCTCGTCGTCGGCGCGGTCCTGTTCGCCGTCCCGCTCGGCATCGGTGCGGCCGTCTTCCTGACGGAGTACGCCGAACGCGGCCGGTTCACGCAGGTCGTCGAGGTGGCGACGAACGGGCTGTGGAGCACCCCCAGCATCGTCTTCGGGCTGTTCGGCTTCGCGTTCCTCATCCCGCGGTTCGGCAACGGGAAGTCGCTGCTCTCGGGGATGATCACGCTCGGCTTCATGCTCCTGCCGCTCGTGGTCATCACGAGTCGGGAGGCGATGCTCGCCGTCCCCGACGAGTACCGGGATGCGAGTGCCGCGCTCGGCGTCTCGAAGTGGCAGACCATCCGGAGCGTCGTGCTCCCCGCGGCACTCCCCGGCGTCGTCACGGGCATCATCCTCGGCGTCGGCCGCATCGCCGGCGAGACCGCCCCGATTCTGCTGGTGATGGCCGGTGGGGTCTTCGTTCCCGGGAATCAGACCGCCGACGTCGTCGGCGGCTTCCAGTTCACCGGCAGCCCCCCCTTCGTGGCGAACCCGGTCTTACTCGAAGCGACCTCGGCGTTACCCTACCAGCTCTACGCACTCATCACGGCTGGTGTCGGTGCGTCCGGCAACATCGCCAACCCTGACGAGTTCAAGTGGGCGACGGCACTCGTGTTGCTCGTCGTCGTCCTCTCGTTCTACGCGGTCGGCATCGGCGCGCGATACTACTTCAGGAGGAAACTCAACCAATGAGCGAAACCAACCAGAAACCGAAGACAACGGAGAACGACCCGACGAAGACGGTACAGCAGCCGCAGACGGTCAGCGGCGAGAGCGACGAGCGCGTCCGCGAAGAGTGGCGCAACTACGAGTTCGACGGCGACGCGAAGCTCGCTGTCGAGGATCTGGACGTCTACTACGGCGACGACCACGCGCTCAAGAACGTCTCGATGGACATCCCCGAAAACAGCGTCACCGCGCTCATCGGGCCGTCGGGCTGTGGGAAGTCCACCTTCCTGCGCTGTCTCAACCGGATGAACGACCGGGTGAAGACCGCCCGTATCGACGGGTCGGTCGCACTCGACGGCGAGGAGATCTACCAGGACGGCGTCAACCTCGTCGAACTCCGCAAGCGCGTCGGCATGGTGTTTCAGTCGCCGAATCCCTTCCCGAAGTCGATCCGGGAGAACATCGCCTACGGGCCGAGCAAGCACGGCGACATCGAGACGGGGCTGCTCGCCAGACTCCTCGGCCGGTCCAACGAGGACGAGCGGGACGAACTCGTGGAGACCTGCCTCCGCGACGCCGCACTCTGGGACGAGGTGCGGGACCGACTCGACGACAACGCGCTCGGTCTCTCGGGCGGCCAGCAACAGCGGCTCTGTATCGCCCGCTGTCTCTCGGTCGACCCGGACGTCATCCTGATGGACGAGCCCGCCTCGGCGCTCGACCCCATCGCCACCTCGAAGATCGAGGACCTCATCGACGACCTCTCACAGGACTACACGGTCGTCATCGTCACGCACAACATGCAGCAGGCCGCCCGCATCTCCGACCAGACGGCCGTCTTCCTCACGGGCGGCGAACTCGTCGAGTACGGGGCGACCGACCAGGTGTTCGAGGAACCGCAGAGTCAGCGCGTCGAAGACTACATCTCCGGGAAGTTCGGGTGACCGCAATGGAGCGTCGCAAGGTCCAACAGACCGGCAGCTCGACGTTCACCATCTCGCTCCCGAAGGGATGGGCCTGCGAACACGGCATCGAACCCGGGATGCAGCTCGCGCTCCGTCCGCACGACGACGGCTCGCTCGTCATCGGCACGGGCGACCGCCACGAGGGGACGCCGACGGTCGACCTCACCGGCGCGTCGTCCGACACCGTCCGCCGGACCGTCGAGGCCTGTTACCGGCTCGGCTACGACCGAGTCGCGCTCGTCGCCACCGACGGCTTCGACGACGAGCCGCGTCGGGCGGTCTCCCGCGCGGTGAACGGACTCTCCGGCTTCGAAGTCGTCGACGAGAACGAGGGCCGCGTCACGCTCGGCTGTCTGCTCGCGACGAGCGAGGTCTCCATCGACCGCTCTGTCGTCCAACTGCAGTACGTCGCGCTCTCGACGCTCGGCGACGCCGTCTCGGCACTGACGGCCGACGACCGAGACCTCGCGCGCCACGTCGCCGACCGCAGCGAGGACGCCGACCGCCGGGCGGCCGTCGTCGGACGCTACTTCGAACGGACGCTCCGAGACCACGAGACGCTGGACGAACTCGGCCTGACGCGCTCGACGTTGGTCGACTATCACGTCGCCGCCGACCAGCTCGGGTCGATTGCCGCGGCGGCCGAGTCGCTCACCGAACCCGTCCAGCGGGACGTCGACGCGCCCGAGGAGTGGACCGAGACGACGAAGACGCTGGTCCACCGGATCCGCTCGCTGGTCGAAGACGCCGTCGAGGTGCTGTTCGACGGCGACGACCCGAGCGTCGCCCACGACGTCCGAGCGCGGGCGGCGGACGTCGCCGACGACGTCGACGCCTTCGATACGCGACTCTACGCCGCCGCCGACCCCGCCGCGCCCGCCTTCGGCGTCGTCACCGACGGGCTGGCGACCGCGACCCGGCAGGCCGACGGTCTCGCCACTCGCGCGGCGATGGCGTCGCTCAGACGGCTGGTCTCCCGCACCGGCGAGTGACGCACCGACCTGCGTCGGTGGCGTCCGGCCGCCGGCTCGCGGCCACCGTTGCCGGTATGTGGGTGGCTGTCTATGGCTTCCCCGTTCACTCCCCTTAAACCGCTGTCCCGTCCACGTTCAGACGAATGACTGCCGCGATAGACGTCACAGATCTCCGCAAACAGTACGGCAACGTCCAGGCGCTCGACGGCCTGTCGCTGACCGTCCCCGAGGGTTCTTTCTTCGGTCTTCTCGGTCCCAACGGCGCGGGCAAGACGACGTTCATCAACATCCTCGTCGGGCTGGTCCGCAAGACCGGCGGCGACGCGCAGGTCTTCGGCTACGACGTCGAGACCGACTACCGCGAGGCGCGCGACGCCATCGGGCTCGCCCCCCAGGAGTTCAACGTCGACCGCTTCTTCCCCATCAAAGAGGTACTGGAGCACAAGGCGGGCTACCACGGGATTCCGACCGCCGAGGCCCGCGAACGCGCCGACGACGTGCTCAAGCGCGTCGGTATCTACGAGAAGCGCGACACCCGCTTCGACTGGCTCTCCGGCGGGATGAAACGCCGGTTCATGCTCGCCCGAGCACTCATCACCGAACCCGACCTGCTCATCCTCGACGAGCCGACCGCCGGGGTCGACGTCCAGCTCCGCCGTGACCTCTGGAAGCTCATCACCGAACTCAACGACAACGGCACCACGATTCTGCTCACGACCCACTACATCGAGGAGGCCGAACGCCTCTGCGACGAGGTCGCCATCCTCGACTCGGGCCGCGTCGTCGACGTCGCCAGCCCCGAGGAGCTGATGGACCGCGGTGCCGACAAGATCACCATCCAGTTCCGCGAGCCGCTCTCGGCACGCCCCGACCTCACCGCCGGCAACGGCCACATCGACGACGTCGAACTCGTCGACGGTCGGCTCGTCGTCACCGCCCGCCAGGGTGGCGTCGTCGCGCCGGACATCCTCCGCGAACTCGACCGTGCGGGCCACGAAATCGTCGACCTCGACATCTCGCGGACCTCGCTCGAAGAGGTGTTCGTCGAGCTGACCGAGGGGCAGTCCGCGAACATCGGAGGTGGCCAATGAGCCTGCTGCCGACCGGCTTCACGACGCTGACGAAGCGGGAGATCCAGCGGTTCCTCCGCCGGCCGAAGAACACCTTCGCGCCGCCGCTCATCACGAACATCCTCTACTTCTCGGTGTTCGGGGTCATCCTCGGCCAGCGCATCAACGAGATTCAGGGCATCCCGTACATCCTCTTTATCCTCCCCGGGCTTGTCGTCCTCGGTGCCATCTCCAACGCCTTCGAGAACGCCTCGTTCAGTATCTTCCACGGTAGATGGAACGACTACATCCACGAGCCGCTGACCTCGCCGCTGTCCTATACGGAGATGGTCTCCTCGTACACCATCGCCGGCGCGTCTCGTGGCCTCATCGTCGGCGTCCTCATCTCCATCGTCGGCGCGGTGTTCACACCGGTCGGCATCACGCGACCGCTCTACCTCGTCGCGTTCGCGCTCGTCATCACGCTGCTGTTCTCCAGTATCGGCATCATCGGCGGTCTCTGGGCCGACGACTGGGACGACCTGACGATGATGAACCAGTTCATTCTCCGACCGCTGGTCTTCTTCGGCGGCGTCTTCTACTCCATCGAGGAGCTGCCGCCGCTGCTGGAGACGCTGTCACTCTTGAACCCGATGGTCTACATGGTCAACGGGATTCGCTACGGCTTCCTCGGCGCGTCGGAGGTCGACCCGAACCTCTCGCTCGCCGTCTTGACGGCACTCACCGCGGCCGTCGCGCTGGTGAACGTCGCGCTGTTCAAGCGTGGCTACGGCTTGACCGAGTAGAAGGACTCACAGAAGGTGTGCGTCGTTGTGGCCGACGCGGGCCGTGACATCGAGGTTTGGGACGGTCGGGCTGTGTTCACGTCTCGGCTATCCACCCCACTCGCCGCTCATGTCGGAGGCGACCATCGACCGCCAGTCGTGGAACTCCTCGGCACACGACGGATTGTCGTCGATGTGGTCGATGAACCCCGCGCCGCCGTCTGTCAGATGCCCGCCACAGAACGGACAGGCATCGGGTGTGTCCCAGTTCCGTGTGGTAGCTGTTCTCGCGCTCATACAGGTTTCCGATTGTAGCCGGGGCTAATAAGTTTGTTGGCGTTTGTTCCTCGAAAGGACGAATCAGTGCCTGCTTACCGGTTGGTAGGCGCGACTTACTGTAAACAATCGCTAGCTAATTGCGGTAGAAGTAGACGAACATCAGTTTCTGCTCTTGACAACTGTGCTCGACAGGCTGCCGACGCTGTGCGCGCGGGTCGGGCGACGGCCACCACCCCGAACCGAGAGTATTTGTTCCACGGTGACAGTATCCCGTACATATCAATCGATGGCAGACAGGAACCCCTTCTCCGACGTCGGCGGCCGCGAGTACGGGCGGATCGCCCTCGTCTGTTCGTGCGTCGTCGCGCTCGTCCTCGCGGCCTCGCTGGTTCCTGCGCTCGCCGGTGACGCCCCCGCCGACTCGCTCGTCTTCGTCGAGGGCGAGGGCAGCGGTAGCGACGGTGTCGGCAGCCTCGACGGTGCCCACCGCCCGCAGCTCGGCGCGCTCAACGCTGCTAACCGGACCGACGTGGGCGGGTCGCTCGCGGACGACAACGGCTCGCTGCGCTCGCTGAGTCCCGAGGTCCACTTCACCGTCCGGAGCACCAGCGCGGGCTACTGGCGGACCGGCTCGTACGACCGCTACACCGGTAGCGGCTGGGAGCAGACCGGTGCCGTCCGCCCGACTGACGGCCGCGTCGACGTCGCGGGGCTGGGCGACCGCGAGGTCCAGTACGAGGTCCGGCTCAACCGCTCTGCGACGTCGCTGCCGACGGTTTGGATCCCCCAGCGCGTCGACGCTGGCGACGCGGACCTGCTCGTCACCGACGGCGGCGCGGTCCGCGCCGACGAGCCGGTCCCCGCCGGGACGACGTACACCGGCACGAGCGTCCGGCCGCCGAGCGACCCCGACGTCCTCCGCACGAGCGGCCGCGACTACCCGGCCGCCGTCGAGACGCGGTACACCCGACTGCCCGACTCGACGCCCGAGCGGCTGACGACGTTCACCGACGAGCTGACCGCCGGGGCACGCTCGCCCTACGAGGAGGCCGTCCGCATCGAGCGGTGGCTGGAGGCGAACAAGACCTACTCGCTGGACGCGAGCCACGACGGGGGCGACGTCGCCGACCAGTTCGTCTTCGAGATGGACGCGGGCTACTGCGAATATTTCGCGACGACGATGACCGCCATGCTGCGCTCGCAGGGCGTCCCCGCCCGCTACGTCGTCGGCTACTCCACCGGACAGGCGACGGGCGAGAACGCCTACACCGTCCGCGGGATGAACGCCCACGCGTGGGTCGAGGTCTACTTCGCCGACGTGGGCTGGGTCCGCTTCGACCCGACGCCGGGGTCCGAACGGCTGAACGCCGAACAGCAGGCCTTCGAGGCGGCGGGCGAGTCCGGCAGCTACGACGGAGTCGAAGAAGGCAGCCCCGGCGAGACGTTCTCGGCGAACGACAGCGCGTCGGGCGACGAGAGCACGAACCCACCCGACGGCGCGGAGAACGGCACGCAGAACGGTACGGGAACCGGATCGGCCGCCGACGGAACGTCGGGTAGTGGCAGCGAGCCGACGGCCGGGACGCCCTCCGGCGGTGGCTCCGCTGGCGACGGCGACGAGTCGGAGTCGGGGTCGGAGTCGTCACAGTCGGATGGGGAGTCGGACGGCGACAGTTCCTCGGAGAACTCGGTTGACGACGACGCCGACCCGTCGTCGGGCTACGCAATCGACCTGAACACGACTCCCGTACCGGGCGCGTCGGTCGCGGTCACGGTCACGAACGACGGGGACCCGGCCGAGCGTGTCGAGGTCTTCTTCAACGACGCGTCGGTCGGCCGCACGGACGCCAACGGCACCGTCGTCGCGACGGTCCCCTACACCGAGAACCTGACCGTCTCCATCGGCGCGGCCGACGTGGAACGGCGCGCTGCGGTCGGCTCGGTCCCCGGCGTCGGGATACTCGACGACGACCGGCGGTTCGCGCTATCGTCGGACACAACTGTGGTCCTCCAGCAGGACGCCGCCGCGAACGAGTCGAACACCTCGCGGTCCTACCGGCTGGAGACGAACGCGACGCTCTCGGTCACCGGCGAGCGCGTCACCGGCAACGACGTCCTGGTGACCGCGAGCGTCAGTGGCTTCCCTGTCCGCGACGCGGCTCTCACGCTCGACGGCGAGCAGGTCGCCCGGACGAACCGGACGGGCCGGGCGCGAGTCACGCTCCCGACCCAGCCGGGCAACGTCACCCTCGCGGTCAGCCGTGGGGCGGTCAGCGGCCGGGAGACGCTCTCACTGGCCGAACTCGGCGTGCGCGTCGAGCCGTCCCTGCCGCTCGCGCTCCCGCTCCAGCCCGTCACAGTGCGGGCGACGCTCGGCGACCGCCCCGCCGCTGGCGTGAACGCGACCGTCGCTGGCGAGTCCGTCGGCCGCACGGACGTCGACGGGACGCTCCGCACCGACCTGCCGCTCGCGGACAGCGCGGCCATCACGGTCCAGCAGTACGGCCAGACCGCCCGAACCGGCGTCTCGGGGCTGTATCTCAACGCGTTGCTCGTCGGTCTCCCGCCGCTCGCGCTCCTCGCGGGGGTCGTCGTCTCGGCGGCCCGCCGGGGCGTGACAGCCCGCTCCGTCCTGCGGACGCTCGGCTTCCTCGTCACGCGGCTCGTCCGGCACGTCCTGGCACTGCTCGTCGGTCTCGCGGAGGCCGTCGACCGACTGCTCCGCCGGACGGCCGTCGCCCTCCGGCGGGCACTCCTCGCGCTCCGCTCGCTCGTCGCCCGGCGTCGGTCGCTGTCGGAGCTCCTGGCCGCGCTGCGTGCGTGGCTCCACGCGAGTCTGACCGCCGCACGCTCGCAGGCGACGGCGGCGACGCGAGGGTTCGTCTCCCGCGGACGGGCCGTCGCCGGCGACGAGACCGAACAGGTCGACACTGCCTACCGGACGGTCCGGGAAGCGTGGACACGGCTGCTCGCGCTCGTCAGTCTCCGCGACGTGCGGACCAAGACGCCGGGCGAGATTCGGACCCACGCCGTCGACGTGGACGGTCTCCCCGCCCCCGACGTCGACACGCTGGTCGACGTGTTCCAGTCGGTCGAGTACGGCGGCCGCGAGCCGAGCGACCGGCTGGCGCACGTCGAGGACGCGCTCGACGGCATCGAACGCGCGGTCGAGCGGCGGGAGGCGGCCGCGAACGGCGCGGGCAACGCGCCGGACGACGGCGCGTCCGCGGAGGACGGAGCGGGCGGCGCGGGCGGTGCTGCCGACGCGGCCGACGCGACCGACACGGCCAACGAGTCGGACGAATCGGACGAGTCGGACGACACCGGCGGCGACAGCCCGGAGGTGCGCGCCTGATGCGTCGGCCGCGCGTCTCGGCACGGACTGCCGTCTTCGCCGGTGTCGGCGTCGCCGTCGTCGCCGTCGCCGTCGGTCTCGTCGTCGCCCCCGACCGGCTACTCGCCCTCCCGGTACTCTCGGCAGTCGTCGAGGCTCTCGCGGACGTCGACCCCGGCCAGGCACTGCTCGTCGTCGCGGCCGTCGTGGCCCTGTTCGTCCTCTGGCTCGTCCGGAGCCGCGGCTCCGCCCCCGACGACGCCTTCGACCGCCTGGTGGCGACGCCGCCGGAGAGCGTCTCGACCGGGGCGGTCGTCGCCGGTCGGCAGTTCGACGACCAGTTCGCAGCCGCGGGGGCGAGCCGCGACCGCTGGGCGGAGAGTGGCGCACGGACCCACCTCCGACACACCGCCGTCGACGTGGTCGCGCTGACGGAGGGGACCGAGGACGCGACACGCGCCGTCGACCGCGGGACGTGGACCGACGACCGGCTCGCGGCGGCGACGCTGGCGGGGGTCGACGGCCCGCGGCCGCCACTGTGGGCGCGTCTGCGGCATTGGCTCGACCCCGAAAGCGAACGCGAGCGGCGGCTCCGGCGGACGGTCGCCGCGCTCGAAGCCCGACTGGAGGCCGACCGATGACCGTCGCCCGCGACCGTCGGTGGAACGTCGGGCTGGCGGGGACGCTCGTGCTCGTCGTCGTCGGGCTGGTCTACGCCGACCCGTTGCTATTCACCGCGGCACTCGTCCCGCTCGCGTACGTCGTCTTCGGCGCGCTCTCGTCGCTACCCACGGATGCGGACCTCGCGGTCGAACGGACCGTCACGCCGTCGTCACCCGCACCCGGCGAGCGCGTGACCGTCTCGCTGACGCTCGAAAACACGGGCGAGACAACCCTTCCGGACGTCCGCGCGGTCGACGGCGTCCCCGAGGAACTCGCGGTCACGGACGGCTCGCCGCGGGTGAGCGGCGCGCTCCGCCCCGGGGCGACGGTCACCGCCGAGTACGAACTGGTCGCCCGCCGCGGCGACCACGCCTTCGACGAGCCGCTCGTCCGGGTCCGGACGGTCGCGGCGACACACGTCCTCACCGACCGGCTGGCGGTGTCGGGCGCGACCACGCTCGCCTGTCACGGCGTCGTCAACGAGACGCCGGTCACGACGGCGACGAGCCGCGTCGGCACCCGGACGCGGCCGACCGGCGGCGAGGGCCTGGAGTTCCACTCGACGCGGGAGTACCGCTCGGGCGACCCCAAGAGCCGCATCGACTGGCGCGGCTACGCCAAGCGCGGCGAGCTGACGACGGTCAACTTCACCGAGGAGCGGTCGGCGAGCGTCGCGCTCGTCGTCGACGGCCGCGCCATCTCGCGGGTCTCCTCACGGCTGGGCTTCCCCACAGGGACCGAACTCGCGGCCTACGCCGCCGAACGGACCTTCGTCGGTCTCCGTGCCGCCGGTCACGACGTCCGGGTGACGGCACTCGGTCTCGACGACGGCGTTCCGGAGACCGTCACCGTCACGCCCGACGGCCTGCCGTGGGTCGACTCGACCGCGTCGGGCAACGTCCGCGCGCAAGCTACCGCGCTCTTCGAGGCGGTCCGGGCGACGGCCGCCGGGAGGAAGAATCGGGATTCGGCCAGTACAGCGGGCCGCGGCCGACACACCCGGTCTCCGGCTACCGACGGCGGCGACCCGCTCGCGACGCGGTTGGCCGCCCGGCTCCCGAGCGACACCAGCGTCGTCGTCTTCTCGCCGCTGCTCGACGACGACCCGGCCACGCTGGCGACCGACCTCGCGCGCCGCGGCTACGACACGCTCGTCGTCAGCCCGGACGTCGTCGGCAACGCGACGCCCGGCCAGTCGCTCGCCGGAATCCAGCGACAGGTCAGGCTCCGTCGGCTCGACGGCGGCGTGACCGCCGCCGACTGGGACCCTGCCGACCCCCTGGAACTGCTCCTCGAACGCACGCTCTCCCGACTGCTCTGATCTGACCATGTCCGACTCTCACCCCGCTGGCCGCTCGTCTGCCTCGCCCGCCTCGCCTGCTCAGTCCACGGCGTCCGACGCTCCGGCCGACGCTCGCCGGGACGGACGCCTTCCGGAGGCAAACGAGCACAGCCCGCCCGAGTCGACGTGGGGACCCACCCGACTCGGTAGCGGGCTGGTCCTCCTCGGCACGCTCCTCGTGACCGCGCTCCTCGTCACGGCGACCGGGCTGACGACGCCGGTCGGCGTCGGCGTCGGCGGCAGCCTCGCACTCGCCGCCGCGCTGTGGTGTGTCGCCCGCGACCGCTTCCGGCTTCCGGCGACACTCGCGGGGAGCCTGCTCCTGCTCCCGGCGGGTGTCGGTCTCGCCGTCGGCGTCGGCTACACACTCTTACAACAGCTGAACGGCAGCGTCGCGGTCGGCAGCGTCTTCGTCGTCGCCGGACTGACCGTCGGGGGGTTCGGTGCGGCCGCGGCCGTCCGCGACGTGCTCACGACCGACGCGCTCCGCCGACTGACGGCCGTCACCGCTGCGACGCTCGGGATACCGCTTGTGGCCTTCCTCGGACTGGCGGCCGCCTCGCTGCTGCCGCTGACGCCCGCGGGTGAGGTCGCCGACGGACTGACGAGCGCGGCCGAAGCGACCTTCATACGCCCGACCCCGGCGGACGAACCGCATCTCATCTCCTTTGCGGTCCTGCTCGTCGCCGCGGCCGTCGCCGCCCGCTGGGCACTGAATCGGCTGCCGCTGGCCGAACTGACGCCCGACGAGACTGTCGAGACGGTGACGGCGACGGTGGCAGCCCTCGACCGGACGCTCCTGTGGTCCGGCTTCGGCGGGCTGCTGCTCGCGTTCGTCGGCGTCGTCGCGGCCATCCCCTCCGACCCCGTCTTCTCGCGGCTGCCCGCGGCGGTCACGACGCTGCTCGCCGTCGTCTCGAACGCGCCCAGCCTTCGGTGGCTCTTCGTCACCATCGCGGCCGCCTCGCTTCTTGCGGTCGGCGTCCTCGCCGCGCTTCGACGGGCCGCTCGCGTCGACGAACGAACCCGCAGTTACGTCGTCGCGGTGGCCGGTGGCGGGCTGCTCGTCGCCGCCGCGTCGGCCGACCCCGCCGGTGTGGTCGACGCGCTCTTCGCGACCGTCCTCGAGCTGCTGCCGACGGAGCTCGCGACCGAGTTCGACTCGGTTGCGACGAGCGTCGTGGAGTTCTACGGGCCGCAGACCGTCGTCCTCGGGCTCCTGGTGGGCGCGCTCGTCGTCACCGCCTGGGTGACGCTCGGGCTGGTCGTCGGCGGCTGGCTCGGCTTCCTCTCGGGGCGGGCCGCCGCGGCGGGCGTCGCTGGCAGCGGCCTGTTCGTCGCGGCCACGCTCGCGAAGACCGTCGGGGTGAGCGCGCCGCTCGTCCTCGGCTGTCTCGTCGCGAGTCTCGCCGTCTGGGACGCTGGTGAGTACGCGGTCGGACTGGGCCGAGAGGTCGGCCGCCGCGCGCCGACCCGACAGACGGAACTCGTCCACGTGGCTGGCAGCCTGCTCGTCGGCGCGCTGGCCGCGGGTGCCGTGCTCGCGCTCGCGCGGTCGGTGCCGCGGCTCGCAGCCGGGAGTGAGACGCCGGTACTCCTCGCGCTTGCTGCGGCCGTCGCTGGCGTCGTCTCGCTGGTCGTCGCGTTGCGCTAGTTCGCCGCGCTACGTCCCCGTGCTCGCGACGGCGGGAACCTCGACGCGGTCGAGCACGTCGCGGATGACGACACGGGGGTCGGTGTCGCGGACAGCGGCCTCGTTCGTCAGGACGAGCCGGTGGCCGAAGACCACCGGTGCGATGCGTTTCACGTCGTCCGGGACGACGTAGTCGCGGCCAGCGACGACGGCGACGGCGCGGCTGGCTTCGAACAGTCGCTGGATGCCACGGGGTGAGACGCCGACGTCGACGCGGTCGTCGTCGCGGGTCGCTCTCCCCAGGTCGACGACGTAGTCGCGGAGCTTGCCGTCGACGCGGACCGTCTCGGGGACCGCTTGGAGGTCGGTGACGGCATCGCCCTGTAGGACGGGGTCGACGCTCGGCGACTGCGAGGCACGCTCGGCGCGACGGTCGATGAGAGTGCGTTCACCCTCGCGGGAGGGATAGCCCAACTCGGTCTTGACGACGAAGCGGTCGCGCTGGGCCTCCGGCAGCGCGAAGGTTCCCTCCTGTTCGACGGGGTTCTGCGTCGCGATGACGAAGAACGGTTCGGGCAGCGGGTGGGTCTCGCCGTCGACAGTGACCTGCCCCTCGCCCATCGCCTCCAGCAGCGCGGCCTGCGTCTTCGGCGGCGCGCGGTTGATCTCGTCAGCGAGGACGATGTTGGCGAAGACCGGGCCGGGTTGGAACTCGAAGGAACTCTCGGCGCGGTTGAACACGTTCGAGCCGGTGATGTCCGCGGGGAGAAGATCGGGGGTGAACTGGACGCGCTTGAAGGAGAGACCGAGCGCGCTGGCGAAACTCCGAGCCGTGAGCGTCTTGCCCGTGCCGGGGACGTCTTCGAGGAGGACGTGCCCGCGGGCGAGGACGCCCGTCAGGACGGTTTCGAGGAACTGCCGGTCGGCGATGACCGCCTCACCCACCGCGTCGAGTACGTCGTCGCAGGTGGCGGCGGCCTCGGCTACGTTCATGTGCGAAACGTCACACGACGAGGTGTTGAACGTTGCGAACACCCCGACCATAAACCTTCGAGTGCGATACGAAATACCCGTGGCGGTGGTTCAGGCGGCGGCGACGTGGCTGTCGCTTCGATAGCGTGGCTGTCGCTCAGTAGCGTTGCTGGCACTCAGAGGCCTGGCTGTCGCTTCGGACATCGGAGCGACGCGGCGAAAAAACAGAAATCTGGGGTGCGAACTTACTCTTCGTCGGCCAGCTCGCCGAAGACGCGGTCGGCGTCGGCAGGGACGTCGAAGTCGTGGTAGTTCTCGCCCTTCTCCGTCGAGAGGATGTTCAGGGCCGCGGCCGCACCGTCGCCCGCGGAGATGACCGCCTGCCACTCCTCGGCGCGGACCATCGCGCCCGTGGCGTAGGCACCCTCGACGCTCGTCTCCATCGTCACGTCGACGTCGACGAGGTCGCCGTCGAACTCACAGCCGAGCGATTCGGCGAGATCGCGGTTCGCGCCCGTCGCGAGCACGACGTAATCTGCCTCGTGCTCGTCGTCGCCGACCGTGACGGTGAAGCCGTCGTCAGTCGCAGCGACGTCGGTGACTTTCTCACCCTGGTGGCGCTCGACGCCGAAACTGTCGACCTGCCGACGGAGGGTGTCGAGGAAGGCCGTCCCGTCCTGCGAGCCGATGCCCGGATAGTTGAACAGATGCGCCTTGTGCATCCAGGTCTTATCGGTGTCGAAGACGGTGGTTTCGAGGCCGTTCTTCTGTGTGAACAGCGCTGCGCTCAGTCCTGCGGGTCCGCCGCCGACAACGATGACGTGTGTCATGTCCACGCCTTCTCGGTGCGGACGGATAGATATTGTCGAAGGGTACAGTCTCACCGGCATCTGTGATGGCGACCCCCCGGTCTCGCGGCTCCGATGTCGCCCCTCGCCGTGTCGCCTCCTGCTGTGTCGCTCTCCGTGTCGTCCTTCTCTGTTTCGCCTCCCTCCGTGTCGTCCCGCGTGGTGTCTCTCGTGTCGACAGTTCAGTGTCTCATGCCGGTTTGCTATCGCACTATGCCATTTATCGGACCGCTATTCCCTCCACAAACGACGGTCTCGGTCACTCCATGTCGTCCCACGCGCCGATGTCGTGGTTCCGCAGTTCGCCGTGCGCGCGCCACCGGCGCGGTCGGAACGTCACGGAGACGAGACCGAGATATACGAGACCGATTCCACCGGTGACGACGACGCCGGGAACCATTCCAACGGCGGCGGTCGTCGGCCAGCCGGTCGGCGGCATCACGCAGACGCGGACCAGCCACGCGGCGACGAGGACGGTGAAAAGCGGGAGATAGACCCGTCGCAGCCGGTGGGCGATGGCCTCCTCGTAGCTGATCTTCGTCGTCGGCGTCCGGTAGTCGTCGGCCAACTTCCGCCGCCAGTCGTCGTCGACGACGCCGTGTGAGGGGTCGAGTGCGTAGGCGAAAACGTTCTCTTGTAAGAGTCGCACACGCGAGCGCCAGATATCGTAGCCGCGGTAGCGTCGCGCCTCGATGACGAGGAAGATGCCGACCATGACTCCTCCGACGAGGATGACATAGTGGGGATTCGAGGGGTCCGCGAACGCCCAGGTGAGGATGGCGGCCATCACCGTCACCGCCCAGTTGGTCGTGCGGTCAAGTCGCTCGCGCCAGAGCTTCATGCGGTGAAGCTCGCCGCGGTAGAGATGCGCCATCGCCGAACCGGGGGCACTCTCCTCCTCGAAGAAGCCCCGGCCGAGCGTCCGCGCCCGCTTGTCGCTCGGGTCGAACGCGGCATCGGTCGGACCACGGTCGGACGACCCGTCGTCTCCGGTCATACCCCCGATACTCGCTCCGACTGCAAAAGAATTGTGCGTAAGACCCAATTCTCTACAACAAACACGTCGGTGTGGGAGAGAGTGTGCCGTGCCAGCGTCCGACAGACAATTAAGTACTGGGGGACGTGAGTCTCAGATGATGACAGATTCGTTTCGTGAACGGCAGCGAACGCGCGAGCGCGAAACGGATGTCGAGTCGGAGTCAGCCCAGGAGGCGTGTCCGGAGTGCAACTCCGAGGCGTTGATCCGGACCGATGGCGAACTCGTCTGCGACGACTGCGGGCTTGTCGTCGACGAGAGCAACATCGACCACGGTCCCGAGTGGCGGGCGTTCAACCACTCCGAACGGCAGTCCAAATCGCGTGTCGGTGCCCCGACGACGAAGACGATGCACGACAAGGGGTTGACGACGACTATCGACTGGAAGAACAAAGACGCCTACGGGCGGTCGCTCTCCTCGGAGAAGCGGAGCCAGATGCACCGCCTGCGCAAGTGGCAGGAACGAATTAGAACGAAGGATGCGGGCGAGCGTAACCTCCAGTTCGCACTGTCGGAACTGGACCGGATGGCGAGCGCGCTCGGCGTCCCCGACTCCGTCCGCGAGGTGGCGTCGGTTATCTACCGACGCGCGCTCAACGAGGATCTCATCCGCGGCCGCTCCATCGAAGGCGTCGCGACGAGCGCGCTCTACGCCGCCTGTCGGCAGGAGGGCATTCCTCGAAGCCTCGACGAGGTCGCCGAGGTCTCGCGCGTCCCACAGAAGGAGATCGGCCGCACCTACCGCTACATCTCCCAGGAACTCGGTCTCGAACTCAAGCCGGTCGACCCCAAGCAGTTCGTCCCCCGGTTCGCGAGCGAACTCGAGTTGAGCAAAGAGGTCCAGTCGAAGGCCAACGAGATCATCGACGTCTCCGCCGAGAAGGGTCTCCTGTCCGGCAAGTCGCCGACCGGGTTCGCGGCCGCCGCAATCTACGCTGCCTCGCTGCTCTGTAACGAGAAGAAGACCCAACGGGAGGTCGCCGACGTCGCACAGGTGACGGAGGTCACCATCCGCAACCGGTATCAAGAACAGATCGAAGCGATGGGACTCTGAGCACCCGCGTCGCCGACGCGACGACTACCGGCTGACGAGCCGTTGCGGTGGCTGGAGCGGCCGGTCTCCCCGACGCCCCGTCGGCCGCTCGCGGCCGTCACCGTCGCCATCGCCACCGTCGGTCTCGGCGAACGCGTAGGACGTGGTCAGATGGTCGATGATGTAGTCGACCGTGTCGCTACCGTAGGTCCAGAAGCCGTAGAACTCCCGCGGCTCTCGCTCCTCGGCGAGGAGGGCACATTTGTTCTCGTCGACGCCGCCGCCGTCGTAGACGACGAACCACGAGCGACGGATCTCCTCCGTGTCTTCGACGTGGACCCGCACGCCCGGCGTCTCCGGAACGTCGACGTCGGGTGCGGCGTAGGCGTGGACATCGAGGTCGCCGCGGCTCCCCAGTCGGCTGTAGACCTCGAACTGCGTTTCGAGCGTCGAGAGCCGCTGGAACCCGGCGTGGAGCTGTCCCTTCCCGTTTCGCCACGCGCGGTCTTCGATCTCTCGCGAGGCCGCGACCATCCGCCCGATGTCGTAGGAGGTGAACATGGTCTCGTCCATCTCGTCGAGCACCGGCCGGTAGCTGGCGTTTTCGAAGCCCGGGTCGACCTGTTCGTCGGCGAGGAGGGTCGCGACGCTGGTCGCCGTGAGAAACGTCTCGTCCTGCCCGAGGACGATGTAGTTTTTCGGTGTGTGTTCGGAGGTCTCTTCGGCGACGTGGAGGTTTCTATCGACGAAGTAGTCACGGAGACTGTCGGCGACCCCCGGACTCGCGTTGACGACGGTGAGCGTCTTCCGATGGTCTTCGACGCCCGCGATGAGTTCCGAGAGTGACATTCACAGTTTCATAGGTACGCTGTCACACTTCATTGTTTGCATAGCTGAATCCACAGAACGTTTGTCGGCTGTCAGGTTCTCGTCGTCGGGTGGATTCGCCCGTCTCCGACCGGGACGGCTTTATCCCGCCCCCGCCCGTCGGAGTGGCTGGTGAGCGACGATTTACTCGAAACACCATCTCCTCGGCTCGCTCGCGGTCGCCGGTACCGTCCTCCTCGCTGTCGACGTCCCGTATCCGTGGTGGCTGCTCGTCGGGCTCGCGGCCGCCGTCGGCGTCGGCATCGACTTCGATCACTTCCTCGTCGCCCGGCTCAACACCGGCTCGTGGACGGCCGTCCGTCGCTGCCTTCGTGACCCTCGCATCGTCTTCCTCGACCAGAGTGCCATCTTCGACCCGGGCGACGTGGGCGTCCTCCGGCGGCTCCTGAGCCACGTCGTCCTCGGCGGTCTCGCGGTCGGCGGACTCGTACTCGTCGACGGCTTTCTCGCCGTGTTCGTCGGTCTCGTCCTCTACGTCCATCTGCTGTCGGACCTCGTCGCCGACGTCCGCTCGGAGGCGACAATCCGTACGGCCGCGGCCGACACCGCGGAGGACTGAGCCGACGTCCCGAACCGTTTTTGTAGGACTCTCCCGCCGGTGAGGACATGGACCGCGCGCTCGTCATCGCCGTCGTCGTTGGACTGTTGCAGGGGGTCTTCGAGTGGCTCCCCATCTCCAGCGAGGGCAACATCGCCATCGCCTTGACCGCGCTCGGCTCGGACCCCTCGACCGCCGTCGCCTACGCGCTCTTTCTCCACGCCGGAACCGCGCTCTCGGCGACCGTCTACTACCGCGACGAACTGCTCGGCGTGGCTCGCCGTCTCCCCTCGTGGCGACCTGGAACGGCCTTCGACGGCGAGACCGCGACGCTCTCGTTTCTCGCGCTCGGGACGCTCGCCTCTGGCGTCGTTGCTATCGTCGCCTACAGCGCGCTCGACCGGTTCGTCTCGGAACTAACCGGCGGCGCGTTCGTCGCACTCGTCGGCGGTCTCCTTGTGCTGACTGGACTGCTCCAGCGGTTCGCCGGGTCGCTGTCGCTCGGCGGCCGCGAGAATCCGGACCTCGTAGACGCCGTCGTCGTCGGGACGTTACAGGGGCTGGCCGTCCTCCCCGGCGTCTCCCGGTCGGGGACGACTGCGAGCGCGCTCTTGCTCCGCGGCCACGACGGTCCCGACTCGTTTCGGCTGTCGTTTCTCCTCTCGATTCCGGCCGCGCTCGGCGGCGGGGTGCTGGCCGTCGCCGACCTCGGGGGGCTGCCGGGCGTCACGCCAGCCGCGGCGCTCGTCTCGCTGTCGGTCGCGGCGCTCGTGGGGTATCTGACTATCGGCGCGCTGATGAAACTCGTCCGGCGGGTCCCCTTCTGGGGCGTCTGCGTCGGGTTAGGAGGGCTGGCGGTCGCGGGTGGCGTCGGATTACTGTTCGTCTAGCTCAGAGCGTGTCGCGGGCGCTCGGGTCCTCGCCGTCCGTGTCGAAGAGGTTGTCTTCTGCACCCTGTTCGTAGCCCGTCCGGTCTTCGGCCTCCGGGGCGACGTTGTAGGCTTCGAGCCCGGCCGACAGCAACTCCTCGACCGCCTGGTCCTCGTTGACGAACTCCTCGTCGACCATGCGTTCGAACTGGAAATGGACGTCGTCCGACAGGGAGACTTCGATTCGTGGCATCGCTTGACCTTGTCGCGCCAGCGGTAAGAACGCTTGGACTGCGCCTGCCGGACGCGGTGCAGCGTTCCACGCTCGCGGTCCAGCGGACGCTCCTCGCTCGTTCGACTTCGACTGCTCGGGCCGACTCGACGGCACGGAGGCGGCCGCCCGCCTCACTCGACGCGGCTCACCAGAGCTGGAGCGCGGGCGTGTCGCAGTCTCCGCAGACCACGGCGGTGTTGTCCTTGTACGTCCCACTGGAGAGGGTCCCGTCGTCACAGTAGTGACAGTCACGGCCGGATAGCTTGTCGACGAGTGTGTCACGGTCAATGGTCGAAGACATCACTGCTAGCATACGCCACCCCCGATATCAATCTACTGGCGGCCCCAGCGACCTGTCACGGCCGTCGCAACGATTAATGTCGGCACACATCATAATTACGTTAACCATGAGGGATCCAGACGGCCACAGTGGAGACCCGCCGGACCGTTGGTTCGACGCGCTCTTCGTGGATCCCGGCGCGTTCGTCGGACTTCTCGACACCGACGGGACGCTCCGCCGCGTGAACGACGCGGCACTCCGGTTCGTCGACGCGGCCGAGGCGGACGTCGTCGGCCAGCCCTTCTGGACGCTGCCGTGGTGGGACCAAAGCGACGAGCAGCGCGAGGAACTCGTCGCCGCCATCGGCCGCGCGGCCGACGGCGAGTTCGTCCGGTTCGACGCGGAGCACTACGGCGTCGACGACACCGTAACGCTCACCGTCTCCCTCCGACCCCTCCGTGACGCCGACGGCGACGTCGACGCGGTTCTCGCGGAGGGCATCGACATCACGGACGAGACGCGGACGCTCGCCGAGCGGCAGCTACTCCAACAGGTCATCAGGGAGACGGCGACCGCCGAGACGACGGCGGAGGCGTTGCGAACCGTCGTCGACACCATCTGCCGGACGACGCCGTTCGTCTACGGCGAGGCGTGGCTTCCCGACGACGCGGAGGGACGGCTGGAGCCGAGTCCCATCTGGCACGGGAGCGACTCCGGCCACCGGACCTTTCGGGAGCTGTCGGCCTCGTTCAGCTTCGCGCCGGGCGAGGGGTTGCCGGGTCGGACGTGGGCGTCGGCCACGCCGATCTGGCTCGCCGACCTCCCGACTGGCGACGACGACCCCTTCTGTCGTGCCGCGGAGGTCGCCGCCGCCGGGTTCGAGTCGGCTGTCAGCGTCCCGATCTGTCACGACGGGTCGGTCATCGTCGTCCTCGTCTTCTTCCTGGCCGACCGCCGCGAGCGCGACGAGCAGCTCCTCGACCTGCTGTCGACGGTGGCGACGGAGATGGGGACGCTCATCGACCGCCAGCAGTCACAGGTCGCGCTCGCCGACGAGCGGAAGCTGCTGGCGCGGGTCCTCGACACCGCGCCAGTCGGACTCGCCGTCCTCGACCAGGATGGACGGATCGTCCGCGCCAGCGGCGAGTTCGAGCGGCTGGTCGAACGGACCGGCATCGGGTCGCTCGACGAACTGTTCGACTCCCAGCACGTCCGGCTGTTCACCGCCGACGGCGAACCGTTGTCGCCGGAGGACTCGGCGGCGCGCCACACCATCGAGACGGGCGAGAGCGTCTCGGGCGTGGAGCTACAGGTCCAGTTTCCCGACGGCGACCGACGGTGGTACTCGCTGGATACCGCTCCCCTCCGCGACGAGGGAGCGGGCGGTGTCATCCTCTCGGTCGTCGACGTCACCAACCTCGAACGACAGAACCAGCGGCTCACCCGCCACCGACAGCGGCTCTCGGTCCTCAACCGCGTCCTCCGTCACGACATCCGTACGCGCGTCAACATCATCGAGGGCTACACCGACCTCCTCGTCGACCGCGACCCGGCGGCCCGCCCGTTCGCCACCGTCATCTCTCGGACTGCGAACGACCTCCTCGAACTCAGCGACGCCGCCCGACTCGTCGAGTCGACGCTCGACGAACCATCACCGACGTATCCGGTCGACGTCGTCGCACTGCTCGAACGCTGTCTCTCGACGGTCGAGGAGGCGTTCCCCCACGCGGCGGTGACGCTCTCGGCACCCACCGAGGCGAGGGTGCTCGCGACCGACCGACTCGGGTTCGCCTTTCAGCAACTCGTGGAGAACGCCATCGTCCACAACGACGCCGAGACACCCCGCGTCGCCGTCGACGTCTCCTGTCGGGCCGCGAGCGCGCGGCCACAGGTCGTCGTCCGCATCGTCGACAACGGACCCGGCATTCCGCCCCACGAGCGGCGACTGCTCGGCAACGAGGAGACGCCGCTCGACCACAGCGACGGCTTCGGCCTGTGGCTCAGCTACTGGCTCGTCGATGCCGTCGACGGCGACATCGACATCGGCCTCGCTGACGACGGACAGGGTACGACCGTCACCGTCACGCTCCCCGCGACACCAGCGTCGTGACGCTCGTCGTCGGCAGGGTCCATTGCTCGTCGTCGACAGCGTCCACTGTCCGTCGCCGACAGCATCTGCTGCCCGTTATCGACAAGGTCCATTGTTCGTCGTCGACACCTCCGAGAGAAGAACGCGCTCCGGCCATCGGTCGAGTAGTTGCGAGCAGTTGCCCGAGTCCGCGAGACTACCGCCGACGGCCAGAACGCAGGAGAGCGTCGAATCGGTGGATGCCTCTGAGCGGCGACCGTCCCCGACGGGGACGTTGGTCGCACGCTCCGTTTTCAGCACCGAGAGTATCAAAATTCCGTTATGTTTGTTTAGCGAATGTGCGCGGTTGATGTAGGCGGGGAGACACAACTATCAACGACCGTCTGAGCCGACGTGAAGCGGACGGCGGCGGCTGTCAGCTGACGAACAGCCGCCGCTCGGCGCGCTCGTGTTCCATCGACGCCAACTCGACCATCGGCGCGAACGACTGGATCTCGTCGAGCGGCCGCGTCTCGTGGTCGGCGACAATCTCGGTGACGACGGGCTTCAGCCCGGCCAGCACCCGCTGGGTGTCGGTGTGGCCGATCCGCATCAGCCGCTGGGCCGCCCCGAGCAGGCCGACGACGAAACCGTATCCCTGCGCGAGACAGGCCGTCTCGCGGGGAATTCCTTGACTTGCTGCGACGGCTCCGAAGGCCGCGGCGTAGTTGCCCGGCGCGTCGCCGTCGGCGACGCGCGAGTGGTACGCCGCCAGGAACTCGTCGTCCTCCGTCTCGGCCAGCAACGAGAGTAGTTGGCCGCCGGACTTCGTCGAACTCTCGCGGAACTCCGCGGTGAGCGTCACCGCCTCCTGTCGGCGGTCAGTGGCGACCACGCCGTCGAGGTCCCCCTCGCTCGCTGCGTCGTAGGCGCGGGCGAGGACGACCGTGTCGCACGGCCCGATCTGGTGACGGAGGTAGTCTTCGAGGACGGTCTGGAGGCTCTCGACGTCGTCGACGGCGTCGCTGGCGACGAACTGTTCGAGACCGTAGGAGGCGGTGTAGGTCCCAACCGGGAGGAAGGAGTCGGCCAACTGGAAGGCCGTCACCGTCGCGAGCGGATCCGAGTCAGTCATCACGGCCCTCCCTCGGGCGCGAGACGGGGTGGCTGTGGCCCGCGTCTCCGTGGTCGTGGTCGTGCGTTCCACCGCCGTGGTCGTGGCTGTGGCCGTGTCCTTCACCGCCGTGCGTATGCTCGTGGTCCCCCGGACTCTCGTCGAACAGCGTCGGGTCGACTTGCTCGCGCCGGAGCGTCGCGCCGTCGAGCAACTCGGCGTCCAGTTCCTCTTCGACGCGGTGGCCGTCCGCGCCGACGCGAACGTACACCTCGCCGTCGTCGACCGCGAGGTCCCAGTGTTTGTTGCCGACGAGATGGCCGAACGCGACGGCGGCGGCGAGCGTCTCGGCGTCGCCCTCGCTCTCGGGTAGCTCGACGACCACCGCGTCCTCCCGCTCGAACTCGACGACGAACAGCCGCTCGCTGTCGACGGCGAGCACGTCGCCGGGCGTCAGTTCTCCCGTTCCGACGACGACGCCGAGGTCCGTCCCCGACTCCGTGGTCGTCCGGAACCGCGAGCGCCGCCGGGTCGTGCGGTCGACGACGACCCGTTCGAGCGTCCCCGCGTCCTCGTGGTCGTGGTACGCGTCGTGCAGTGCGTCGTCCTCGTGGACGTTGCCTCGCACCCCGTCTGCGACCAACATCAGAGCTTCCTCGATTCCGGGGCGGAGACGCCGAAGCGCGCCTGCCGTGTCTCGTCCCACGCGGCGGCGAGTGCCGTGGTGACGGTGTCGGTCCGTGGCCCGAGCGCGCGGACGACGACGCCGCGCTCTCGAGGGAGCGTCGACGCCGACGCGAGTGCCTCGGTTTCCTCGTCGCCGTCGCCTGCGACCCGTTCGTGCAACCGGTCGCTCAGTTCGGCGGCCTCGCCCTCGTCGAACCCCGTCCCGACGACGTAGAGGTTGCCGAGCACGCGGTAGTCGCCGAAGACGCCCGGTCCCTGGACGGCGTCTTTGCCCGCGAGATGGACGACGTCTTCGAACAGTCGTCGGCCGCCGTCAGCACTGTCTCCGTCGTCTCTCCCGTCCCACGCCGTGATTCGCGAGTAGTAGCGGTCGTAATCGAACGCCTCACCGCGGGCGAGTCGGCCGGGGACGACTGTCTCGCCGAAGACGGCGGTCGCGTCCTCGCCCAACTCGATGTCGACCCGCTGGAGCAGCCGCGAGTCCCGAAAGAGGATGACCGGCTCGGGGAGGAACTCCACGTAGCCGCCGTCGTCGACGCTGATGGTGACGTCCGAACGGCCGTAGTTGCGCTCCATCCCGAGCACCTGCGTCGCGCTCTGGGTGGTGACGTGGGCCTTCGCGTCCGCGCCGACCTCGACGTCCATACTGTGTCGGTCGCCCTGCGCGATGCCGCCCGTCGGCGACTGGACGAACAGGCTCGCCAGTTCGGGCAGCTCCTGGTCGTGGCTCAGGTCGCCCGTGACGTGGAAGGGGACCTTCGCGTAGTCGCGGACGAGCCGTGTCTGCCCCGTCGAATCGGCCGCGAACGTCGCTTCCAGTATGCCGTTCTTGCCCGCGGAGCCTGCGGCGGCCTGCGGGACGGCTTCGGTCGCGTACTCGTCGAACGACGCGGGGCGGAATTCCGTGGACATCTACGCGAAGAGCACCTGCTCGCGGATGTGTTCGACCACGGCCTCGATGCCCTCGCCGGTCTTGCAGTCGGTGAAGACGGTCGGGCCGTCCCGAACCTCGCGGGCGTCGCGCTCCATGACTTCCAAGTCGGCGTCGACGTAGGGCGCGAGTTCGGTCTTGTTGATGATGAGCAGGTCGGCGTCGACGACGCCCGGCCCGCGCTTGCGGGGGATGTCGTCGCCCTCGGCTACCGAGATGATGTAGATGAAGTAGTCGGCGAGTTCGGGGTTGAACGTCGCCGCGAGGTTGTCGCCGCCGCTCTCGACGATCACGAGGTCGAGGTCGGGTTCGGTGTCGACGAACTCGTTGATCTTCTCTAAGTTCATCGAGGGGTCCTCTCTGATTCCTGTGTGCGGACACGCGCCGGTCTCGACGCCCTGCACGAGTTCGTCGGGGATGTCGCCCGCGAAGGCGGCCTTGAGTGCCTTCGCGTCCTCCTGGGTCAGGATGTCGTTGGCGATGAGCCCGACGTCGAGTTCGTCTTCGAGGAGAGAGGGCGTTATCTCCTTGATGAGCGAGGTCTTCCCTGAGCCGACGGGACCGCCGATACCGACCTTCGCGACGTTGCGGTAGTTCATTCGTCGCCCTCCAGCCGGATGGGGTCGTGGACGGTGACGAGCTTCGTGCCGTCGGGGAAGGTGGGTTCGACCTGAATCATGTCGATCATCTCGGGGACGCCCTCCATGACGTCCGCACGGGTCAGCAGCTGGGTCGCGTCGGCGCGAAGTTCGGCCACGTCGCGGCCGTCGCGCGCGCCCTCGCAGACCCAATCGGAGATGTAGGCGACTGTCTCGGGATGGTTGAGTTTCACGCCGCGCTCCTTGCGGCGGCGGGCCAGTTCGGCGACCATGAAGACCGTGAGCCGTTCTTCGTCTTTGGGGCTGAGTTTCATTGGTGATGTGAGTGGGTGAGTGAGGCAGTTACAGGGTGTACCGCTGTGCGAGCGGGATCTCCTCGGCGGGTTCGCTGGTGACGATCTCGCCGTCGACCTTCACCTCGAAGGTCTCGGCGTCGACGTCGATGTCCGGGGTGGCCTCGTTGTAGAGCATCTGGCCCTTGTCGAGGTTCCGCGTCCCCCGAACGGGGACGACCGTCTTGTCGAGACCGTACTTCTCGCCGACCTCCGCTTCGGCGGCGGCTTGGCTGACGAACGCCAGCGACAGGGCGTGTTTGGCCTTGCCGATGGCACCCGCACGCGGCCGCTGCTTGACGGGTTCGCAGGTCATGAGCGAGCCGTTGGACTCGCCCATCTCCGAGAGGACGGGGAAGCCGCCCTTCATGACGAGGTCCGGCTTGATGCCGAAGAACGCCGGGTCCCACAGACAGATGTCCGCGAGCTTGCCGCGTTCGAGCGAGCCGACGTAGTCGTCGATGCCCGCCGCGATGGCGGGGTTCTTCGTGTACTTCGCGACGTAGCGCTTGATACGGTGGTTGTCGTTTCTAGTGTCCTCGTCTTCGGGTAACGGCCCGCGCTGTTTCTTCATCTTGTCCGCCGTCTGCCAGGTACGGGGAATCACTTCGGCGATCCGCCCCATCGCCTGCGAGTCGGAGGTCATCATGCTGACCGCGCCCTCGTCGTGGAGGACGTCCTCCGCGCCGAGCGTCTCCGCGCGGATGCGCGACTCGGCGAAGGCGACGTCCTCGGGGACGTCGGGGTTCAGATGGTGACAGACCATCACCATGTCGAGATGTTCGTCGAACGTGTTGACCGTGTAGGGCATCGACGGGTTCGTCGACGACGGCAGCATGTTCGGCTCGCCGACGAGCTCGAGGATGTCCGGGGCGTGGCCGCCGCCCGCGCCCTCGATGTGGAACATATGGATCGTCCGGCCGTCGATGGCGGCGAAGGTGTCCTCGACGAAGCCGGCCTCGTTGAGCGTATCAGTATGAAGACAGACCTGGAGGTCCATGTCGTCGGCGACGGAGAGACAGGTGTCGATGGCCGCGGGCGTCGCCCCCCAGTCCTCGTGGAGTTTGAGCCCGCAGGCCCCCGCCTCCGCCTGCTCCTCCAGGCTGGCGGGCTTGCTGCTGTTGCCCTTGCCGTAGAAGCCGACGTTGATGGGCCACTCCTCGGCCGCCTGCAGGAAGCGTTTGATGTTGACCGGGCCGGTCGTGGTCGTGGTCGCGCCGCCGCCGTAGCCGCCGCCCATCATCGTCGTGATGCCCGCGGCCAGCGCGTGTTCGGCGAGACCGGAGCTGTTGAAGTGGACGTGGATGTCCAGCGCGCCCGCGGTGGCGATGCGGCCCTCCGCGGGGTAGACGTCCGTGCTCGCGCCGACGACGAGGTCCGGATGGACCCCCTCCATCGTGTTCGGGTTGCCGGCCTTGCCGACGCCCGCGATTTCGCCGTCCTTGATGCCGATGTCGCCCTTGACGATGCCGAGCACCGGGTCGATGACGGTCGCGTTCGTCAGCACCCAGTCGAGCGCGCCCTCTTTGGCCGTCGTGCCGGGAGCCATCCCGAGCCCGTCACGGAGGGTCTTCCCCCCGCCGAAGACCGCCTCGTCGCCGTAGGTGGTGTAGTCCTCCTCGACCTCGGCGAATAGAGTGGTGTCGCCGAGGCGCACTTTGCTGCCCTCGGTCGGCCCGTAGAGGTCCGTATACCGCTTTTTGTCCAAGTCGCGCGCCATCTCAGGCCCCCTTGAATCCGGCGTCGCGGGCACGTTTCAGTGCGTCCTCGCGCGCGCCACGACTCGTCGCGCCGTCGACGAGGCTGTTCATGCCGGTGATACGCTGCTTGCCTGCGTAGGCGACGAGGTCGACCTCGCGCTCGTCGCCGGGTTCGAACCGGACGGCTGTGCCCGCGGGGATGTCGAGTCGCATCCCGAAGGCGGTCTCGCGGTCGAAGTCGAGCGCCTTGTTCACCTCGAAGAAGTGGAAATGCGAGCCGACCTGGACCGGCCGGTCGCCCGTGTTGGCGACGCTGACGGTCGCTTCCTTCCGCCCCTCGTTGATGGTGACGGTGCCGTCGCCCGGAATCACTTCGCCGGGGACGAGTGACTCCTCAGTCATGGACGACCGCTCCCGGGGTCGCGGAGGGCGCGCAGCGTCCATCCCGCTGCTCGACAGTCAATTGGTGTTTGTCACGCATAGCGCACCGTTCCGAGAAGAATGTAATAGGCTTGGCCGAATCACCCAATATTTGCCCACTCGAATACGGTTAGCACTGACACCGAGAAAGACACGGAGGAATCCATGCGTGACGCACACACAGTCACCGGCTCCGCGGCATCCGCCGCCGGACCGGGGAACTCAAATCACCCGACGGTGAACCGGGCAGTATCATGAGTGCAGAGTCGGTCGGTGTCGCGCTCGCGACGGCCGGATTGCTCGGCGTCACCCACGCCATCGAACCCGACCACGTCGCGGGCATCTCATCGCTCACGAGTCGCTACGGCGACGCCCGGCTGTCGGCACTCGTCGGGGCCTGTTTCAGCCTCGGCCACGCCGCCGTCGTCGTCGTCTGGGTCGGACTGGCCTATCTCGTCCTCGGCAGCACGTCGTTCCCGCCGATTCTCGACACGGTCGGGACGACGGCCGCAGGCGTCATCCTCGGTCTCTTCGGTGCCATGATGGCCGTCTCGGGTCTCCGTGCCGCGGTCTACGAACACGACCACGGCGGCGAGAGTCACAGCCACGTCCACGTCGGTCTGCCGTTCTTCGGGACGACCGACCACGACAGCCACGCCGAACACGACCGGAGCGTCCGAGCCTATCTGAAGACCGGTCTCGTCGGGGCACTGTTCACGCTCTCACCCCCGCTCAGTATGCTCGCGTTCACGTCGACGCTCCTGCCGCAGTTCGACGGCGGCGTCGTCGGCCTCGCGGTGACGACCTACGCGGTCAGCATCACCGTCGCGATGAGTCTCATCGGCGCGGGAGCGGGTGCCGTCTTCGGCCTGACGCAGGGTCGCGGCGTGCGGGCCTTCGGCGCGGTCCAGACCGTCGCCGGTGTCGGCGTCGTCGCGCTCGCGGCCACGATGGTCCTCGGCGCGGTCGGCACGCCGTTCTGAGTCACTCCTCCTCTTCCTCTTCCTCTTCCTCTTCCTCTTCTGGCTCGCCACGGACGACCAACACCGGCAGCTCCGCCGTCCGGAGCACCCGCTCGGCGACGCTGCCGAGCAGCAGCCGGTCGAGTCCCGTCCGGCCGTGGGTGCCGACGACGACGAGGTCGACCCCGTGCTCGTCGGCGTAGTCGAGGATGGCGCGGTGGGGTGTCCCCTGGACGACGGCGGTGTGGACGTCGCTCACGCCGCTTTCGGCCGCGCGCTCGGCGACTGCGTCGACCGCCTGCTGGCCGCGCTTTTCGAGGTCCTCCAGAATCTGTTCGGAGATGGTCTCCGAGAAGGCGACGTCCGTCTCGACGACCGAGACGACGTGGAGTGCGGCGTCGTACTGTGCGGCGAGGTCGACGGCGTTCTCCGCGGCGGCCGCGGAGTAGGGGCTGCCGTCGGTCGCGTGGAGGATGGTCTCGTACATACCATGCGGTACGCGTTCGGGTCTCAAATAAGTGACAGCCGAGCGAGGGGGCGCGCTACTCGTCGGCGAGTTCGTCGACGAGCGTGTCGAGGCTGTACTGTTGGAGCGCGCGGTGGCTCTCTCTGAGCGTCGAGATGACGAACGTCGAGTTGGTGCGTTCGACCTCGGGGACGGACTCGAAGTCGCTGATGAGCCGTTCGACCATGTCGCTGGAGGAGAGTTGGGCGATGACGACGAAGTCGGTCTCGCCCATCGTGAAGTAGACCTGCGTGACGCCTTCGATATCGGTGATCTTCTCGCCGACCGTCTCGTGGCTGCCGCTGTAGTCGGCCAGAATCTCGACGATGACGGTCACACCGAGTCCCAGCGCGTCGAGGTCGATGTCGTAGAGGTCGTTGACGATGATGCCTTCGTCCCGAAGGTTGTTCAGCCGGTAGTGGATCGTCGAAACGGGAATCCCCGTCTCCTCGTGGAGCTGTTCGGGACTCCCGGTTTCGAGGTCCGCGATGGCCTTCAGCAGTCTGATGTCACGCTCGTCCATCGGTCTCAGGCTAGCCTCTCCGGGCAGCGGTAAGTAATCCCCGACTGCGGCACGGCCGACGCCCTGTGCGTGTCGGCATCGCAGCGGCTCGCTCGATTGGTTGGAACGGGCCACCACGGCCATGGTTATGGTTACGATTGGCAGTAACGCCGTCTGTGGCGGCCGGTCGACGGGACGGACCCGGTCAGTCCGAGGATAGGCGTGGGGCAACGAGGGGGGTGTGGGAAGGGATGGGTGCGTGCCTCACGGCCGGGTCCGGTCCACATGGCAGTTGGACTGTGAACAGCTGTCGCCAGCCACCCGCGGTCGCCCCGCGTCGGCCGGGTGTTCACATACCACGGTACTCCGGGGAAGGCCATATCGGTTCTATCTACGTGAAACGACGCCGCCCCGAACGGATACTATTCATCTAGAGTACAGTCTGATCTGACACGTTCGAACCCCTCCGCAGTCGTCGGGTTTCGTCCCTCGCTCGTCGGCGAAACCGTCGCTTCGCTCGGGGTGATTCGGGTGATACCGTCAGAAAAGCCGTGAGAGCCGTACTTATCGCTCGAGACCCACTGTGACGTCGGACTTGAGCCACGCTCGGGCGTTGTCCGGGTCGGAGATGAGGCTGATGGTCTTGGTTCCGAGGGTGAACTCGGTGTACTCTGCGGCAATCGTCTGTTGGGACTGTTGCTCGTCGTTCATGGTTCGTTGCGGATGTCGAGCGTGGCGGCAACACGAGCCGTCGGAGATGCGTGGGTCCGTGTCACGTTCACAGTCACCAGTATCAGTGGGAGGGTCATAGCGGTGTTCTCTTCGTGGAACGAGTCACACGGGAGTGACCGTCTATTCATCTAGACGGCGACCCTCGCCGTCGTAGAGCTGGTCGAACAGCTTCCGTTGGCCAGCCCGGAGATGGTGGTTGAACGTCGGCTGGGTGATGCCGAGCGAGGCACCGAGTTCCTCGCCGGTGCTCTCGCGTGGCGACTCGAAGAAGCCGCCGCAGTACGCCGTCTTCAACACCTCCGCCTGTCGGTCGGTCAGCCGTCGGTCGAGTTCGGCCGCGAAGCCCTGTCCGGGGTCGAGCGACCGCTCCCGGTCGCGGCGGGCCACCAGTTCGACGTCGGGATACTTCTCGCGGAGCATCGCCAAGAAGGCCCGGACGTCGGTGTCGTAGGCGACGTGGACCAAGGCGCGCAGGCCGTCGTCGGTCGTGGTGACGGACTTCGGGACGGCCCCGTGTCGGGTCAACGTCCCCGGCAGCGTCTCGCCGCTCGTCACGACTTCCAGCAGCCCCTCGTCGTCGTGTTCGGCGACGACGCGGACCGCCGAGACGCTCACCAGCTCCTCGAAGGCCGCGCGAACCTCCTCGACGTCGGCGTCGGTGACGGTCACGAACAACACGGCCGTGTCCGTCTCGGGGACGATTCCCTCCAAGCCCAGCCGACACGGTACGCTCCGCGCGACGCGGGCCAGCAGGTCGTCGGTCTCCGAGAGCCGGATGTCGAGTTCGAGCGTCCCGTCGGTCAACACGCCCCGTCTCGTCTCGACGGTGTTGATGGCGTAGCCGATGGTCTCGCCGAGTTCGCTGAGGACCGCCGAGGTGGTCTCGTCGAAGGCGTTCAGCCGGGCGGCGTAGACCGTGAGCACGCCGTAGAGGAAGCCCTCGTAGACGAGCGGGACGGCGAGGACGGACTGGTAGTCGCGCGACAGTGCCTCCTTGCGCCACGGGTCGTCCCGGAGTCCCTCGGCGACGTTGTCGACGGCGACGAGTTCACGCCTGCTCGCCGCGACGCAGGCTGGCTCGGTCGAACCGCCCTCGGGCGTGAGCGACCGGTCGACGCTGTCGAGATAGCTGTGGTCGCCACCGGCCCAGGTGCGCGGGACCAGCTCTTCGCGGACCACGTCGGCGTCGCCGACCCACGCCAGCCCGTAGCGGTCGACGGTCGTCAGCCGCTCGCAGACGGCGCGCTCGATCTCCTCGCGTGTGTCGGCGCGGATGAGCCGTTGGACTAGCTCGCGGATGGTGCCGTTGAGTTCGTTGAGTCGGGTGAGCTGGTCGTTCTGCGTCTGTAACTCGTCGTCGCGTGTGCGAAGCATCTCCTCGTAGTCGACGCGGTCGAGGGCGACCTCGGCGTTCGTCGCGAACAGCGTCACGAGGTCGGTGGTCTCCTCCCCGAAGGCGTCGCGCTCGGCGGAGATGGCGACCAGGACGCCGTGGCTCCCCAACGGAATGTAGAGACCGCTGCGGACGCGCGTGTCGGGGTTGTCGACGAACTCCGACTCTCGGACGTCGCCGTAGACGCGCGATTCGCCCTCCGCGAAGACGTCCCAGGTGATCGACGTCCCCGGACGGTAGGTCGGCGGCTCGCCGACGAACGACTCGACGTCGGGCGAGACCGCGACGGGTTCGAGACAGTTCGTCGTCTCGTCGAACAGAAAGAGGACGACGCCGGTCAGATCGAGTACGTCGGTCGCGGCGTCGACGATGCGTTCGGCGACCTCGCTCTTCGTTTCGGCGTCGACCAGTGCGAGCGTCGACCCGTGGAGCGCGGCCAGCGTCTCCTCGTACTGGCGGCGGTCGGTGACGTCGACGGACACCCGAGCGACCCACTCGACGGTGCCCCGTTGGCCGAAGACCGGCCGGTAGATGCTCTCGAAACTGATGCCCTCGACCTCCTCGGTCGCGGTGAACGAGTCGCCAGCGAGTGCCCGACGGGCGTTACGGACGACGGTCGGTACGTCGTCGTAGCGGTCGAACACGGAGTCGCCGACGAGCTCTCCCGGTTCGAGTCCGAGCGCGTCCAGCCCTCTCCCCTCCGAGAGCAGGACGACGCCGTCGTCGTCCAGTGCCGACAGGACGACCGGCGCGTTGTCTACGAGTGTCTGTAACTGTGCTTCCCCGTCGACGGCCCGTGCGTGCTCGTTGTACTGTTTCGTGTCATCCAAATCCACAAGCCATGCTCCTTGGTAACAAGCTATGCCATCAGGGGTAATCAATGGCTTGTTCAAACAGGTGTCATCTCTATTTCCACGTCGCTCACAAGAGATTCCCATCCACCCGTTTTCTCCCGATTTACCGGCCGTCCAGCCGATAATACGCGCTCCCAGTGGCCGTTACTTGTCATCCTGATATTCTCGACTGTCACGGCTGTCTCGTGTCAATTCTCAATAGCCGATCCGGAGTTGACTGAGTTGCACGTGCCCCGCGGCGTGTTCGCCTGTCCGCTGCCCGCTGTGGGGCGCGTGTCCGTTTGCCCCGCTGACGCCAGCCCTCCATCGCTTCGTCGACGTCGGCCCTCCACCATCGTCGACGTCGACTCTCTCCGGTCTCGTCGATACCGACCGTTCATCACCTCCTCGACGCCGACCATCCACATTCTCCCACTCACCTCCGAACCATTCAAGCCGTTCTCACGACCAGGAGTGCTATGGACGACTCACGTGGACTCCACTCGGTGCGGCGCGTCCACATCGCCCCGCTCGGGTACGAACACGACCGCATCCTCCTGCCCGCGACGCGGTACGACGCCGACCTCCTCTACCTGCTCGGGCCGACGACGCCCTCGTCGTCGTCACCCGACTACCACGACGACCTCGTCGCCAGGCTCGTCGAGACCGGTATCGAAGTCGAACGCGTCGACGTCGACCTCCAAGACATCTACGACGTGCTCGGCCGGACGACCACGCTCGTCGCCCGACACGGCGACGACGAGGTGCTGGTCAACGTTTCCAGTGGGACCGCGTTGGCGGCCGTCGGCACCACCATCGCCTGCATGACGACCCACGCGACGGCCTACACCGTCGAACCCGAGACCAACGCCCACGACGTTCACCGCGAACCGCGGACCACGGGCGTCGCGAACGTCGAGTCCCTCCCGGACTACCCCATCGAGTCGCCGACCCGCCCACAGATCGCGGTGATGGACTATCTCGCGAAACAGGCTGAGAAGGGCTACACCGTCCGCAAGCGCGACCTCATCGAGTTCGCCGAGAACGCAGACCTCCGGTTCATGGTCGACCCGCCGACGACGAACCGCCAGTCGAAGTACCGGCGACTCCAGAGCGCGGTCGTCGACCCGCTGACGGAGAAGGGCTATCTCGACGTGCGGAGCGCGGGCCGCCGGAAACTCGTCTCGCTGACCGACATCGGCCACAGCGTCTACGTCGCCTTCGAGCACAAACTGAAATTCGGATAATTCGGGCTAGTCGTCGACTTCGACACAGAGGATGCCGGTCCCGCAGAAGGGGCAGTAATACATCGGAAGCGCGCTCTCGAACTCGCCCTCGTCGGTGCGTTCGTAGGCGCGGACGCAGACGATGGCGACCGACTCGTCGGTGTCGAGGTCGACGCCCGCCTCGAAGGTGAACGTCTCGCGCTCCCAGGCGTCGAGACACTCCTGACAGCAGGGGACGGTCTCGACGGCTTCGTAGTCCGGTTCGGGACTCTCAGGGTTCGTGACGCGGTACTTGACTTTCATACTCGACGTGTCGGCACGGATCGGTTTGAACGTTTATCGAGTGATGGTGTGTCTCGTCGATTCGTTCGTGTCGGTCAAATTGGTCTCGTCCGCTGAAGAGGACTCCTCGAAAGCCCCGTGGAGTGTCCAACTGGTCGTGGCGCGTGGCTTCGCGGCCTCTGTGCCGCGAGACACGCACGCGAGGGATGAGCGAACGAGCGGGAGCGAAGTGAGCGAATCGGCTGGGGAGGACGTGGCTGTCGCGGGCGGGACTGAAAGGGGCGACGCGCTGGGCGAAGGCGACCGACGTTAGCACGCGACCGGAGGGAGCGCGCGCAACGAGGTCACCGAGTCCAGCGCGTCGGGGCTTTCGAGGCGTCTCCAGTTACACAATCGCCTACGCACTTCCTCGCCCTAACAGACTCCGCCACAGATAGCAGAACCATTCATACCACTCGCCCACAACACGCCAATCGTGGCAGACGACGCCGTCCCCGACGCGTACGAGACCCTCGACAGCCACGCCGCCCTAGTCGCGTGGTCCCGCCGCTACGCCCACACCCAAACCGAGACAACCGACCTCGCAGTCGACCTCTCGCGCGTCGAGTGGGAGGTCTCGACTCGCGCCAAACGCCGCGCCGCCGCCGTCAAACGCCCGCGCATCCCCGACGCCGCGGTCGGCACGCCAGTCGACTGGTCCAGTCACGACGCAACGGCCGACCCCCACCCGCCGACCTGCACCGTCTCACTCACCTGGGAAGCAGCCCAGAGCTTCGACCGCGAGGAGTGGGCCGCAACCCTCCGACACGAACTCGTCCACGTCGAGCAGTTCCAGCGGTTCGGGACGACTAACCACGGCTCCCGGTTCAAGCACCGCGCCGAAACGCTCGACACGCCGGTCAAGTGCCGACGCTTCGCGACGCCGAAGTTCGTCCTCTCCTGTGGCGACTGCGAGCAGGTCGTGGCGCGTCGCTACCGCGACTGCAAACTCGTCCGCGAACACAGCCAGTATCAGTCTTCGTGCTGTGCCGCAGCCCTCCGCTGCCAGCGCGTCAACAGCCAGTAGCTCACGACGGTGACGACGACGCCCGCGACGAGTCCCGCCGGAACCCCGACGAGCACCGACGGCCAGACGTACGGCTCCAAGTAGGCTGTCACCGCGAGTCCGACGCCGAAGAGCGAGCCGAGACCGAGCAGCGCGGCGACGGCGGGCGGCCACCTCGCACGCACAGCCTCGCCACTGGCCGTCTCGTCACTGTTCGTCTCCTGTTCGAGGACCATACCGCCCCTACGCGGGCGGTGAGAATAACTCCGACTCCGTACTGCGCGTCGTGTTTGCTAGTTCGCTAGGCCAACTCTGCGAGCGCGAGCAGGATGCTCGGCGCGACGAGCAGTACCAACCCGGCCACGATGAGCAGCGCGGGCAGCACCAGGAGTCCCATCTCGGTCAGGAGCCACAGCCCCAATCCGCCGAGGAGCAACACGAGGCCGACGATGCGCAGCAGCCACGTGACTGCACCCTCCAGTTCGGAGTCCGCGACCACGTCGACGACTTCGAGTGCTTCTTCCATATCTCCCAATAGCCGGCTGGAGGGACTTGTGTTCTGTGGCCAACGACAGTATATTCGACGGGACTATTCGGACCGCTCGGCGACCTTCACGAGCTGCTTGCCGATGTTCTCGCCCTCGAACAGCCCGAGGAACGCGTCGGGGGCGTTCTCGAAGCCTTCGGTCACCGTCTCGCGGTACTGGATGGTGCCGTCTGCGACCCAGCCGGCCAGCCGCGTCGTCGCCTCCTCGAACCGCGGCTGGAAGTCGCTGACGAGGAAGCCTTCGACGCTCGCGCGCTTCTGGATGAGCGTCCCGAGCTTTCGGGGTCCAGTGGGTAGTTCGATCGCGTTGTACTGCGAGATCTGCCCGCAGACCGCGACGCGGGCGTCGACGTTCAACTGATTGAAGACGGCGTCCGTGATGGGACCGCCGACGTTGTCGAAGTAGACGTCCACGCCGTCGGGCGCGGCGTCCGCGAGCGCGGCCGAGAGGTCGTCGGTCGTCTTGTAGTTGATCGCCGCGTCGAAGCCCAACTCGTCCGTGAGCCACTCTGTCTTGGTGTCCGACCCGGCGAAGCCGACGACGCGACAGCCAGCCTCGCGCGCCAACTGGCCGACCACAGAGCCAACCGCGCCCGCCGCACCGGAGACGACGACGGTGTCGCCTGGTTTCGGTCCCGCGACGTCGAGCAGGCCGAAGTAGGCCGTCCGGCCGGGCATCCCGACGACGCCGAGCGCGGTTGAGACGGGCGCGACGTCCGGGTCGATGGCGGTCAGCTCGCCGCCGTCCGCGGCCGTGTACTCGGCCCAGTCGAGGTTGCCGACGACGACGTCGCCCTCGCCGAACGCGGCGTGGTTCGAGGCGACGACTTCGCCGACGACACCGGCCTGCATCGGCTCGCCGACGTCCCACGGCTCCGCGTAGGACTCGGCGTCCCGCATCCGGCCCCGCATATAGGGGTCGACGGAGAGATAGAGCGTCTTGACGAGCACTTCGTTCGCGTCCGGCTCGGGAACGTCTGCCTCGACGAGTTCGAAGGTGTCCATGTCGGGCTCGCCGGTCGGTCGCTTGGCGAGGTGGTACTGGCGGTTGGTCTCGGGGAGGTCGGTCATCGGAACAACAGCCAATTGATTGAGAGTGGTAAAAGGACCTCCGCCGGGCGAGGGTCTTGCCCCCTCTCGGGGCAGTGAGATATGGGCCGTGTGGACACAGAACACTCGTCTCGCCGCGGACGTGGGGTTCTTGTCGTCGCGGGTCGCCACTCCATCTAGCCTCCCGATGGACGACGACACCACCCGGTCCTCGCTCGCCGCCGCCGTCGCAGACGGCGTGAGCTCCGACGCCGACGGTGCGGCCGCCGACGAGCAGTCCGCCGCGAGCGACACGGACGCCGACACCGACTGGCTCCGCCTGCGCGCGCTCGTCCGACTCGTCGCCGTCGTCCGCGAGTTCCTCCCGCTCGCGCTCACGTATCTCCGGGACCGCCGACGCTTCCTCCTCTTCGGCCGTCGCCGACAGGTCACGGCCGACCAGCAGACCGCCCGCGCCGAACGGCTGCTCGACAGCCTCGTCGCGCTCGGGCCGACGTTCATCAAACTCGGCCAGATCCTCTCGACCCGCCCCGACGCCCTCCCGCGGACCTACATCGACGTCCTCTCGCGGCTCCAGGACCGCGTGCCCGCCGACGATTGGGACGAAGTACGCCCCGTCGTCGAGAGCGACCTCGGCCCGGTCGACGAGGTCTTCGACGACTTCGACACCGAGCCCATCAGCGGCGCGAGCCTCGGGCAGGTCTACACCGCCCGCGTCGACGGCCAGCAGGTCGCGGTGAAGGTGCTCCGCCCGGACATCCGCCCGCGCGTCGAAGCCGACCTCCGGGTCATCGACGCGCTCATGCCCCTGCTCACGGCCACTGCACCCCAGGGACAGGCGTACACCCTGCAGAACTTAGGGCGAGAGTTCGCCGACGCCATCCGCGAGGAGATGGACTACGCCCACGAGGCGGCGATGCTCCGGACCATCCGCGACAACTTCGCCGACGACGAGTCGATCATCGTCCCCGAGGTGCTCGTCGACCACTCCTCGCCGCGCGTGCTGACGATGGAGTACGTCGACGGTATCAAGATCGACGACGTCGACGCGCTCGACGAGGCCGGTATCGACCGGACGGCACTCATCCGCCGCCTCGAATCCGCGTACATCCAGATGATTCTCGAAGACGGCGTCTTCCACGCCGACCCGCATCCGGGAAATCTGGCGGTCAAGCGCGACGGCTCGATCGTCTTCTACGACTTCGGCATGACCGGCCGGGTGTCTCAGGAACTTCAGAACAACATCCTCGACTTCTACGTCGCCATCGCCCGCGACGACATCGACGGCGTCATCGACGCCTTCGTCGCGATGGACGCGCTGGACCCGACGGCCGACCGCGAACTGATGCGCGAGGTGTTCGACCTCGCCATCGAGTCGTTCCGCGGCAACGACCTCGACGACTACCGCATCGAGCAGCTGGTCGGCGAGTTCCAGTCGAACATCTACGAGTTTCCCCTTCGCTTGCCTCAGCAGGTCGCGCTCATCGTCCGGGTGACGACGGTCCTCGACGGCGTCGCCGGGACGCTCGACCCCGAGTTCGACGTCATCGCGCTCATCACCGACTACGTCCGCGAGGAGGGCTACGGCGAGGAAGGCGTCAAGCGCGTCGTCGAGTCGACGCAGAAAGAGATTCAGGCCACTGCACAGTCGCTGGTTCGGGTACCGCCCAAACTCGAACGCGTCCTCGACCGTGCGGAACGCGGCAACCTCGCGCTGGGCATCGTCCTCGCGGGCGGCCGCGAGGAGCCGTGGGACCGCTTCGCCAAACGGCTCTGTCTCGGCATCCTGCTGGCGGCGAGCGTCGCCGCGACCCTGCTGCTCGTCGCGACGACGACCGGACCCGTCCCGCTCGTCGCGGCTGCCGGGACCGCCGTCCTCTGCCTGCTGTTCGCCCAGTCACTCCGCGGCAAGCGCGGCCTCCGCGTCAGCCCGCAGTTCACGCGCCAGGAGATGCGGCAGCGACGACGCGAGTAGCGACGGCGTGAGTAGCGACAGCCGTCGGCCACGCCGACACCGAGGCGACGAGGGTGCCCGCAGTGAGCAACGGCGGCGTCAGGCGTCGACGCCGGGCGTCTCGTCGATGTGGCGGATAACGGAGAGAAACGCCATGTCGTCGGTGAGGTCCACCGCGGCCGCCTGCAGTCGCTCGCCCGTCGCTTCGATGTCGGCCACCAACGTCGCGTACTCCGGGTGGGCCGCCATCGGCTTCTCGGCAGCCGCCAGCGTCGCCTGTTTCGACAGGGCGGTGCAGTAGTTCCGGAGATCCGCGGCGTAGCGACTCCGGCGGAGGAGGTCCTCGACCGTCGCGACCAGCTCCGCCCGCGTCGGCGGCTTCTGGACGTAGGCGTCGAAGCCCATCTCGACGATGTCGACGTCGGGCTCGACGGCGGTCACCATCGCCATCCGGCACTCGGAGCCACGGTCACGGATCTCCGCGAGTATCTCCTCGCCCGATATGCCGGGCATCGTGCGGTCGAGCAACACGACGTCGACGCCCGTCGAGAGGGCGGCGAGTGCCGCCCCTCCGTCGGTCGCAACGCGGACCGTGTAGCGGTCCGCGAGCATCTGCCGGTAGGTCTCGGCGACTGCGGGCTGGTCTTCGACCACGAGGACGACCGGCCGGTCGCTCTCGCTTTCGTCTGTCCGACTGGCTTCGTCGTCGGCCGAGTGAGTCGTCTCGTCGTCTGTGGTCATCTGTCGGTCCCTTCGACTGTCGGCCGACGGGTCTCCGCAGCGTTCGTCGCCATCGTCTCGCTGGTCCTGTTGGTTCCACTGGTTCCGAGGGGTCCGCTGACACTGTCGCGTTCAGCGGATTCGCTCTCGTCGCGGGTGAACACCGCGGTCGTCCAGCCGTCGACGGCCGAGTCGAACTGCTGGCCACCCCAGAGAGTCACTATGATACAAATAATTACTGGCCGAGCTGGTATAAATATATGCGTCGATGAGATGTCACGGTTCACCTGTCGAAGCCGGTGACAAGATCCATCGGCTCTCAGCTCCGCACGATGTAGACGTCGTAGGCGACGTCGGTCGCGACTTTCGTTCCGATGCTCGACAGCGACGAGACGATGCGGCCCGCGTTGTCGCTGCCGACGAAGACGACCGTCGCGTCGACCTCCCTTGTGAGGCCCCGAATCGCCCGTGCGACCTCCGAATCCGTCGTGAACCGGCCGATGGTGGTGTGGCGGAACTCGGCGTCGGGGGCAGCCTCGGCGACCTGTTCGCGGAGTCTCTCGACGATCGTTTCGAGGTCGAACGGCTCGTCGGCGTCGAGCCATCCCTTCTTGCGGGCGTAGGGGGCGTCGTTCCGTCGGACGACGCTGACTGCGACCACAGGTTCGCCGAGGGCGTCGCCGAGGGTGACCGCGCGGTCGAGGGCGGCTGTTGCCAGTTCGGAGCCATCAAACGGGACGACAAACGTCATTGGGGGCGGTTCGTGGGATGAGAAAATAAGCGTTCAGTCGGAGACTGCGGCACCGCGTCAGCCGCCGTTATCAGTCGTCGGCAGCGGCCGCACCCTCGTCGAGGTCGACGTCGACGTCGCCGCCGGGACCGCGGGTCGCGTCGGCGTCACGCCACGTGCCACGGCGGTACCACGCGTAGGCCATGGCCGCCCCGGCGACGTTGGAGACCGAGAAGGCGAACCAGATGCCGTTCTGTCCCGGCACGAACTGCTGGGAGCCGATCCAGGCGACCGGGAGCCGAATCAGCCCGAGCATCGTGATGGCGATGGCGGCGGCGACGATGGTCTGGCCCGCACCGCGGAAGCTGCCGGTGTAGGCGCGCATGATACCGATGAAGCCGAACGTCGGCGCGACCCACCGAAGGAACGCGGCGGCGACGTCGACGACAGCCGGGTCGTTGGAGAACACCGCGGCGATGGGCTGTGCCGCGAGGATGGCGACGACGCCGAGCAGTGAGAGGACGACGAACATCACCTTCGCTGCGAAGTTCGCCGCTCCCTCGGCGCGGTCGGGCTTGCCCGCGCCGATGTTCTGGCCTGTCATCGTCTCGACGCCGCGGGCAACGGCGATGGCGGGGAGGAAGATGACCGAGAAGATGCGGACGCCGATACCGTAGCCGGCGACGACCTGCGTCGAGAACAGCCCGACGATGATCAAGAGGAGGTTGACCGAGAGCGCGCGGCCGGTCCCCTCGATGGAGGCGGGCACGCCGATCCGGAGCAGTTTGCGGGCGTACGAGAAGTTCGGCGTCATCTGCGAGAGCCGGATCTGGACGCCGCGGGTCCCGCTGAACATGATGCCGAGACCGACGACGAGCGCGAGTGCCCGCGAGAAGATGGTCGCGACGGCCGCGCCCGTGATGCCGTCACCGGTGTAACCCGTCGCAGCGTAGAGGCTCGCTTCGAGTCCCTGTAGCCCGAGCATCGAAAAGAGCGGGTTGTCCGTGAACCCGAAGATGAGGAAGGGGTCGAGGAAGATGTTCAGTACCACAGAACCGAACATGACGAGCATCGGCGTGATGGTGTCGCCGTAGCCCCGCATGAGCGAGATGAAGACGAAGAAGCCGAACATGAAGACGAGACCGAGCGAGATGACCTGCATATAGCTCGTCGCCAGCGGCAGCACGTCCGGCGACGCCCCGAGCAGGCCGAGGAACTGGTCGACGCCGAGATAGCCAACCGTTCCGAGCAGGACGGCGGCGACGAGCGAGAACGTCACCGTCTGGGAGGCGGCGTACTCGGCCTCCTCCTCCTCCTCGGCACCGGTGTGTTGGGCGACGAGGACGCTCCCGGCCACCGACAGCCCCATCCCGAGCGCGATGAGGAGAAAGACCATCGGGAAGGCGAAGCTGATGGCGGCGAGTGCTTCTGTACTGTATTGGCCGAGCCAGAAGGTGTCGGCGAGGTTGTACGCCGTCTGCAGCAGATTGGTGACGACGATAGGCAGCGAGAGGTAGAACAGCGGCTTCGCGATAGAGCCTTCGGTCAGATTGATCTCCTCTTGGCCCTTGAAGACGGAGTCGAGTCGGTCGCGGAGACTCACGCTGTGACCTCCCCGGACTCCTTCACGTCGACGCCCTCGACGAGCAGTTCCGTCCGGATGTACTCGTGGAGCAGCCGCCGACTCTCCTCGAACGGCGCGCCGGTGGCGACGAAGCGGGTCTGCGCGCCCGTCAGATAGGTCTTGACGAACGTCGCCACGTCTTCGGGGTCACGCTCGGGGACGACGAGACCGGCCTCGATGCCGTCGGCGACGAGTTCCTCGATGCGGTCGCGGAGCCGTTCGTCGAACAGCGTCAGCCGTTCGCGGTAGACCGGTTCGTAGGGGGCTTGGGCCTTCAACTCGAGGACGGCCGTCTTGAACTCCGCGTCCGGCGCGTCCTCCTCGGCCGACGGCTCGACGAGCATCGTGTCGACGAGCGCGAACAGCCGCTCGACGGGGTCGTCGCCCTCGACGTCCGCGAGATGCTCCTCGAAGTCGTCTAGGAGATGTGAGAGGAAGGTCTCCAACAGCTCCTGCTTGCTGTCGAAGTGGTAGTGCAGCGCGGCCTTGCTCTTGTCGCACTCGTCGGCGATGGCCTGCATGGTCAGGTCAGTGTACCCGTGCGTACAGAGCGCGCGATACGTCGCGTCGACGATGTCGTCGGCTGGTTCCTGTGGCATTGGTTGGGACTCGAAAAGGTGGTTATCTCACTTACTGACTGGTCAGTCAAAAGCGTTCGGAACGCCGAAGACCGTGGGAAGGCGGCTCATATTCGGCGTCTCTGACCTATCCGTTCAGTTACTAAAACGCCGTTCAGGGAACCCTTACAGGCGTGGCGGGACATGAATGAAATGCACATGTCCGACTACGAACTCGACCCCCTGCCGTACGACTACGACGCACTCGAACCGAACATCTCCGAGCAGGTCCTGACGTGGCACCACGACACGCACCACCAGGGCTATGTCAACGGCTGGAACAGCGCCGAGGAGACGCTCGAAGCCGCCCGCGAAGAGGGTGACTTCTCCGGCTCCGCCGGTGCCATCCGCAACGTCACGCACAACGGCTCCGGCCACATCCTCCACGACCTCTTCTGGAACTCCATGTCCCCTGAGGGTGGCGACGAGCCTGAAGGCGCGCTCGCCGACCGCATCGCCGAGGACTTCGGCTCCTACGAGGCCTGGAAGGGCGAGTTCGAGGCCGCAGCCGGCAACGCCGGTGGCTGGGCACTGCTCGTCTACGACAGCTTCTCGAACCAGCTGCGCAACGTCGTCGTCGACAAGCACGACCAGGGTGCCCTCTGGGGCAGCCACCCCATCCTCGCGCTCGACGTCTGGGAGCACTCCTACTACCACGACTACGGCCCGGCCCGTGGCGACTTCGTCGAAGGCTTCTTCAACGTCGTCGACTGGGACGAGCCGAGCGCGCGCTACGAGCAGGCCGTCGAGCTGTTCGAGTAACGTCCTCGGTCTCTTTCGTGGGCACACGGTGCCGTCGGGTCCACCGACCGCACCACCGTCGTTTTCTTTCGCAGTGTCGACTGCGCCAGCGACGCGTCGGCTCGGCCACGGATTACACGGACGCCGTTCACAGTCGTCTCCGACCCGACAGAAGGCACAACCGTTATGTTTCTGGCGTGGGACATACGACCGGAATGGGAGGAACCGAGTCATGCCAGCCGTACCACACTATCCATCGGACGAACCGGACAGCCCCACGCGCGCACCGGATCTGAACGACCTCGTCGACCGCATCATCCGCGGCGGCGACGAGCGGTCGCCACCGCCTGCGGCTGTCTGACCCGTTCCGACGACCGCGCCGTTTTTCCACAGTCTTCACCCCCCGCCAGCCGACCGGCCGCTCGCTTCTGTGTTCGGCTCGCCCGTCGCCCGCGACAGTCACGGACCGTTCGTCCGCGACAGCCACGGACCGTTCACCCGCGACGCCCACGGATTCATACTCCCCCGCGTGCGAGATGACGGGAGATGCAGCCCTTCCGCGACGTCCCCGACGTGTCGGCCGCTCCCGACGGACTCCTCTCGGGCCATCTCTGGCTCTACGAGGCGGTTGTCGGCGCGCCGTTCCGGTTTCAACTGCAGCCCTCGGGCCGCCTCCGCGTCGGCGACGCCGACCGGGAGTACGACCCCGAAGACGTCCCCCCGCAGTACCGCCACGTCGTCCGGCACGTCCGCGAGACCTGCGACTGGGCCGCGCTCCGCTCGGCCGTCGACGACGTGTCGTCGGTCGTCTTCTTCGGCCACGCCATGCAACACCGCGGGCTGGACTACGACTGGACGCGGACGCCAGCGTTCCTCGGTAGCGACGTCTGGAACGGCGCGACCGGCGACTTCCTCGGCGTCGACGCCGTCGAACACGTCTTCGAGCGGCTCGGTCTCGACTCGCTGAACACCGTCGCCAAAGAGGTTCGCGCGGCCGACTTCGACCCGACGAGCTACGAGTTCCCCACCTCCGCGTGGTACGACGGGCCGGTCGCTGGCGTCGTCCTCCGGAACAAACGCGGCGGCTGTGCGCGACTCGACAACCCTGCCGTGACGGTCTCGACGCGGACGCCCGACGACGCGCTGGCCGCCGACCAGTCGCCCGAGGCACTCGCGGCCGACCTCGTGACGTCGGCGCGCGTCCGACAGGTCGTCTCGCGGCTGGAGGCGCGGGGCTATCCCGTCACGTTCGACGCGGTCTACGACCGCCTCTTGCAGACGCTCTTCCGCGAGCATCCACCGGACGCCTTCACCGGCGACGTCGACGGCCGTGCCTTCCGGTCTGCGGTCGCCGAGCGGACCCGCGACGCGCTCGACTGAGCCGCCTTTCGGTGGGGTTGGCCTCCCCCTCTCGGCCGCGCTCACCCCGGTAATCGGGCCTTACTACGTGGTAGTCTCTAGCAAGCTATGCCGGACTCTCGCGACTATATTAGATATGTCCCTCCAAACCGCGAGCCCTCCAGCTCTCGACCGTGCGATGGCTGTGACGGCCGTCCTCGGCGTCGCCTGTCTTCTCACCCTCTCGGTCTTCATCTACAGCTTCGTCGGCACCTTCGTCTTCGGCATCTTCATCTACTACTCGGTCAGGCCCATCTACCGGGTCTTCCGCCGCGTCGTCCCCTCCGGCGGCCTCGCGGCGTTCCTCTCGATGTTCGCACTCGCCCTCCCCGCGCTGCTCGTCGTCTTCTACGCCGTCACCGTCGCTGTCAACGACTTCGGCCGTCTCCTCACCAACCAGCGGAACGTCGCACTCCTCTCTTCGGTGCTCGACCGGTACGTCACCGCCGTCCCTACGGCCATCGACCCGGAGGCGTTGCTGTCGCGTGACATCGACGTCGGACTCGTCGTCCAGTCGGTCACCATCGCACTCGACATCCTCTCGCAGTCGTTCTCGCTGCTCGGGCTCGGGGTCATCCATCTCTTCATCATGCTCACGCTGGCGTTCTACCTGCTGCGTGACGGCGACCAGCTGGCCTCGTGGGGTCGCAACTGGGTCTCCAACGACGCCCTCTTGGCCTACGGGCAGGCGGTCGACCGCGACCTCAGAAACGTCTACTTCGGCAACATCGCCAACGCGGCGGCGACGGGTGCCATCGGCGTCATCGCCTACACGCTGCTCAACGTCTACCTCGCGCCACGCGGCGCGGCGATCCCGTATCCGGCACTCTTGGGGATGCTCACCGGCGTCGCCAGCTTGATTCCGATGGTCGGGATGAAGCTGGTCTACGTGCCGGTCTCGCTCTACCTCACCGGCACCCTCGTCCTCGCCGGTCGCGAAGACCTGCTGTGGTTCGTCGCCGCCTTCGTGCTCGTCTCGCTCGTCGTCGTCGACACCGTACCCGACATCGTGCTCCGGCCGTTCGTCTCCGGCGGCACGCTCCACAGCGGGACGCTCATGCTGACGTACGTCCTCGGGTCGTTGCTCTTCGGCTGGTACGGCATCTTCCTCGCGCCGCTCCTCCTCGTCGTTACGGTGGAGTTCGTCCGCGTGCTGTTGCCGCAACTGCTCCACGCTCACGGTGATGACGTGGTCGTCCCCACCGAACTGACTGCGGGAGCACCGGCGTCCGAGTGGACAGCCGACGTGCTCGGACGCTCCGCCGAGGGTGACGACTGAGAGCTGAGTCGCGTCGCCGAGAACGGGAGTCACGCCACCGAAAACGGGGGTTGCGTCGAGGACGGGAGTCACGTCGCCGAAAACGGGAGTCGCGTCGCTGGTCGGGCGAACCGAACCCCGCGGTGGCTGGCTTACTGACTCGCCGTCGACTGGTACTGTGCGCAGACCCGTCGCAGCCCTTCTTTGAACGACACCGACGGCTCCCAGCCGGTCGCCGCGGCCATCTTCGTCGTGTCGGCCATCGTGTCGTGGACGTAGATGTCCTCGGGAATCGGGTTCTCGACGTACTCCGGGTCGATGCTGGTCCCGAGTTCGTCGTTCAGTTTCTCGACGAGCGTGTTCAGGTCGTAGCTCTCGCCGGTCCCGAGGTTGTAGACGCCGTTCAACTCGTTCTCGGCGGCGGCGACGAGGCCGTCGACGATGTCGTCGACGTGGGTGAAGTCACGGGTCTGGGTGCCGTCGCCGTAGATGACCGGGGCCTCGCCGGCGGCGAGGTCGTCGGCGAACTGCGCGATGAGGTTCGCATACTCGCCTTTGTGTGCCTCCGCACCGCCGTAGCCCTGATAGACCGAGAAGAACCGCATCCCCGCCATCGACATCCCGTAGTGGTGGTGGAAGTATTCGGCGTAGCGTTCGCGAGCGAGCTTCGACGCCTCGTAGCCCGTCCGAGCCTCGACGGCCATGTCCTCGGGCGAGGGTTCGGTCCGGTTGCCGTAGATCGAGGAGGTCGTCGCGTAGACGACGGTGTCACAGCCGTCCTGCCGAGCTTGGTCGACTGTGTTGACGAAGCCTTCGACGTTGACGCGGGCACCCTGCGTCGGGTCCTCCTCGTGCATATTGTACGAGGAGAGTGCCGCGAGGTGAAACACCACGTCGACGTCGGTCGGAAGGTCGTCGTCGAGGACGCTCCCCTCGACGAACTCCACGTCGTCCGAGAGGTTCTCGGGTGTGCCCAGATAGCCGTCGTCGAGTGCGACGACGTCGTTGTCCGCTGCCAGTCGGTTCGCGAGGTTCGAGCCGATGAAGCCCGCCCCACCGGTTACCAAGAGCCGCTTGTCTTTCACACACCAATATGCGAGAGACCCCTTTCAAAAATATTTCGGCTAGTAATATTTATTGTAATTGGCCTTGTAGGCAGCTCGGTTTAGTCGAACCCCCGGACGGCAGGCGGGCATCTGAATTTATCTGACGTATGTCGCACAATCGTCTGACAAACTAGTTGTTATTGTCATTTGGCCGGTATACTTTTGAGTATTTATGAAAACAATCGCGTGTGACCGACACCAAAGACCTTCTGCGGCTTCTCTTTCGTCGAGACGACATCGTCGCTCATATTAGTGACGGTCCGATCGATATCCGTTCTCTCACAGCGGCCGTCGACGTCTCGCGACCCACCGTCCACCGGAGTCTGAAATCTTTGCAGGAACACGACGTCGTCACCGAGACACCGGACGGCTACCGTCTCACCACGTACGGTCAACTCGTCTTCGACCGCTACCGTTCGACGCTCTCGGAGTTCGAGACGGTCCACCAGAACAAGTCGCTCCTGTTGGCACTGCGCGACTCGGCCGAGATCTCGTCGGATATGCTGGAGGGTGCGAGCTACACTCGGAGTCTGCCGTTCGCCCCGGAGCGACCACTCGGCGTCATCGAGTCGGTCGTCCGCGAAGCGACCACTGTCCGGGGGTTCTCCCCGGTCATCGTCGGCCGATACGTCTCGCTGTTTCACGACCAACTGATGACGACGACGCTCGACGCGGAGATCCTCACGACTCCCGCCGTCTTCGAGTATCTGGTGTCGAACTGGCCCGACCAGTTGGAGGAGACCATCGACGCCGGCTTGAGCTGTCTCGTCGTCGACGACTCGCTCCCGTTCGGTCTCATCGTCGTCGACGAGCCGGTCGAACGCGTCTGTGTCATCGTCTACGACGACGGGACGCTCCGTGGCGTCATCCAGAACGACAGCCCCGCCGCGGTACAGTGGGCTCGTGACTTCTACGAGTCGTACCGCGAGAGGGCGACGCAGCCGAGCATCAACGAGTAGTCTGGCGTCGACCACTGTCACCGTTCTTCTGCAGCTATCCGGCGAGCGGCGCGCTCGTCACCGGTCGTCGACCGGCGTGTTCCTCGGACCTGCCGCCGCTTCGGACCCCACGTGCTGCAGTGGTGTTCGGCTGCTATGCCGCTGTTCAGTCGGTGAACAGCGACTCACCTCTCTAGGTTCGTTTCAACCTTCCAGGCGCGATTCAGTAAATTTTCTCTATAAAGTGAAGTAATAATATGTGGCTCTACAGCGGTTTCTCTGACGATGGAGTCGATATAAAATGTCATTTGAGAAGTGTACTGCCAAGCGAGGCTGTGCTCCGCCAGCGGGTGGTCACGGTCTCGACGACTATCGCCGACGGTTCGACACCGGTGGCGACACCGAATGGAGGGGAATCGGCTGGTGACGTGGTCGAGCCAGCGACTCCGAGCCTATCTGTCGGCGAACCGTCAGACAGTGTTGAGTCTCGCTGTCACCGTGGTTCTCCTCGGGTCGCTCGTCGCGGTTGCGACGCCCTCTGCGGCCGTCGAGACGACGTTGACCGGTCCCGACGAGGTCGACCGCAACGACCGCATCACGACGACGGCGACGGTCGACCTGACCGACGACGAGCGCGTCCCCATCGACGCCTTCGTCCTGACGCTGCGTCCGGACGGCGTCGACGACGCGCTGACCGTGACGTTCGCGCCGAACGGGACCGTCCTCGACGTGGGTCCCGAAGACGGGACGGTCAACAACGGCGACATCCGAGTCGAGCAGTTCGTCGAATCGCTCACGATCACGCCGACCGACCGAAACGCTCGCTACGGTTACGGCTACCGGACGGGTGCCGACGGTGACGAGACGCGTGACTTCGGATACGGCTACGGCTACGGCTACGCCGACACCGACACGCCCGAGTTCGGCTACACCATCGCGTTCGACGCGACGGCACTCGACCGCACGGCCTTCGTCGGCCAACTCAGCGTCGACACCGGCGACGAGACGGCGTTCGCCTCCGAGGAGTTCGCGTTCGAGGTCACCCGTCCCGGCAACCGGGGCGGTGGCGACGGGCCCGGTGACGACGACGCTGGTGACGGCGACGACGCGGACGACGGTGACGATGCCGACGACGACGCGGACGACGACCGTCGTGGGCCGCCGTTCGACCGCCTGTTCGACAGGCTGTTCGACCGCTTCGACCGCCACGACGACTCGGACCGCTCCGACCGGTCGGACCGGTTCGATCGGCACTGGCGACACGGTCTCGCTGACTTCTTCGACCGCGTCCTGACGGCGTTCGCCTCCGGTCACTCGGGCACGTTGGCGACCGACCTCGCAGGAGGGAGCGTCAGCTAACCGATGTCTTCCGACACCGACCGCTTCGACGTCCGTCAGTTCGCTGCCGACCCGGTAGGAGTCGTCCGCCGACACGTGCTCGGCGACGACCTCTTGCACCACGGCAGCGTGATGGCCGTCGCGACGGCAGCCAGTGGCGCGCTCAACTACGCCTACCAGGTGTTCATGGGCCGGGCACTCGGCCCGGAGCAGTACGGGGTGTTCGGCGCGCTGTTCGCGCTGTTCTACATCGTCAACGTACTGGGCAGAGGCATCCGGTTCAGTGCGACACGGTTCACGGCCGAACTCGCCGACGACGGACCCGCACTCGCGGCGTTCACTCGGGGGTTCATCCGCCAGTCGACGCTGTTCAGTTGCGGCGTCTTCGTCGCGTTGGTCGCACTCGCACCGCAGTTGAGCGGCTTCCTCGACGTGTCGCCGACGCTGTTCGTGCTCGCCATCGCCGGCACCGCGCCGTTCGGACTGGCGTTGACCGCGAACTTCGGCACGCTGCAAGGTCTCCAGTGGTTCGTTCCGCTGGGCGGCTACAAGGTGCTGCTCGCTGCCGTCAAACTCGCGTTCGGTGTCGGACTCGTCGTCCTCGGCTACGGGGTGCACGGGGCGTTCGGCGCGCTCGTGCTCTCCTCGGTCGTCGTCTTCGGCGCGACGACGCTCCATCTGCGTCGTCGGCTCGGAACGCCCGACCGCTCGCCGAGTTTCGACTACCGGCGTGCGTACCGCTACACCGGCCCAGCGGTCCTCGCCGGATTCTGTATGACCGTCCCGACGACGGTCGACGTCATCCTCGCCAGACACTTCTTCTCGGCACAGCTCGCGGGACTCTACGTCTCCGCGTCGGTGCTCGGGAAGATACTCGTGTTTCTCCCCATGGGAATCAGCACCGCGCTGTTCCCCAAGGTCTCGACGGACGAGACCGACGAGACCACGACGATGGCCCCGACCGGACTGCTCACCCGAGCGCTGGTCTACACCGCCGGCATCGCAGGTGCCGGCGCGGCCGTCTACTGGGCTGCCCCACGGTTCGTTCTGACGACGTTCTACGGGGCTGCATACGCCGACGCCGCCCCCATCCTACAGTGGTACGGGGTGGCGGTTCTCGCTTTTGCACTGGCCAGCGTCGTCCTCAATTTCGAGCTGGCACGCGACCGTAACCGGTTCGTCTACGTCTTTACCGCCTTCTCCGTCGTGGAGATCGCCCTGATGTGGGCACTCCACTCCTCCCCGCTGCAGTTCGTCCAGGTCCTGTTGCTCGGCAACATCGCCCTGTTCGTCCTCGGACTCTTCGAGGTGCACTCATGAGCTTCAAATCCACGCAACCCACCGTACCGTTCGATTCAGCATCGTCACAGCCGACGCGCTCCGTCGTCGTTCCCGTCTACGCAGAGTCGCCCTCGATGGTCGTCTCGCTGGTGAACGACCTCCACGCCGCCGGCTGGCAGGAGGTCGTCGTCTGCGCCGACCGTCCGGACTCCGACCTGCGCGAGACGCTCGACGCGCTCGCGACCGACGCCGACACGCTCGTCTCCGTCAGCGAGACACGTCGTGGCAAGGGCGGCGCGCTCATCGACGGGCTCGACCGCGCCGACGCCGACATCGTCGGCTACGTCGACGCCGACGGCGCGATTCCCGTCGGCGAACTCGACCGTATCTACGACGTCGTCGCCGACGGCGACGCCTCGGTCGCGGTCGGCTCCCGCGACGTCGAGGGCGACTGCCGGGTCTCCCAGACCCCGATTCGGCAGTGTCTCGCCCGCGGCTACCGGTCGCTCGCCCGACGCGTCACCCACGCCCCCATCGAGGACTTCCAGTGCGGCGCGAAGGCGTTCCGCGCGGAGGTCTGGGAGCAGGTGTCGAGACAGATGCGCGAGACGGGCTTCGCGTTCGACACGGAACTCGTCGCCCGCGTCCACCGCCGCGGCTACGAGGTCGAGGAAGTCCCCATCGCGTGGGACGACCCCGGCGACAGCAGCGTCTCGCCGACCCGCGACGCCCCGGATATGCTCCGGTCGCTCTACCGGATCCGCAAGAGCGTCCGTGGCCCGGCCCCCGAAGCCCCCGGGTCGGCCGACGACGACGCCACGAAGGTCGCGCTCGTCACCTCCCACCCGCCGAACCGCGGCCATCTCGCCGAGTACGGCGAGGAACTCGCCCGCGCCTACGGCCAACGCGACGACGTCGACGTGACCGTCCTCGCCCGGCGCAGCGACAGTGCCCCACCGGTCGAGTTCCGCCGCGGCTACGAGGTCCGGCGCGTCTGGGACCGAGACTCGCTCGACGGTGCCCGCGCACTGCTCGACGAACTGGTCGCCGGCGACTACGACGCCGTCCAGTTCAACATCCACATGACCTACTTCGGCAACGAGAACGTGCATCGCTTCATTGGCCTCGTCCTCCCGCCGCTGCTCAGTCGCGTCTACGGCATGACCGTGCTGACGACGATGCACGACCTGCTCGAAGTCGTCGAGGAGGACATGGTCGACGAGAACATCGGCCTCGTCGAACAGGCTGGCGCGCGGGCGGCGACCCAACTGCTCCTCATGGGTGACGCGTCGACCGTCACCTCCGAGGAGTATCTCGACATCGTCACCGACCGCTACTACTCGCCGAACGTCCACCACGTCCCCCACGGGACGTTCGCCTACGCCGACGGTGGCCTGCCACACATCCCCGAACCGTTCCGTATCATGGTGTTCGGCCATCTCAGCCCGACGAAGGACATCGAGACGGTCGTCGAGGCGTTCGAGCAGGTCCGGATGTCGGTTCCGGACGCCGAGCTCGTCGTCGCCGGCGACTCGCATCCGGGCTTCCCGGACCACCGCGAGACGCTCGAAGCGAAGTACGGCGACCGCCCCGGTGTGGAGTTCCTCGGCTACGTTGAGGACGACGAGATGGACGACGTCTGGGGGAACGCCTCGGCCGTCGTCATGCCCTACCGGACCTGTACCGGCGTCAGCGGCGTGTTCCAGTTGGCCAAAACCTACGGCACGGCCGTCGTCAGCTCCGACGTCGACGGGATGCGGACCTCGACGGTCGAGACCGGCGGCGACGCCGCCTTCTACGAGTCGGGCGACCCGACCGCGCTGGCGGACACGCTCATCAATCTCTGGGTCGACCGCGAACGCCTGCAGGAGATCGCCCGCGCCAACGCCGACGCGGCCGCGGCCTACACCATCGGCGACACCGCCGAACGGATGGTCGAACTCATCGACCGGGAGGTCTCCGCGTGAGCGAGAGTCGTTTCGAGTGGCTCGGTCAGGCCGAGAACGACGTCCTCGCCCGCCTCGCCACCGAACCTTGCCCGCAACGCCAGTGCGACGGGACCCTCAATCGCGGCGAGTACAAGGACGCACCCGCCGTCGTCTGTGACGCCTGCGAGGTCCCCGCGGCCCGCCTCTGGAGTGACGACGCGTGAGCGGCTCGGGACCCCACAGCGACGACCGGAGCCGCACCGACGCCGTCATCGAGGGGGTGGACACGGCCAAACGACGGCTGATGCAGTCGCTCCCGGACGGTGTCAAACGTCGGCTCGTCGGCCCGTACAACCGGGTTCTGACGGTCAAGGCCGACCGCGAGTACCGCCGTCGCCAACGACGGCTCCCGTCGCGGTCGCCCGCAGCGGGCGCGCCGGACCACGTGGTCTGCGTCGTCGTCGACGCACTCCGCGCCGACGCCGTCACGGCCGCGGACAGCCCGTTCCTCCACGAGCGACTGGCGCGTGACCTCGTCACGCCCGCGCCGTGGACGTTCCCGGCCGTCACCTCGCTCGTCACCGGCGAGTATCCGCACGAACACGGTGCTATCCGCCAGACTGACGCGGCCGACACCGGGTCGACGGACCTCGTCATCCCGCCGAAGCTCCCCGACGAGCGGACGACTCTGCCGGACGCCTTCGGCAGTGCGGGTTACGACACCTACGGCGGCTTTGCGTTCCATATGCCCTTCTTCGCCATCGGCGGCCGGTTCGAGTCCCACGACGTCTCCGACAAGGCGGACGTCATGACCGTCTTCGAGGACTACCGCGAGTGGCTCGCCGAGACGGAGCGCGAGCGGACGTTCTCGTATCTCCACGTCGGCGACCTGCACGAACCGGTCGACCCCCCGGCGAGCTACTGGGACCGCTACGACGTCGACGGCACGATTCCCGACATCACGACGTGGGACTACACGGACGCCGCCGACCCCGGTCCCGAGGGCGAACGCTACCGTGAGCACCGACGCCGACTCTACCGGGCCGCCCTCGCGCACGTGGACAACCGCCTCGCGCGACTCCGCAGCCATCTCGACCGTCACCTCGACGGCGACGTCGCGTTCGTCGTGACCGGCGACCACGGCGAGGCGTTCTGGGAGCACACGGGCTTCGACGCGGCGCGCTTCGCCGACTCCCGGCCCGCCTACTGCGTCGACCACGGCGGCACGCCCTACGAGTCGCTGGCCCGCGTCCCGCTCGCCGTCGACGGTCTCGACGTTGGCGGGAGCGACGACCCCGACACGAGCGACTCCAGTGCTCCCGCCTCGCTCGTCGACCTCGCGCCGACACTGCTCGACGCGGCCGGTCTCGACGACGCGCTGGACACGACCGGCGTCTCACTCCGCACGGGCATCCCGGCCGACCGCGTGACGCTCGTCGAGAGTGCCCGCTACGGCCACGAAAAGAAGGCCGCCTACGCGGACGGCTGGAAACTCGTCGTCTCGCAGGGCGACGACGAGTCGGTCGGCTTCGACCTCGCCGACGAGACCCCGACCGACCTCCCGAGCGACGTCGAACGCCGACTCACCGAGGCGCTGCCGGCGTGGCCGAACGGCGAACACGCCGACGTCCGCGTCTCCGGGATGGCCCAGGAGCGACTGGAGGACCTCGGCTATGTCTGAGCAGTTGGTCGCTCGTAGCGTCCTCGGCACCCGACCAGCATCGACTTTCGACCACCCCTCGCGCACGTCGACCCCGGCGTGTCGCGCACTCACCGTTTCAGTACACACTGCAGCTATGAACGTCAAAACCCCACCCAAGACCGCCCTACCGACCGTTCTCACCAACGAACCGACCGCTCCCACGACGGAGGTCGCCGCATGAGCACGAAGGTCTGCGTCCTCGGTCTCGACGGGGCCACGTGGGACCTGCTCGACCCGTGGCTCGACGATCTGCCGACCATCAAATCCTTCGCCGACGAGCGGCGGACGACCCTCGACAGCTGTATCCCACCGCTGTCGATGCCGGCGTGGAAGGTCTACTCGACCGGGATGAACCCGGGTGACCTCGGCGTGTTCACCTTCGTCGAGCCTGACTTCGAGGAGGAGCAGTTCACGACCGTCACGAACGAGTCGTTCACGACGCGCGAACTCTGGGACTATCTCGGCGAAGCGGGCCACCAGAGTGCCGTCGTCAACATGCCGACGACCTACCCGCCGCGGGACATCGACGGCTGGCAGATCAGCGGGCCGTTCTCGGGCAAGCAAGAGGACTACACGCGCCCGGAAGAACTCGGCCGGACGCTCGACAGGAACGACTACACCATCCTCCCGGAGTACTACCTCTCGCGGGACCCCGACGACATCGACGGCGCGGTCGAGTCCGTCGAGACGAAGCTCCGGACCGCCCTCGGCTTCACCGAGACGGCCGACTTCGTCCACACGACGCTCTATCTGACCGACACCGTCCAGCACACCGAGTGGGACTCGCCGGTCTGCAAGTCCTTCTGGGAGTCCGTCGACGAACAGCTCGCGTGGTTCCTCGACGAACTCGGCGACGACTGGAACGTCGTCCTCATGTCGGACCACGGCTTCGGCTACACGAAGGGGCGGTTCTACCTCAACACGTGGCTCGAACAGGAGGGTTACATCCACATCGACGACTCCGGCTTCGACTTCGGCGACCTGTTCGGGCTGATGGGGCTGGACTACGACCGGGCACTGGCGCTCATGCAACGACTCCGACTCTCGGGTGTCGTCCTCGAGACGCTCCCCGAGAGCTTCCTCCGGAAGGTCGCCCGTCAGATGCCGGGAAACCGGAAGCTGGAGGGCTTACAGGACAAGATCGACTGGGAGGCCGACGCCGTCGCGCTCGCCCCGCTCGTCTACACCCGCAACGAGCAGGTCGCAGACGAGATTCGCGAGAAGTTGCTCGACGTCACCGACAGAGACGGCGAGCAGGTCATCGACGAGGTGTACTACGGCGAGGACATCTACCCCGACACCGACGTGCGGATGCCCGACCTCGTCATCAAGCACACCGACTACGGCATCAGCGACATCGTCAAACCTGGCGTGCTGTTCGAGTACGACGGCGACTGGCGGCACCACAAGACCGCCCACCACCGTCGCAACGGCATCCTGACCGCTCGCGGCCCCGACGTGGAAGACGTCGCGCTCGACGAACTGGAGCCGCGGCTGTACGACCTCGCACCGACCATCCTCGACGGCTTCGGCATCGACATCCCCGAGGAGATGCGCGGCGAGAGCATCGGCCTGCTCGGGTCGAACAGCGAACGCAAACCGCTCCCGGTCCAGCGCGACGTCGACCGCGTGGTCGAACACGACGAGAACGTCGAGCAGAAGCTCAAAGACCTCGGCTACCTGTAGATGGTCCGTCTGGTCTCCCTCGTGAGACGCCTCCGCGAGCAGCCACGGCTGGCTCACGCCGTCGGCTTCGCGACCTTCCTCGCCGTCTACGGGTCGTTGCTGTGGGGCATCCACCTCGGCCAGCTCTACACGTTCGGTGACTTCCCGCCGTTCTACGGGATGCGCGGCATGGAGAAACTCACCGACATCTGGGTCGAGCAGGGACTGGGCTTCTCGTACATCTACCACGTCCTGCCGCTCTATCTCGGCGCGGTCACCGCCGTCGGCGGCGCGCTCGCCCAGAACCTGCTGTTCCTGTCGTTTCTCCCGATTGGCTACCTCACGTTTCTGGTGTTCGGTAGGCGGTTCGTCGAGTCGGTTCCGGCACTCCATCTCGCGGCGTTCGTCTACGCGGTCAATCCCCTGACCATCGGCGAGTTCGTCAACGGCGGGATGGCGGCGCTCATCGGCTACGCGGTGCTGCCGCTCCTGTTGCACTATCTGTACGCCATCGTCGACACCGGGCTGTCGCCGTCGAACGACCGGTGGGACGAGTGGGCGGCGACGCTGAAGACGGGCATCGTCTTCGGGGCGACGACGATCAGCCCGTGGCTCGGCTTCTGGATGGTCGCGCCCTTCGCGGGCTATCTCGCCTACCGGGCACGTCGCTCGCCGCGGACGCTTGCGAAGCTCTGCGTCTCGGGACTGCTCGGTGTGCTCCTGTCGCTGCCGAGCGTCCACCACATGCTCCAGCGGGCACTCGGCTTCGACTCCGGGTCGGGCGTACTGGAGAGTACCCTGATGTGGAACTACACCGAGGCGAGCGTCTTCGCCGTCGCTCGCCTCGCGGGCAACCACGGTGTGATGGCGATGAACCGACTGGGCTACAACACCGACCCGGCGATGCTGGTCGGGCTGGTGATTCCGGGCATCGCACTGCTCGCCATCCGTCGGCGTCGGCTCCGGGTCTACTACGGCATCGCCGCGGCCATCGTCGCGTTCATGGTGTTGACCAAACACGGCTACACGACTGTCCTGTTCGAGTCGTTCCCGCCCGTGTGGTCGCTCCGCAACCCGGTGAAACTGCAGTATCCGCTGCTCGTCTGTATGAGCCTCCTGTTCGGTGCGGGGCTGGAGACGGTGCTCGGCGGTGGCCGACGCGATGTGGACAGTCGCTCGTCCGAACCGTTGGCTGCGGACACGGGCCACCGCCACGCGCTGACGGACGGCGGGTCGACGCTCGGAAGCAACGCCGTCGTCGTCGCGGTCGTCTGTCTCGCGTTGGTCTCCTACGCCGCCCCCGCCGCCGGCGCGCTCGGCTTACAGGAGGTTCGCGGGGACGACTACTACATCCCGCAGGAGCAAGAGGAACTGACCGACAAGCTGGATGGAACGGTCATGTGGGTGCCGTACGGCTACACGACCCAGCTGCGCCTGCGGCACACCGCCCCCGACCACGTCGGCATCAAGAGCGGCGGAGTGCTCCACGGCATCCAGAACACAGGATACGTCACCGACCTCTTCGAGGGGTTCACCGACGACCCCTCGGCCGTCCGGGCACAGCTCGCCCGACAGGGGGTGACCCACGTCGTCGTTGAGTCCGAACCGCCGGGCGACGTCGGCTTCGGCAGTCCCCGGGTCGTCGAACGCTGGGGCGCGCCGTGGCTGTGGGGTGCCCCCGAGAACTACGATACGATGCTCGACGAGAGCGACGGCTACGAGTACGCCTTCGAGTCCGGCAACTACACCGTCTACCGTGTCGAAGGCGCGGAGCCGACCGAGCGCTTCGAGCAGACGACCGGCGTCCACCGCCTCTACTACCCCGAGTCGTCCGGCGACGTCGAAACCGACGGGACGAACCTCGTCACCAACGGCGACTTCGCGGACGGTCTCGACGGGTGGTGGGCGTGGTCCGGTGAGGACGGAACCCAGACGACCGTCGTGAACACCACCGACGGCCGCGCCGTCGAGATGGTGACCGAGGAGGGCGACATCTACCCTATCGCCCAGTCGACGTCCGTCCGGTCGGGACAACCCTACCACCTCGAACTCGACGCCGAGGGGTCCGGGCAGGTCTTCCTGTACTGGTACAACGGTACCCAGTCTCCGGACAACCTCGTCGCGGTGGACAGTTACGCGCTCAACGCCACCCCGCGGACCGTCGTCTCGGAGGGGGTGACCGCCTCCGTGCGCATCCGGCCGAACGAGACGCGGTTACGGGTCGACGACGTCTCCCTCCGCCGGACGACCTACCCCCGACAGACGGGGCTGGCGGCGAACACCGAGGCGATTCCCGGTGTCGTCGTCGACGGGAGGTCGACAAACACGACGACGGGCGTCGCCGTCGGCGTCAACCTGAACGACAGCGAGACGGCCGCCGTCGACCCCGCGGTTCGCATCCGCGACGCCGAAACGGTCGTCGACGGGCGGTTGGTCTACGACGAGGACTACCGGCAGGGTGTCGGCGTCCTGCTCGAAGACGGCCAGTTGCCGGCGGCAGTCCCCGACGACGCGCGCACGGTGACGGACGAGACGCCGAACGGCACCGTGCTGGACTACTGGGTCGTCGGCGAGTTCGACGACCGGCCGGTGACGGTGCTCTACACCTCCTACGACGAGCGGTGGGAGGGCCCGGAGAACGCGACACACTTCCGCGCCTACGGCTGGGCGAACGGCTACGTCGACGCCGAGCCAGCCGAAATCGAGTGGACGGGCGGCGAGGTTCGCCGCATCGTCGTCGCTGTGTGGGGTGGGAGCTGGGTCGTCACGCTCGGGTTGCTCGGGGCCATCGTCGTCCACAGGCGTCGACGGCGTGCCGGCGGAGGTGACGAGCGACTGCTGTGAGCACCCCCGTCTCGCTCTCAGAGTGGCGTGCTCGCCTGTCCGAGAGCGGCCTCTCCGGATACGTCCTTCCCGCTGGCTACTTCTCGCTCCTGAGTCTCCTCGTCTGCTTTCCCCTCCTCGAACCGGGCTACGTCCTCTCGTTGGACATGATTTTCGCGCCCAACGCCGACTACCTCGGATTCGGCCTCGGGACGAAGGGTCCGCTGTACTACGGTCGGTTACCGTTCCTCCTCGTCCTCGACGGACTCGCACTCGTTGTCGACGACTGGGTGATTCAGAAGCTCATCCTCCTCGCGCTCCCCGTGCTCTGTGGCCTGTCGATGTACGCCGCCTGCGACACACGGACCCGGACGGCCGCGCTGTTCGCGGGGACGCTCTACGCCGTCAACCCGTTCGTCTCCGTCCGACTGCTCGCCGGCCACTGGTACTTCCTCCTCGGTTACGCCTTCGTCCCCCTCGCTGTCGTCGCGTTCGACCGGTACGTCGCGGGCGAGAAGGAGGGGTCGCTCGCCCACGCCGTCGGCTGGACGACGCTCGTCAGCGTGTTCGACCCGCACGCGACGGTACTAGTCGCGCTCGCCGGCGGCTGTCTCTGGTTCGTCCGGACGGTCGGTTCCGTCCGTGACAACCGGGCAACGACTGCGACTGCGGCGACGACGGCGACCACGAGCGCGACAACCCTCGCCCGTCGCTTCGGGCGATTTTGCCTCGTCGCGGCTGCGGTCAACGCCTACTGGCTCTTCCCCGCCCTCGCCGCGACGGTCGGCGGCGGGACCCAGTTGACCACTATCGACGGAGCCGACCTCACCGTGTTCAGCGCGCGTGGAACCGTCGCCGACAACGTCCCGCTCTCGGTGGCGATGCTGTACGGCTTCTGGCGCGGCGCGGCGACGACGACGGTCGACCTCCTCTCCCTGCCGGCCGTCCTCGCACTCCTCGCCGTCCTGCTGTATCTCGCCGTCTCGGGCGCGCTCCGCCGGTGGGCTGACCCGACCGTCCGCGGCGTCACCCTCGCCTGCATCGTCGCGTTCGTGTTGAGTCTCGGCGTGAGCACGCCGCTGTCCGATCCGCTGTTTCGGACGCTCACGGAACTCGTCCCGCCGCTCCGTGGGATGCGCGACTCCCAGAAGTTCGCTGGCTTGCTCGTCTTCGGCTACGCGTTTCTGGGGTGTCGAGGGGTGGACGCGCTCGTCTCGACAGACCGGCAGCCTGTGCGCCGCTTCGTCGACTCGAGCCGTTCGGTGGACCGCCGGACGCTCGCCCGTGTCGCCCTCGTCGCACTCGTGCTCCTCACGCCACTGGCCTACACCGCCCCGATGGTCACTGGCTTCGACGGCCAACTCGACTCCACGACCTACCCCGAGTCGTGGCACGCGGCGAACGACCACCTCGTCGCCGAGAGCGGGGATGACGAGGGGCGTGTCCTCTTTCTCCCGTGGCACGGCTATCTCACGTTCTCGTGGACCGAGCGGCGCGTCGCCACGCCGGCCCCGCTGTTCTTCGAGCGGCCGGTCGTCGCCGGCCACAACATCGAGGTCGGTGGCATCGAGACACGGGCGACCGACCCGACGCACGCTCGCGTCCGGGCGACACTGGCCGACCCGTCGGAGCCGACGTTCGGCGACGACCTCGCCGCCGTCGGTATCGAGCACGTCGTGCTCGCCCACGAGGCCGACTACCGCCAGTACGCCGAGCTCGCGGGACACGAGGACTTCGCCGTCGCGTTCGCTGACGAGGGGATTACCGTCTACGAGAACGAGGCGTACGAGTCCGCGGACGCGCCGTGGCCACGGGCAGGACCACCCGTCCCGACCGGCGCGCTCGCAGTCGGTGTCGGGGTCACGGTGGTGTCCGTCACCGTCCTCGGTCGTCGGGTCGGCCGTCGCCGACGCGGGTGACGCTCGACGGTGAGATCCGGACGCGAGGCTGTCGTGTCGTGTGCAGATGTCCGGAGTCGACACCACTGCTGTCCCCCGATGTTCACTCCGAAACCCACATCAATTATCGCGCTCGGCAGTCGTGGTCAACCTATGAACGCACGGGTAGCCACCCTCGACTACGACCGCTTCGACGTCAGCCCGCGTCGTGGCTTCGTCCCCGATACGGACCCGCTCACCGCTCTCGGTTCCGACTCCCATTCGACGCTCCGGCGGCTCGACGAACTCGGCGCGACGCTCCCCGAGCGGCTCGATGCCGGGACGCTCCGCGAGACGCTCTTCGAACTGGAGGTCCCCCCAACGGGGCTGTTCGACGACCTCTCGCGGGCCGAACTGCTCCACGTCTACCGCCTCGCGGGCTTTCTCGCCAACGTCGCGGTCCACAGCCCCGAGGGTCGCGTCGGCGACACGATCCCGGCGGGCGTCGCCGTCCCGCTCTACGAGTCGACGGCGCGGCTCGGCCGGACGCCCGTGCTCTCCTACGACGGCTACGTCCTCCACAACTGGGCGCGCGTCGCCGACGACGGCGGTTTCCGCCCCGACAACCTCGACGCGCTGACGACCTTCGTCGACCTGCCCGACGAGACGTGGTTTATCGCCATCCACGTCGCCATCGAGACCGCCGCCGGTCCCGCCATCGGTGCCATCGGCGAGGCGCAGGCGGCCGTCCGCGCCGACGACGCCGACGGCGTCCACGAGGCACTGGTGACGATGACCGACGCCATCGCCACCGTCGACGGGGTGCTCGCCCGGATGCCCGAACGCAACGCCCCGGAGAACTACGGCCACACCTTCCGACACTATCTGAAGCCGCTCGTCGACGTCGAGTACGCGGGTGTCGACGAACTCGACGGCCCGCAGTCCTTCCGCGGCGCGTCGGGCGCGCAGTCCAGCCTGTTCCCCGCACTCGACGCGGCACTCGGCGTCGACCACGGCGACAACCCGCTCGTCAGCCATCTGCGGACGCTCCGGGCGGATATGCCCCCGGAGCACAAGGCGTTCATCGCCGCCACGGCCGACGGGCCGAGCATCCACGAGTACGTCGCCGGTGACGAGCGGCTCGTGGCGGCCTACAACGCCTGTCTCGACCGCATGGTCGACTTCCGCGACCGCCACACGGGCATCGTCAGCCAGTATCTGACCGCGCCGCTCGGCGAGGATACGGGAACGGGCGGCACGCCACACGGCCGGTTTCTGGATATGTTCACCACCGATACGGCGGACACGCGGCTCTGAGAAATCGAAGAAGCTGCTCAGACCGACTGGGCGGCGGCTCCCGACATGAGCTGTTCGTACGGGGCGCACGCGGGGCACGCGTACACGTCACTGCTGTTCGTTCCGAAGACACGCGCAAAGCGCATCGTCACCAGGCTTCCACAGTTGTTGCAGGTTCTCATGGGTGGCTCCTGTGGAACCGTCGCTCCCGGTCGGCCGTCGACTCGCTCGGGGCGGGGTGGCAACGACGGTGGCCAATTCCCGCGGCCGACGGCCGACACGACTGACGGGCGATTCCGTGCTCAGGGCATCCGACTAGAGAGAGCGAACTGTCTCAAAGACGGACGCTAGCTATCTAGAAACGTTCTGGAAATACCGAACGTCTCGGCGTCACTCGGCTCGAATCACCGATTCGGTTATCTCCTCACGAGTCCTATAGCAGGTACCGATTCGTTACGGAGCATCCGCTCTGTCCCCATTCAGCCGTGACACGCGTCTGTCGTGTCCGCCGTTCGTGCCAGCAGTGCCGAGCAGGCTGTCGACTGAAGCGCTCCCGACGAACTGTCTATCTATGAGCACCAAGACCGACGAACTCCGAGAGTTATTCTTGAAGCTGAGCCCAGTGACCACCTTCACCGACCGCCAGGAGGCTGGCGTCGGCGACGTCCCGACCGACGAGGAAGTCGACGACACGCTGCGGACGCTGGTCGCCGAGATGCGAGAACGGTTCGGCCTCGGGACGCCGCTCGACGACGACGACCTCGTCGCGCTCGTCCGCGGCTTCTACGCCGGTGAGTCGGACGCGACGCTCGCCGACCGCTTCGACGTCGCCGTCGAAACGCTCGTCGACGCCCGCCTGTCGCTCCAGTTGTTCCGCCCCGACGACGCGGACGCGCCGTTCGACCTCCGAGACCTCCTGCGGCTCGTCGAAGCCGACGCGGACGACGCGACGTGTGCGGCGGAACTCGGCGTCAGCGAGGCGGTTATCCGCCGGTACCGCCGCGTCGTCGCGGCCCGACAGACGGCCCAGCGCGAGAGCTACTACTACCCCCTGGAGTTCGAGTCGCTGCTCGATGCGGACACCGACGACGAGCTGTCGGCCGCTCGCGAGGCCGACCGCGAACTGTTCGCCGAGATCAAAGACTGAGTCCCGAACCGGCTGCTCTCTGTTGTTTCTCTCCGTCCATATGTGAGCGGCCGCGTCGCCTGTCACTCACGCCACCGAGCGTCGCCACTCGCGAGTGTAGAGACGAAACAGGCGCGTTTCCGGTATCCTACGTCGCAAACGCCCCTGCTTCGGGTAGAACTCTCCGCCAGTCACGTAAATAGGCGTCGTAGTCCGCGCGCTACGCGCCGCGCTGTGCCCCGGTGTGTTCCTGCTCCAAGTCCTCGTAGTGGTCGTCGAGGAACGCTTCGAGGGCAGCTTCCTGTTTTCGCGGCGTCCACTCGTCTTCGTGCCAGCTGTCGACGACGACCCAGCTCCCCTCGTCGGGGTCGAACCCGAGCACGAACGCGCGTTTCGGGTCCGAGGCGGTCGCAAAGAGCGTGTAGACGCCCTGCTGGTAGCTGTCGGCGTCGGCGGTAAGCACGGTGAGCGGGGCGACCGTGTCCGAGTCGGCGAGGTCCTCGCCCTCGTCGAGCGTGAGCGGCCGCGGCGGCAGCGAGTCGAGAAGCGTCATATCTCTCGGTCCGTCGGCGACACCAAGGAAGGTTCTGGTTCGCGTCGGTTCGTGTCGGCTCGCGTCGTCAGTTGTACTTGCGGTCGAAGACCATCTTCGCGTACTCTGCGAGGACCGGGATGTCCTCGGGTTTCAGCAGATGCAGGAGCGACTTGAGGTCGCCACTGTTGGCACCGGCGGCGACGTCGTTGTCGGTCTCGTTGAGGTCGTGGACCAGCTTGTCGTAGCGGTCGTTGGAGCTGAGATAGAGCAGCTCGGTCATGATCAGTCGCTGTTTCATCATCGGTGCGACGTCGCGGTGCCACAGCCGGTCGTAGACTTCCATCTGGTCGGCACTGGTGTCGCGCGAGCGGTGGGTGAGACAGCTGTCGGCCGTCGCGGCGGCGGCCCGCCCCGAGCGCATACATTTGTCGATGCCTTCGCCCCACAGCGGGTCGAGCGTCGGCACGGTGTCGCCGACGGCCATGAAGTTGTCCGTCGACAGCGACTTCGGCATCTGGATGTGCGCCGAGCCGCGGTGCATCTTGCCCTCCATCTTCTCGGCGTCCGCCAGCCGCGGGTCGTTGTCGAGCCACCACTCCAGATAGTCGTCGATGGTGAACCCGTCGCGCGCCTTGTCGGTGTGGGCGGCGTTCTGGAGGTAGCAGACGCCGACCTTCGCGGTATCCTCGCCGGTGTGGAAGATCCACGAGTAGCCGCCGGGGGCCATCCGGTGGTCGAGTCTGAGCATCATCGCGTCGGTCAGGTCCGCGTAGCCGTCGGCGTTGGTGTCGACGCCGGAGAACTCGTATTCGATGCCGACCGCCTGATGCTCGCGCTTCAGGTCGGTGACGCCGAGTTTGCGCGCCAGCGGCGCGCTCGGTCCCGTCGCGTCGACGACGATGTCGGCACGGACCTCCTCGTTGCCGTTGTAGACGACGCCGACGGCTTCGCCGCCCTCCATCAGCGGCTTCGTCGCGCGGGCCTCGAAGCGGTACTCCGCCCCGTCTGCGCGGCCCTCCTCGACGAGCCAGTTCTTGAAGTCCGCGAACTCCAAGACGGCACCCGTCTGGCCGTACTTGTAGAAGTCGTTGGGCGACTCGATGACGACGTCGTCGGTGTAGTGCATGACGACGTCGTCGGGGATGTTGAACGTCGACATCGTCGACGGAAACGTCCCGGCCGTGGACTTGTTACTCGCTCGGGGGAACTCTGCTTCGTTCTCTGTCTCGAGGACGACTACGTCGTGGCCTCTGGCAGCGAGGTCGCGCGCACACTGCGCGCCTGCGGGACCCGCACCAGCGACGACGACATCGTATGACTCACTCATGGTAGGGAGAGGGTAGTGAACTGACGTTCACTCCGCTTGTTGCATCATGCCTCGGAGGGGTCGTGTATAATTCACCCTGTTTCGTTCGCGCGTTCGCGCTGTCATTTCGTCCCGGCGGAAGCCACGAGATGGGAGCAGAACTGCGTCTTCACCCCGGTCGAGCGGGTCGGATCAGAGGAACAGGCGGGCGGCCCGGGTCTAGGGGAACAGCCAAGTCCCTGCACGTATCTCTCACAGACATGAGTACCGACAAGCGCACGCGAGTCGCAGACATCATGTCCAGTCCGGTCGAGACCATCTCGAAGGACGCGACGGTCAGAGAGGCCGCCCGGCTGATGCGCGACAAAGAGATCAGTTCGCTCCTCGTGCCGGCGGCCGAGACCGGCATCATCACCAGTACCGACGTCCTCGACACCGTCGCCGACGGCCACGACCCCGAGAAGGTCCTCGTCGGCGACGTCATGACTGCGCCCTTGGAGACGGTGACGCCCGACCTGTTCATGGAGGAAGTCGCCGCCATGCTGACGACGTACGGCATCAAACATCTGCCCGTCGTCGACGACGACTACGTCGGTATCGTCTCCTCGACTGACGTCACCGCCGAACTCTCCTGAAACTCGGTTCCCGCTTCTCGCCTCGAACCGCCGAGTGACGACAGCAGCCGACAGGCGAGGATATATGCCCCGAGCGCGTCTCTCACGGTGATGCGTCCAGACAGTTCACAACCCTCCACTCCCGCCTCGACTCCCGCCTGCCCACACTGTGGTGCACTCTTCACCCGGCAACACACCGGCTCGATGGGGCTCTCGATTACGACTCGCTGTCCGGAGTGTCGCGGGGAGCTCTGAGCGCCGCCTCCCGCACGCTGCCGACGACAGACTCCGCTCGCCCGGCTTCGAGTGCTCGGAGCTTCCGCAGGAGCGCGCGGTCCAGATTCGGCTGGATGACGTAGTGTGCCCCGCCGGTCGCGGTCGTCCGCAGCAGCCACTCCGTGTACCGCTCGACCCACGGCCAGTCCGCCGCCGAGCGGACGCGCGCGACTCGCCACGCCTGTTCGCGCCCCTCGGTGATGCCGAACAGCGAGAACCGCTCGTCCAGCCGACCGAACGCGTCGTCGACGTCGGCGAGTCCGGCCGCGTACACCTCGGTGAGCACCCGCTGTTGGGCGTCGACGAGCCGACCGAGAATCCCGTCGACGCGACGGTGGTCGGCGTACTTCGACTCCGTCTCCGGCGCGAGACCGACGTCCGCGAGTGCCAAGGCGAGGTCGTAGTTGATGTGGGCGTTGATGCCGAGAAAGGCGTCCTGCACGACGAGCGTCTCTCCCTGCAACGCCGTCCCGAACGCCAGTTGCCACGGCCGCGGGACCGCGTCTAACTCGCCACGCTCGAAGGCAGCGAACGCCCGCCGGTAGTAGTCGGCGAACGTCACGAGATACTCCCGCATCCACGCCGGGTCGGCGAACTCGCCCTCCCGAATCGCCGCGTCGGTGCGTTCGGTCATCAGGGCGTAGACGGTGAGAAAGACCGACCGGCGGTCGCCACGCTCGCGGAGCAGGGTTTCGAGTCGACCTAGCCGGTCGGCCACGTCGTCGACGGAGGCGAACGGGTCGTCGACGAGCGCGAGGAGTTCGGGGTCCGGCTCGTCGGGCGGGTCGACGACGACCCGCGGGGCGGTCAGCGCGTGTCTGACCCCCCGGACGGCGGGGCTGGCGAGACTCGCACGGGCCAGCGTCGAGGACGTTGAGAACATCGGCCTATCCGGACCATGCTGTCGAGCGGGATAAATCGACCTGCGCGCTCCGAGTCCTATCGCCGAGATTCACCACTTGTCGACTCTCGGCTCGTCGCCGACGCTCACCATCTATCCACGATTTCGATATCCAACACGAGCGTCTTGCCCGCGAGTTCGTGGTTGAAGTCGACCTCGACCTCGTCGTCGCGGACGGCGACCACGTCGCCGTGGAGTCCGTTCTCGGCGTGGACGTGCAGGCCGACCTCGGGCGCGTCACCGACCATCGCCTCGAACGTCTCGCGGCCGTAGGTCCGGACGCGCTCGGGGTCGAACGCGCCGTAGGCGTCCTCGGGCGGAATCGTGACGGTCGCTTCGTCGTCTACTTCCATCCCGACGAGCGCGTCGTCCAGTCCGGGGATGACGGCCTCCTCGCCGACCGTGAACACGAGCGGCGTGTAGTCCTCGCGCTCGGCTCCCTGCGCCTCGACCAGCCCGTGCTCGGCGGCGACCTCGTACCGCGAGGTATTGAACACGCTGCCGTCCTCGAAGCGGCCGACGTACTCGACGGTGACGGTGTCTCCCGGTTCGATTGGCATGGCCGAGACTGCGGCCGGGAGCCGAATAAGCGTCGTCATCGACGGCGGAGCCGTCCGGGCGTCGACGGCGGAGCGGTCCAGCCGTCGACGGTGGCGGTCAGACCACGGCGCGCACCAGCGACCCCCAGACCGGCGCGACGAACGCGGCCGCGATGGTCACGTACGAGGCGGGCGCGAGTCCGAGGAACTCGCTCGGGTCCATGGCAGGCACCACGAACTGGTTCGCGACGAGGACGATGACGCCCACGACGAGACCAGCGACGACCGCTCGCGGCAGGTCGCGGCTCACGAGACCGACGAGCGCGCCTGCGGCGAACAGCCCGAGCCAGTGGACCCACGCGAGCGCGAGACCGACGACGACGGCGACACCGAGCGCGAGGAGATGGCGCGACCCTCCCTCGCGGAGGCCGTCGAGTGACGTCCCGCCCGTCTCGCCGCTCATTCGCTCTCACCCCCGAACTCGATCCGCTCGCCGTCGTCGGGAGTCGAGAAGGACATCGGCTTGTACTCGCCGTCGGCCCACAGCCGGAGTTGGTCGTCGTAGTGCTCCGAGAAGTACGAGCCGCTCTGGCCGCCCGGAATCACCGACAGCGACTCGCCGCCCATGACCGAGACCTGTCGCCAGCTGCTGCCGTGGCTCGCGTCGTCGCCGACGTTGGACACGGTGTACGACGTGCCGGAGACGGGATACCGCGGATAGTTCAGCGCGGCTACCTGCCCGCCGAACTGGTGGTCGATGGTCGTCTGGTGACTGTCGCCGTAGACCTCCCAGCCTTCCTCTTCGATGCGCGCGGCCGCGTCGTCCATCGCCGCGGCGAGGACACCTGGACGGTCGCCGCCGAAGAAGGGGTCCTCGGGTGGGAGCGTCACGAGCACCCACTCCTGGGGCCACCAGCTCTCGTCCAGCCCCAGCGACTCGAAGTCGTCTTGCCACGTCCGCTCGCGGAAGGCCGCGTAGAACTGGTGGAACGCCAGCGCGGCCGCCGAGTCGCGGTCCATCCGGTAGTCCCAGTCGGCCAGCGCGTCGAGCCACGGGTCGGCCGCGTCGCCCGTGCGGTCGCGGGCGTCGAGCAGGGCGGGAACGAGCATCCGAGCCCGAATGTCCAGCGTGTCGCGCTGGAGGTCCGTCATGAACGCGCGGTCGACGGGGTCACCGCTCGCGACGCGCTCGTCCAGCCGCTCGTAGATACGCAGCCCGCGGAAGCCCGAGGCGTAGTGCTGGCCGATGGGATACGTCGGGTCGTCGGCGACGCGCTGGTTCGCCGTCCCGAAGTAGTCGGGGTCGCGGACCCCCGGTTTCTCCTCGAACGGGACGAACCCGTCCCAGGTGCTCTGGCCGAACGGTTCGAAACTCTCCCACTCGGCCTCGCCCGCGGAGCCGTCGAAGACGCGGTCGCCGCGGACGACCGCACCGTCGACGCGACGGATCGGAATCCGCCCCGTCACCTTGTAGCAGACCTCGTCGCTGTCGACGTACAGCGCGTTCTGCGTCGGGACGTCCATCTTCCGGAGTGCCTCGCGGAAGTCGTCGACGCCCTCGGCGTGGCTGAAGTCGTAGATGGCCTCGGCCTCGCGCGTGCCGCTGGTCGCCGTCCACGCGACGCCGACGTGGCGGGTTTCGCCGTCGACCTCACGGTCGAGATAGACGCCGTGGACGGTCTTCTTCACCTCGACGGTCTCGTTCTCGCCGCCCGCGACCTCGATTTCTCGTTCGGCCACCTCGAACTCCCGCCACTCGCCGTCGTATCTGTACTGCTCGCCCGACTCGTCGGTCTCGTAGGTGTAGAAGTCGACGACGTCCGCGCCGGTGTTGGTAAAGCCCCACGCGCCGTGGGCGTTCTCCCCGGTGATGACGAAGGGGATGCCGGGGAACGTCGCCCCGCGGATGTCGACGCCGTCGCCGTCGCCGTCGCCGTCACTGTCGCCGACGGTGACCCGCTGCTCGTACCAGACGGTCGGAGCCATGAGCGTCAGATGGGGGTCGTAGGCGAAGAGCGGCTCGCCGCTCTCCGTCGACTCTCCGCCGACGGCCCAGTGGTTCGAGCCGTTGAGCGGCGGCGGCTCGAACGCCGACAGCCAGTCGACGAACGCGCTGTCGATGTCGCGGAGGCTGTCGGTCCGTTGGTCGGACTCACCCGACTCGCCCAACTCGACGCCCTCAACCGTCCCGGTCGTCCCCTCGCGGACGATGGGCGCGCCGTGGTCGAACTCCGTCTCGTAGAGCCGCTCGAAGTCGGCCGCGCCGAGTCTCTCGCGGAGGACCCCACGCCGCAGCGTGTCGAAACTGCCGGTGAGTGCCCACGCGATCTGCGTGCTGACGAGCAGGGTGTCGACGACGGTCCACTCGCGGGCGTCGTAGCCGAGTAAGCCGAACTCCAGCGGCTCGGGACCGATCTCCAGATAGGTGTTGACGCCGTCGGCGTAGGCCTCCGCGAGTTCCTCCGCACGACTCCCGGCGATGGCTTCGGCCGACGCCTCGGCTGCCCCGCGGAAGTCCATCTTCGCGTGAAAGCGGTCCGATTCGAGGGTCTGCGCGCCGACTGCCGCCGACAGCCGACCGTCCATCAGCCGTCGGACGAGGTCCATCTCGAACAGCCGGTCGGCGGCGTGGACGTAGCCGACCGCGAAGTACGCGGCGACCTCGTCGTCGCTCTCGACGTGCGGGACGTGGTAGTCGTCGTAGGTGACCGTCGCCTCGCCGTATGGGCTCGTCACGGTCTCGGGAACGGTCCCTTTGCCCTGCCACGCCCGGCCGCTCAGCGGGGCGAACGTGTCAAGGTAGCCGCCGACGGGTGAGCCTGCCGCGCCGACGACGCCGAGACCGAGCAACGCGCCGAGGACGCCCCGGCGCGTGGTGTCGCGGTTCATGGCTTGGGGACTAGTAACGTGTCAATAAAGGTTCTGGTGGGTGTGTCGCGCTCACAGGCCCGACTCGCGAAGCGGCGTGCAACATATCGAGGGTATCTGCAGCAGCCTCGACCCCGAAAGTCACTGTCGCAACCCAACAGTGGCGGTTCCCTCAAACTACTCCTGTCCGCATACACAATGTATGCATATGAGCACATCAATCCGCGTCTCTGACGAGACGAAGGCGAAACTGGCGCGGCTAAAGCGTGAAGACGAAAGCTGGGATGAGTTCCTCGACCGATTGGCGAACGAGGGTTCGGGAATGAAGGCTGGTGCGTGGAAAGGAACTGACAAAGCCCAAAAAGCTCGCGAAGCAATCAAACGTTCCCGAGAGAGCTTCCAGCAGTGACTTTTCTCGATTCGTCGGTTATCATCGATTACCTCGACGGTGTCGAGGAAGTCGTCGAGTTCGTCGATGAACAACCGACCTTGGTCACCTCCAGCATCTGTCTCTCTGAAGTTCTTGCTGGTGAGGTGTTTTCAGCGGGTGAGACAGACCTCATTGGGGCGCGTGAGAACTTCGGGCGAGTCACTGCTCTTGACTTCTCCGAAGATGTCGCGTTTGAAGCTGCCCGGATGCAGAACCGCCTTCTTGAATCCGGCAACCCCCTGTCGCCACGTGACCTCATGATTGCAGCTACGGCTCGATCTGAAGGGAAGGAACTAGTCGTCTCCGACGCTGGTTTCGATACAGAAGGGCTCCGTGAACTCCTCTCTATCCGGAGATTTGGGCAGTAGTCCTTCTGGACAGTGCTTGGACCTGTGATTCTTCATGGCCGCTCCCAACCGTCCCAACCGTTGTCAGAAAGTGCGTGCTGAATATAGAGGCCGCATGCAGCACGGAGACGACATTTTTCACATCGAATGATCTGAATGAACTATTCACGAAGCCTGCGCATTGACCACCGAGTTGACTTCTCAAGCGGGTGTGGAGACTGTCCTCGGCCTCTCGATGGCTGGCGGTGCGGTCTCGGTCGTAATCGAGAACGTCACTCCCAAAGCGACTCGAACGTCCGATAGGAGAGCCATGACAGATCCCGGGCCGAGAGGTACTCAACGGCTTCCGGCCAGGAGAGACACTCTCGATAGGATGCGCAGTCGTCCAGCCAGGGATAATCCGAGCCGAGCATGAGCCGCTCGGGCCCGAACCACGCTAGGAGTTTCCGGACGAACATCCCGGCTGTCTCGTAGGGCCAATCGTCTCCCGACGCCCTCGGAACCGAACTTACTTTCACGTAGACGTTCTCGTGCTCTGCCAGCGTCTCGATATCGGTCCAGGGTGCTTCGTCGGGCTCCATTCCCTCGTCAGGCCAGCCCATATGTTCGAGGACGAACGTGACATGGGGATTGGCCGCTGCGAGCGTGGCCAGCATCGAGTACTGTCCGGGTTTCGCAAGGACAAACACGGCTGCATCCTGCGTGGCGATCTCGTCGTACAGCGGGTCAAGCGCATCGTCGGCGATCCAGTCCGTCTGTCGATCCATCTGACCGGGCGTCTCCCCGTACTCAAAGGCAGCATGGAACCGAATACCGAGCATCCGTTCGTGACCGGTCACGCGGCGAACAGCCTGTCGGAGGTCGGGTTCGTCTTGGAAGTATTCCATAACGCCGACGCCCCACAGACGCTCAGGATGGGCTTCGATCGCCCGGAGTGTGTACTCGTTGGCTCGTTCGTCGCGGCCGTAGATCGTCGTCGGCTGCAACACTCCTTCGTCGACTTCAGCCGCATCCATATCGGCAACAAGGTCAGTGTGGGAATACGGGCCAGACCACTCTGGCGGGAGGTTGGCACCGTACCAAGGCAAGTCGGCGGTATCGGGCCCCCAAACGTGAGTATGTGTATCAACCAGTCGCATACGACCGCAGTGAGCGGTCAGCTTTGTATAGTTGTGGTACGGTATCATTGCACGGTTAGGAGGAGTCTGCAAGATACGCGCGCTCTATTCAGCACGGGTTCAGTGAACTATCACGCACCGAGAATATCACACAGCGATGCGACGAAAACAGTGGCGACCGAACGACGTGGTCCGGTCAGACGGCGAGATATTCGACGATGGCGTCCTCGTCCTGGAGCGTCGCCGAGTCGAGTTCGTCGACGATGGTCCCGCGCTCGATGGCGTAACACCGGTCCGCCATCTCTTGGATGACGCCGAGGTTCTGTTCGACGAAGAGGATCGTCACGCCGAGTTCGTCGCTGATGGTCTGCATGTCCTCGCTGATCTGCTGGACGATGGAGGGCTGGATGCCCTCGCTGGGCTCGTCGAGGAGGAGGAGGTCCGGGTTGGCGACGAGGGCGCGGGCGATGGCGAGCATCTGCTGTTGGCCACCCGAGAGCGTCCCGGCCTTCTGGCTGGCGCGCTCTTCCAGGATGGGGAAGTAGTCGTACACCTCGTCGTAGAGCAAGCGGTCGCCGCCGTCGTTGACGTGCTCGCCCATCTTGATGTTCTGCTCGACGGTCAGCTTCGGGAAGACCTCTCTGCCCTGTGGGATGTAGCCGACGCCGAGCCGGGCGCGTTCGTTGGCCGGTCGGTCGGTCACGTCGACGCCGTCGAGTTCGACCGAGCCGCCGGACGGCTCGACCAACCCCATGACCGTCTTGATGAGCGTCGTCTTGCCGACGCCGTTCTTACCCATGACGCCGACGATCTCGCCGCGGTCGACGCTGAGAGTCACGTCGCGCAGGATGGGCGTGGTGCCGTAGCCCGCGGTCACGTCCGTCAGTTCGAGCAGTGCCATCAGTGGTCACCTCCGAGGTAGATGCGTTTGACCTCGGGGTCGGCTTCGACCTCCGAAATCGACCCCTCGCGGAAGATGCCGCCCTGGTGGAGCACGGTCACGTGGTCGGCGATGTCGGCGACGAACTCCGTGTCGTGCTCGATGACGACGAACGCGATACCGCGCTCCTCGTTGAGCCGCGTGACGCGCTCGGCGATCTCGTTTCGTTCCTCCACGTCGAGCCCCGCGACCGGCTCGTCGAGGAGTAGGAGGTCCGGGTCGAGCGACGCGGCCATCCCGATCTCCAGCTGCTGTTGTTGGCCGTGTGAGAGCGTGCTCGCCTTCACGTCGCCGCGGCCGTCGAGTCCGGCGGCGGCGAGTGCCTCGTCGACGCGGCGACGGCGTTCGGCGCCGTCCGCGAACCGCTGAATCGGCAGCAGCACGTTCTCGCGGACGGACAGTTCGCCGTAGACCGACGGCACCTGGAACTTCATGCTGATGCCGCGGTTGACGCGCTCGTGCGGTTCGAGGTCGGTGATGTCGTGGCCGTCGTAGTAGATGCTGCCCTCGCTCGCGGCGTGCGTGCCGGTGATGAGCTTCAGGAGCGTCGACTTGCCCGCGCCGTTCGGGCCGATGAGACAGCGGAGTTCGCCCTCGTCGACGCTGAAGTCGACGTGGTCGCAGGCGGTGAAGCCGCCGAAGCGCTTGACCAGCCCGTCGGTCTGGAGCAAGGTGTCGGTCTTCGTCCCTGTCGCGGCCTGCGCGGCCGTCTGGCGGACCGCCGGATCCATCCCGGCGCCGTCGGTGCTCATTCGGCCACCTCCGTCGGCCGGGTCGCGTCGTCGACGCCGTCGCCCTCCTGGCGATCGGCCACGTAGCGGACGTAGTAGTCGTGCAGTCGCGGCACTGCGCCCTCCGGCAGGACGAGGATGACCGTCAGGAGGAGTACCCCGACGATGATGAACGCGAGCTGTCCCGAGAGGATGTTCGAGAACCACTGGACGCCGATGGTGGCGAGGACGGCTCCCAGGAGCGTCTTGCGGCCGCCGACACTCACCCAGACGACGGGCAGGGAGGCGAACGTCAGTGAGAACACGTCGGGGTTGATGTAGTTCCCCCAGGAGGCGTAGAGGACGCCCGAGAGACCGGCGAGCGCGCCGCCGAAGGTGAAGACGGCCAGTTTGACGCGCTTGACGTCGTAGCCGAACATCCGGGTGCGGTCCTCGTCCTCGCGGGTCGCGACCATCACGCGGCCGTAGTCGGAGTTGACGACCGCGCGGAGACCGAGATAGGTCGCACAGAGGAGCGCGACGACGAAGTAGTAGAACGTCATGTCGCTGAACGTCAGGGCGAAGCCGCCGACGCCGAACGCGAGATCCGGAATCGTCGGCATCCCGTTGAAGCCGCCGAGCGCGGCCTCACCGATGGTCCACTGCGAGCCCGCGGTCTGCGCCATGAACGTATGCAGGACGAGCGTCGACACCAGCGTGATGATGGTGACGTAGACGTCGCGGACGCCGCCGTAGAACATGAAGTAGCCGAGCACGAACGCCAGGCCCGCGCCGGCGACGATGGCGAGCAGGAACGCGGCGGTGATGCCGAGCGGCGTCGAGAAGTTGACCGAAATGACGCCGAAGGTGTAGCCCGCCGCGCCGAAGAAGGCCACCTGCCCGAAGCTCAAGACGCCCGTGTAGCCCCAGACGATGGCCAACGAGAGCCCGAGGAAGGCGTACACGACGAACAGCGAGAGCCGCGAGGCGGCGTACGACCCGGCGATCACCGGATACGCGAGCAGTGCGACCAGGACGACGGCGAAGCCGACCCAGAACCGCCGGGACGCTCCGATAGTGTTCGGTCCCTCGACCAGCGCGCGGAGGCTCGCGAGCGACGTCGGGAGGCTCCCCGACGCGTTCTCGGTGGGCGTAGCCATCTCAGGCCGCCTCCTCGCGGCGGTCGCGAACCCGCTGGACGAAGCCGGTGATCCCCTCCGGTAGGAACCGAATCATCACGATTGCCGTCACGAGCAGGGCGATGCGGCCGAGGAACGTCCCGACGAGATTCGAGACAAGGGCGTTGATGAAGCCCAGGAAGCCACCGGCCAGCGTCGTCCCGAGGACGACCGACGGGCCGCCGACGACGACGGCGACGAAGGCTTCGACGAGGAACGTCCCGCCGAGACTCGGCACCATCGTCACCGTCGGCGCGTAGAGCGCGCCGGTCAGGCCCGCGAGTGCCGAGCCGAGTGCGAACGTCGTCATGTACGTCCGTTCGGTGTCGACGCCGAGCGAGCGGGCCATCGTCTCGTTTTGAATCGTCGCCCGCGCGCGCATCCCGTAGTCCGTCCGGGTGAAGATGTAGTAGACGACGGCGAGCACGACGACGCTCACGCCCGACAGCAGGATGCGGTACGCCGAGTACGAGAAGTCGCCGTAGGCGATGCTTCCGAGCGGCGTGCCGATCTGCTGCAGTGAGTTGCCGAAGACGATGCGGGCGGCCTGCACCATGATGAGGCTCAGCCCCCACGTCGCGACCATCGAGTCGGCGAGGCGGTCGTAGAGCCGCTTGATGATCGTCCGCTCGACGAGGACGCCGAAGACCGTCGTGACGGCGACGCCGGCGAGCATCGCCACCGGCAGCGGGAGACCGGCGTTGTACGACAGCGTCGTGCCGTACGCGCCGACCATGATGAACTCGCCGTGAGCGAGGTTGATGACGCCCATGATACCGAAGACGATGGCGAGGCCTGCTGCTGCCAACACGATGAACGCGAAGCTATCGAGGAACTGAAACAGCAGGTTCAGCCCGTTGACCATCCTATCCGGCCTCCTCGTAGAAGTCGGTCGGCGTGTACTGCGTCTCCTCGTCCTCCTCGCGGAGGTCGCAGCCGACCGTCTCCGAGAGGAACGTCTCGGGGATGACGCGGTCGTCGACCGCCTCGACGTTGTGGTTCTCGTCGGCGCGCATGACCCACATGTGGTGGTCGACGTGGTGGGTCGCGCCGTCGAGCGCGATGGTCTCCTCGCCCGGTGCTTCGGGCGCGCCGAAAGTGATTCCCGATTCGAGCGCGGTCTTGACCTCCTCCTGATCCGTCGTCCCGGCCTGCTCGACGGCCTGTTTGTACATGTAGATGGAGAAGTAGTTGTTCTCCGCCTCCTCGTTCAGGTAGGGCGCGTCGGGGAACTTCTCGTAGTAGCGGTCGACGAAGCCGCCGTCGTCCGTGTTTCGCGCGGTCGGGATCTCCTCCATGTAGTTGACCCCGGCGTAGACGTTCTTCATCGCCGGTGGGTCAAGCCGTAGATGTTCGTAGCCCTGCGCCATCGCCGTCGACGTCCCGATGGGGATGTCGAGACCGGCCGAGGCCTTCTGGTCGTAGAAGGAGGTGTGGTTCTGCCCGACGAGCATCGACATGATGAAGTCGGGGTCGGCCTCCTGAATCCGGTTGATGGTCGAGCCGAACTGCGACTCGGAGAGGGGAATGAACTCCTCGTTGACGACCTCCGCGCCGTTCTCGTTGGCGAGGACCTTCACCCAGTCGGCCGACAGCTGCCCGAAGTTGTAGTCGGCGGCGACGGTGTAGATTCGCGGCCCGTACTCCTCGACGAGGTAGGGGAGAACGCTCCCCAGCTGCTGGCGGGCGGTCGGGCCGACGGCGAAGACGTTCTTGTCACAGACGCCGCCCTCGTACTGCGTCGTGTAGAAGTACAGCTGGTCCTCGCGGTCGATGATGGGCCGGATGGCCTCCCGCGTCGCCGACGAGTAGCCCGCCCACAGCGCGTCGACCTCGTGTCGGTCGATCATCCGGCGCGTGAGTTCTTGGTAGCGTTGGTTGTCGGACTGCGGGTCCGGGTCGAACAGTTCGATCTGCTTGCCGTCGATACCGCCGTCGGCGTTGATCTCGTCGATGGCGAGTTTCGAGGCCTTCCACTTCGGCGAGCCGACGAGCGCGAAGTTGCCCGAACGGTCCTCCAGCACGCCGATCTTGATGGTGTCGCTCCCGCTCGAACTCCCGCCCGCACAGCCAGCCAGCGCGGTGCCTGCAACGGCGGCACCCGACGCGAGGAACTGCCGACGGCCGACGTGACGGCTCATTCGCGCACCTCAACCGACTGTCCGCTAATTCCGCGGTTTTCGTTTACACTGTGGTTGTTCTCGGCGTAACACGTAGACAAATGACTGTGTTCTCGCACCATTTTGAGACAGTACCGCACAGATGAGTACACACCAAAAAGGTTGTCAACAGTACAGTATATGTCCCTATTTTACCGGTAGTGACTGCAATATTGTATAAGGTATTGCTAATACGCTTATCGTTCGTGCAGGAAAATCGCTGCCAAAACGACGATAATGGATTTCGTTTTCTGTCGCGGCAGACACCGGGATGTTCGTCTCTGTGACCGTGGATATCGGGATATCGGGATATCGGGATGTCGGCGTCGTGGTTGCCGTCTTTAAGGCGGAACGTGTCAGGCCCGTGGATGGGTGCCTCCGCTGTTCACACCCACAGCAGGTTCCAGTAGCCGGCGAGCCAGACGAGGACGGCCGCGGTGGCGACGACGAGGCTGTAGTGGAGCCGCGCCGCGAGCGACCACCACCCCCCGCGCCACGCGGCGACCGCGTAGCCCGCCGCACCGACGGCGAACACCGCTCCGAGGGTCGGCAGGCCGAAGACGAGCCAGAACCACGTCGGCGGCCAGCTGAACAGCGGCGGCGCGCCGGTCATCGGAAGCACCAACGCGAGTGCCAGCACCGCGCAGACGAAGGCAGCGAGACTTCCCACGGTCCCGCCGACGGCCCAGCGGGCACGCCCGGCCGACGCTGGCGGTCCCTCTCTTCCGCGGAGCCGCCGCCAGCCACGCGCGGCGGGCCAGCCGACGACACCCGAGAGCGTGCCGACGGTCGCCGCGAGCGCGAGCCAGCCCTGCACCGACAGGCGGTCGACGGCCGACATCGGCGTGTACGCGCCGAGACCGCGGAACAGATGGGTCACTCGACCGTCGGCGGTCCGAAAGACCAGCCGCTCGTCGCCGTCGACGTGCTCGAACACGAGCGGTTCGCGTTCGACCCAGCGGTCGGTCTCGCCGTCCTGTTCGGTGACGAGATGGCCACTGTCGGCGACGCGGACCTCGATGGGCGACCCCGACAGCAGGCCGACCGCGAGCTTCTCGTAGCTCGTGTTCTCGGCGGCACTCACCGACCGGTACCGGCCGGTGAGGCGGTCGGCGCGAGCGGGCGTCCCGGTAGGCGCGGGCGGTCGTGTCGGCTCCGCGGGTACCAGCCGGTCGAGCACTGCGTCGACGACGTCGTCGACCGCGGCCGACGCCCCGGCGCCGTGGCCCGCGACGTACAGCCCGAGGTCCGCCTCGGGGACGAGGACGAAGTCGGTCGAGAAGTCGGGCGTCGCGCCGCTGTGGGTGAGCAGGCGTGTCTCGCCGCAGGACTCTTCGAACAGGCCGAAGGCCATCCCGTCGAGCGTCTCGTGGGGCGTGTACCACTGGCGGTGCATCGCCTCGACGGCAGCCGCCGAGAGGACGCGCTCGCCGTCGACGACGCCGCCGTTGAGATGCGCGCGCAGGAGTCGGCCCATGTCCGTCGCCGTCGCGTGGAGTCCCGAGGCCGGCGGGACCGTCGAGTAGAACCGGAGGGCGTCTTCGGTCGCCGTCTCCGGGTCGGGTACGAGACCGTCCGGAGCCGGCGCGAAGGTGCTGTCGGCCATTCCCAACGGCTCGAACAGTTCGTCCGTGACGTACTCGCCGAACCCGTCGCCGGTCACGTCCGCGACGAGTTGGCCGGTCAGGGCGGCCGCGTAGTTGGTGTAGAGCGACAGTTCGCCGGGAGAGTAGACTTGCGCCGGGACGTGCGCCGTCACCGACGCTTCCAGCGAGCGGTGGTTGTCGAGGCGTCGGACCGAGTCGTAGCGGCCGCGGAGTTCGAAGCCCGCGGTGTGGGTCGCGAGCCGTTCGAGCGTGATCGGGTCGTCGGCGGGGAGGTCGACGGTGGTGAGCGAGCCGTCGACCCGGTCGTCGACGGCGAGTCGGCCGCGGTCGACGAGCTGCATCGCCGCGGTCCACGTCACCACCTTCGAGACCGAGCCGACGCTGAAGAGCGTCTCGTCGGCGTCGACGGGGACGTCCTCGCTCTCGAAGGCGTGGCCGTATCCTTTCGCGAGTGGGAGCGAGTCAGGCTCTGCGACCGTCACGGCCAGGCCACCGGCGTCGTGTTCTTCGAGTGCCCGTCGAGCGGCGTCGTCGACGAGCGCTTCGAGCGTCGCTGCATCTGTCTGCGTGGCGGCCGTCGCGGTCGTCGATCCGGTCGACGCGAGCGCGCCAGCCGTACAGGCTGCCGTCGTTCCGGCGACGAACTGTCGCCGGGTGAGGGGGGCGGGCATTGGAGTGTCGAAAGTGGGTGTCGGTCGGATAGCGGGGGACTCCGAACCGTCGGCGACGGTCCCGTCGGGCGGGGAAACCGCGGCCCGGAGCGGTTACGTGTCCACGTCGAATCCGACACTTGGAGACCGGATAAAGTTATTTTTCGCCAACATGAACACAATCTCCTTATCCCACCCGGACGAAGCTTCCTGACCCGCCTTCACCCGGCGGCTGCCGACCGGGTTCCGACGGCCAGCGGCGACCCTCCCGAAACCTGTCAGCATACGTTTATTGTTCGTCAACCCTGTGTACCGCCATACACATGGGGGAACACACGACGGGCGGGCTGTCGGTGCTGTCGGGAAGCGGCTTGTCGGCACGGCGGTTCGAGGTGCTTGCCGGGCGTGTCGCACGCGCGGACGGCCGAGCGGTCGGAGACAACGAGATCGACGTCGTCGCGCCAGCGACGGACGAACGGCTCGGTTCGGTCCCGGCGTGCGACGAGACCGATGTCGCCGCCGCCGTCGAGCGGGCACGCGAGGCACAGGCCGACTGGGCCGCCCGCCCGGTCGAGGAACGCACGGCCATCCTGGAGCGCTTCGGCGACCTCGTCGCCGACCGTCGCGACGACCTGCTCGACCTCTTGCAGGTCGAGACCGGCAAGGCCCGGACGACCGCCGTCGAGGAGGTCTTGGACGTGCCGAACGCTTGCAGCTACTACGCCGACGTCGCACCCGAGGCACTGGCCGAGGAGCGTCGCCGCGGCGCGCTACCGGGCGTGACGACGACCCACGTCAGCTACGACCCGGTCGGCGTCGTCGGCGTCATCTCGCCGTGGAACTATCCGCTCACTCTCGCCGTCACCGACGCAATCCCCGCGCTCGCCGCGGGCAACAGCGTCGTCCTCAAACCTGACGAGAAGACGCCCTTCGTCGCGCTCGCGCTCGCAGAGTTGCTCGCGGAGGCCGGGCTCCCGGACGGCGTCTTCCAGGTCGTCACGGGCGAGGGACCGGTCGTCGGACCCGCTCTCGTCGAACGCGTCGACCACGTCGCCTTCACCGGCAGCACCGAGACGGGCCGGGTCGTCGCCGAGCAGGCGGGCCGGAACCTCGTCGGCTGCTCGCTCGAACTCGGCGGCAAGAACCCGCTTCTCGTCCTCGACGACGCGGACGTCGAGCGCGCCGCGGCGGGCGCGGCTCACGCTTGCTTCGCGAACGCCGGACAGCTCTGTCTCTCTATCGAGCGAATCTACGTCCACGAGTCGCTCTACGCCGAGTTCCTCGCTGCCTTCGTCCGCGAGACGCGCGGGCTCACACTGGGCACCGACCTCGACTACGCGGCCGACGTGGGGACGCTCGCCAGTGCCGACCAACTCGAACGCGTCGAGTGCCACGTCGCCGACGCCGTCGAGACGGGCGCGTCGGTCGTCTCCGGCGGCCGCCACCGCCCCGACGTCGCCCCCTACTGCTACGAACCGACCATCCTGACCGACGTCGATGCTGACTCCCTGGTCGCCACCGAGGAGACCTTCGGTCCGGTCGTCTCGGTGACGCCCGTCGCCGACACCGAGGCCGCCGTCGCCGCGGCCAACGACTCCGACTACGGCCTCAACGCGAGCGTCTGGACGGGCGACCGCGAGCGTGGCCGGGCCGTCGCCCGCCGCATCGAGAGCGGGACGGTCTGCGTCAACGACGGCTACGCCGCGGGCTGGGCCGCGCTCGACGCGCCGAAGGGCGGCTTCGGCGACTCCGCGGTCGGCCACCGCCACGGCGTCGAGGGCATCGACCGCTACCTCCAGACGCGGACGGTCGCGGCCTCCCGCGTCGGTCTCGTCAAGTTCCCCTCGGGCCGGGGTGCGGGCTGGGTCGTCGACGGCGCGTTCACGCTGCTTGGGCTCGTTCGACGGCTCCAGCGGAGGCTACGATGAGTCCGCGGGTGCTGCTCACGGGCTTTCCCGGCTTCCTCGGCTCGCAGGTCGTCGAGCGACTGCTCGCGCGTGATGCGGGTCCCGTCGCCTGTCTCGTCCAGCCGAAGTTCCGCGCGCTCGCCGAGGAGCGCGCCGCCGACGTCGTGGGCGACGACGCGTACGACGCCGACGGTCCGATCCGGCTCTACGAGGGCGACATCACCGAACCGGGACTGGGTCTCGGCGACGCGCTCGCCGAACTCGACTCCGTCTCCGAGGTCTACCATCTCGCCGCCGTCTACGACCTCGCCGTCTCCCGCGAGGTCGGCGAGGCGGTCAACGTCCGGGGGACCGAACACGTCCTCGACGTCGCCGAGGACCTCGCAGTCGACCGATTCCACTACGTCTCGACCTGTTACGTCAGCGGCCGCTACGACGGGGTGTTCACGGAGGACCACCTGCGAGAGGGCCAGTCGTTCAACAACCACTACGAGGAGACGAAGTACCGTGCCGAGGTGCTCGTCCACGAGCGGATGGCCGAGGGGTTGCCCGCGACGGTCTACCGCCCTTCCATCGTCGTCGGCGACAGCGAGACGGGTGAGACGGGGAAGTACGACGGGCCGTACTACCTGCTTCGGCTGCTCCTCGCCCAGCCCGCGCTGCTCTCTGTCGCGCCGACCATCCCGGGCGCGGCGACGACGGAACTCAACGTCGTCCCGCGGGACTTCGTCGTCGACGCTATCGACTACTTGAGCCAGCACGAGGCGGCTGTCGGCGAGGTGGTGCAGCTCTGTGACCCCGCACCGCTGCGGATTCCCGCCTTCGTCGACAGCGTCGCCGACGCGCTCGGCCACCGCGTCGTGAGCGTGCCGACGACGAAGGGCCTGGCGAAACGCGGGATGCGGCTGTTGCAGGCCCGCGGCGTGGCCGCCGAACCGGCGACGCTGGACTACTTCGACCATCCGACGCGCTACGCCTGTCCGAACGCGCGGCGGCTGCTCGCCGGGTCGGGCATCGAGCCTCCCGCGTTCAACTCGTACGTCGACCGGCTGGTCGCCTACGTCCGCGCGCATCCCGAGATTCGGTCCGACGCGATGGTTTGAGGGCGCAAATCGCCGGACGGGAATTCTTCCCGTAAATATTTTTTCCCTATTTCCCACAACGTTGGAACCGGCTCGTAGGTCTTTTTCAGTGGCTTCGAAAGACCGAGGTGTAGCATGAACGACCGCATTGGAGCACCCGGAACCGGAGTGTCGCGCCGTGAGTTCCTCGCTGCGACCGGTAGCGTCGGCGGTGCAGCACTGGCTGGCTGCGCCGCACCGACGAGCCAGGGCAGCGGCAAAGTCGGACAGTCGGCGACGGCGAGTTCGGTGCAGTCGTCGCTCCCGAAGACCAGCCCGCCCGAGGTCGTCAACGTCGACGAGCAGGGCGGGCAGGTCACGCTGAAGACCCAGCCGGCGGTCCACGAAGCCCATCCGCTGGAGACGATGGGCGGTCCCGTCCGGCTCCCGCGTGTCTGGGCGTTCCAGGCGGACGACCGTGACCCCAGCGTCCCCGGTCCCATCATCCGGACGACCGAGGGCGAGGACATGGAGGTCACGCTGGACAACACGAACGGCAAGCGGCCCCACACGGTCCACTTCCACGGCGTCCAGAAGCAGTGGAAGGACGACGGGGTGCCGACGACGACGGGCATCACGGTCGACCCCGGCGAGAAACACACCTACGAGATCCCCGCGAACGTTCCCGGGACGCATCTCTACCACTGTCACTTCCAGACCCAGCGGCACATCGACATGGGGATGTACGGCATCTTCCGGGTCGACCCCGAGGGCTACGAGGAGGCCGACAAGGAGTACTTCATGACGGTCAAAGACTGGGACTCGCGGCTCAACCGGATGATGGCCGGTGAGGACGCCAGCTACGACCCGCGCAGCCGCGACCCGGACGTCTTCACCGTCAACGGGAAGGTCGCTCCCCGGACGCTCCACCCCGAGCAGGGGTCGCCCATCATCGTCGAACAGGGCGATACCGTCCGCATCCACTACGGCAACGGCGGCTACATGAGCCATCCGCTGCACATCCACAACCACCGCTTCGAGCGCGTGGAGAAGGACGGCGGCGTGATTCCCGAGGCGGCCCGTCACGAGATGGACGTCACCAACGTCGCACCCGCCGAGCGGCACACCATCGAGTTCACCGCCGACTCGCAGCCGGGTATCTACCTGATGCACTGCCACAAGGTGAGCCACGTCATGAACGGCAACTTCTACCCCGGCGGGATGCTCTCGGGCGTGGTCTACAAGGAGGCGATGGACACGAAGATTTTCGACCAGCTGATGAAGTACGCGGGCTACAGCCAGTAACGACCCAGGAACGATTCAGTCACAGCTACGCTATGTCACACGACAACTCCGATCCGACGACGCAGGAACTGACCAGACGGACCGTCCTCCGCGGTGCTGCGGGTACCGCTGCGGCAGGCGTCGCACTCGGCAGTGTGGGGACCACGGCGGCACAGAGCGGCGGGAGCGCGCCCTACGGCGGCTGGTTCGAGGGTGTCGAGAACTTCGACGGGACGGTCGACAAGACCGGTCAGTCCGAAGTCACCGTCACGGTCGGTGCCCAGGGCAACGGCGGCAGCTTCGCCTTCGGCCCGGCGGCCGTCCGCGTCGACCCCGGGACGAAAGTGGTATGGAAGTGGTCCGGCGGCGGCGGCAGCCACAACGTCGTCGCCGAGGACGGCAGCTTCGAGAGCGAACTCGTCGGCGAGAGCGGCCACACGTTCAGTCACACCTTCGAATCCGAAGGCATCAGCAAGTACGCCTGCGTCCCCCACAAGGCGATGGGGATGAAGGGTGCGGTCGTCGTCGGCGACGTGAGCGTCGGCGGCGGCGAAGCGGCCGGTGAGTCGAGCGGGTCGAGCGGTCCCGGCTTCGACGGCTGGTTCGACAACGTGGACAACTTCGACGGTGTCGTCGACGAGACCGGCCAGTCGGAGGTCACCGTCACGGTCGGTGCCGAGGGCAACAACGGTGCCTTCGCCTTCGACCCGCCTGCGATTCGGGTCGACCCCGGGACGACCGTCGTCTGGGAGTGGACCGGCGGTGGCGGTAGCCACAACGTCGTCGCCGAGGACGGTAGCTTCGAGAGCGAGTTGGTCGGCGAGAGCGGCCACACGTTCAGCCACACCTTCGAGTCCGAGGGCACCACCAAGTACGCCTGCGTCCCGCACAAGCCGATGGGGATGAAGGGCGCGGTCGTCGTCGGTGGCGACTCCGCGGCCGGTGGGGCTGGCGGCGGCAGCGACGGCGGCGACGGCGGGAACGACTTCCGAGACGGACTCACGCTCGGCGCGGGACTCGGTCTCGTGGGCGTGTTGGTCACGACGTTCGTCTTCGGCAGTAAAAGCGAGACGCGCGGCGGCCGCAGTACGAACTGACTCTCGACCGCGTCGCGTCGGCCGTTCGGCTACTCCTCGTCGTCCGGTTTCTGTCGAACCGTCAACACCGGCACGGGTGCGGTTCGGACCAGCTTCTCGGTCACACTGCCGAGCATATACCGGTCGAAGCCGGTCCGGCCGTGCGTCCCCGCGACGATGACGTCGACGTCGTTCTTCTCGACGTACGAGAGGATGGCACGGTGGACCGAGATACCCGCTTCGGCGGTCTCGGTCACGCGTTCGACGCCCGCCTCCGTCGCGACCTCGGCGGCCGCCTCGACCGTCTCGGCCGCCTCCTCCTCGAATATCTTCAGCTGTATCTCGCCGGGCGCGCCGACGCCGAACTCGGTCACCTCGGCGACCGACAGCAGATGCAGCGTCCCGTCGTCGACGGCGGTGAGGTCGATACCCAGTGTCAGTGCCTCCATGGCCGACTTGCTGCCGTCAGTCGGGACGAGGATGTCTTCGTAGGGATACGACAGGTCGGTGTCGTCGGGACCGATGGTGAGGACGGGCACGTCCGACTCGCGGACGACCCGTTCGGTCGTACTGCCGAGGAGCAGTCGGCTCAGCCCCTTCCGGCCGTGGGTCGGCATGACGACGAGGTCGACGTCGTTGGACGACGCGTACTCGACGATGGTCGGGTAGGGTTCGCCCTGTTCGACGGCCGTGGTGGTGGGGATATCGCGCGCTTCGGCGCGGTCGACGACCTGCTGGACCGTGTTCTCACCCTCGTCGACCAGCGCGTCGATGACCTCGCCTTGAATCTGCGCGACGCTGTCGCGCGTCACGTCCGCGACGTTGAGCACGTGCAGGGTCGCGTCATGTGCCGTCGCGATGTCGAGGACGTGGTCGAGTGCGCGTTCGGTTCCGTCGCTGCCGTCCGTGGGGAACAGTAAGTCGTCGAACATAACTGAACTGTCTCTCGCAACCCACAAAAACGGTGGGGGCCAGCCGGTCGCCCGTCCGGCCGCGACCGACCGGTCGGCTCAGCCGACCCAGACCGCGCCGAACGAGTCGAAGAAGTCCTCGCCGGTGTCGACGAGCGTGTGGTCCGCACGCAGCCGTCGACACCGCTCTTCGACCGCCGAGACGTGCGTCTCCAGCCGCTCGCGGTAGGACTTGGTCTTCGCGCCGCCGAAGTAGGTCCGGAGGGTCCGCGTCGTCTCCGGGTCGCGAAACAGCGTGTCGCCGGTCGGCTCCGGCCGGAGTTCGTCGGGCGTCAGGACGGTGCCGACGACGACGCTGCTGCGGCCCAGCCCGGCCAATCCGGACGCCAGCGCGTCCGGGTCCGAGAGGCAGTCGCTGAGGACGACGACGAGCGACCGACTCCGGATGCGCGCGCCGTAACTGTCGAGGGCGGCCGCGATGTCGCCCTCGCCGCTCGGCTCGGTCTCGTTCAGGTGGTCGACGAGCCGCAAGAGTTCGCCGCGGTTCGACCGGCCGGTGTCGAGTCGGTCGACCGTCTCGTCGAACAGCGAGAACTGGAAGTCGTTCTGCTCCTCGGCCGTGAGGTAGGCGAAGCCGAGGCCAAGTTTGGCGGCGTACTCGAACTTGTTCGTCTCCCCCTCGCCGTAGTCCATCGAGCCGCTCGCGTCGACGAGGACGTGGACCGTCAGGCTGCGCTCGGCCTCGAACTGCTTGATGAAGTATTCGCCCGTCCGGGCGTAGAGCTTCCAGTCGATGAGCCGGGTGTCGTCACCGCGGACGTACCGCCGGTAGTCGCTGAACGTCAGCCCTTCGCCGACGTGCTTCGAGCGCTGTTCGCCCTGCTGGACCGACGCGCTCTGGCGTTTGAGCGCCGACCGGAACCGGTCGAGTTCGTCGAAGAAGGCCGGGTCGATCATTCGACCAGCGACGCGATGGCGTCCTCGGGCGTCAGCCCCTCGCGTTCGGCACGGAAGTCGACGAGGATACGGTGTCTGAGCACGGGCGTCGCCATCGCCTCGATGTCATCCCACCCCACGTGGCTCCGGCCACGCAGGAACGCACGGGCCTTCCCGGCCAAGACGAGTGCCATGCTCGCCCGCGGACTCGCGCCGTACTCGATGTCCGGCGAGTCGCGGGTCTTCCGGACGAGCGTGATGGCCCGGTCGCGGATGTCGCTGGCGATGGGCACCTCGCGGACGAGCGACTGCATCGTCCTGAGTTCGTCGCGAGAGACGACCTGTTCGACCGCCGGCGTCGCCGTCCCCTCGGTGTAGAGCTGGACGATCTCGCGTTCCTCCTCGTAGCTGGGGTAGTCGAGGACGATCTTCAGGAGGAAGCGGTCGGTCTGTGCCTCGGGGAGGGGGTAGGTTCCCTCCTGGTCGATGGGGTTCTGCGTCGCCAAGACGAAGAACGGCTCGGGCAGCCGGTAGGTCTCGCCCGCCGCCGTCACCTGTTTCTCCTGCATCGCTTCGAGCAGCGCGGCCTGCGTCTTCGGCGTCGCGCGGTTGATCTCGTCGGCGAGGACGACGTTGGCGAAGATGGGTCCCCGCTCGAAGACGAACTCCCGGCCGCCTTCGGACTCGCGGATGATCTCGGTCCCCGTGATGTCCGAGGGCATCAGGTCGGGTGTGTTCTGGATGCGTGAGAACTCCAGTTCGATGACCTCCGCGAGCGCGCGGATCATCGAGGTCTTGCCGAGACCGGGGTTCGACTCCAAGAGGGCGTTGCCGTCACAGAGCATACAGACGAGCAGCTGTTCGATCACCTCGTCTTGGCCGATGATGCGCTTTTTCACCTCCTGGCGGACGTCCTGAAGGCGGTCTTGGAGCCGTGCGATCTCGTCGTCGGTCGCGGCAACGCCGCGCGTGCTGTCGTCAGACATCGGTTTCGTTCCGGAGTTGGAGAGTGTAGTCGCGAATCAGTTCGGCGTCTTCGAGCCGCTCGCCACTGCTGAAGCCAGCCTGCTGGCTGTCGAGGTCCCCCGAGGGAAGCCCCGCCGAGTCGTACGCCGACGGCGCGCCGCCGGGCGGGGCGTCGCCGTCGCCGCTCCCACCGATCTCGGCGTCGAGGTCCTCGTCACCGGCGGAGACGTCTTCCGGGTCGCCGAGCACCTCGTCGCCGTCGCGGAGACCGTCGAACGTCGGCTCGTCCGTCGGTCCCGTCGGTCCCGGCTCGTCGCCCCCGAACTGGAGGTCGACGACGGCCACCTGGATGCTGGCGACGCTGAGGACGACGACGACCGCGAGCGTCACGGTCAGCCGCCGCAGGTCGACGAGCCCGAGACTCGACGTCTCCCGTAGCGCGGCGAGGACGTCCCGGTAGAGCCGCCCGGCCATCCGGGTGTCGCGGTCGGCGGCGACGGCGTCGCGGGCGGTCCGCAACATCTCTTCGACGGCCGGGTTGGCGGTCTCGAACTGCTCGACGAGCGGCCGCCGGACTCGAAGCAGGACCTCGGCGACGAGCACCAACAGGCCGACGCCGACGCCGACGAGGATGGGAATCGGGAGCGCGACGTTCGGCAGCCCGAGCGACGGCGGCGCGAACCGTGCGAGGGGGACCGACCCGCCGAGCCACGCCGGGCCGACGAGCCGGACGAGGAGCGTCGTCAGCAACGTCGCCAACGCGGCGTCGACGACGCCGTAGACGACGGCAACCTTGTAGCCCTCGCGGCGGATTTCACGGAGCGCGCGGGCGACCTCGCGTCGCCCTTCGGTCGCGTCAGTTCGAGTTGCTGGCCCGCTCACGTCGCCGTTGGTGGCGACGTTCGTGTCGCTGTCGCCGCTCACGACTGACACTCCCGTGGCTGCTCGCCCTGGATGCTGTTACAGACGCGCCGGAGATCCGTCTCCAGGTTGTCGATCTCCTGTTCGAGCCGGTCGATCTCCTGCTGCTGGCGGTCGACCCGGTCGCGCAGGTCGTCGCGTTCCCGCGTCAGCGTCTGGACCTCGTCTTCGAGGTTGTCGCGCTCGCGTTCGAGCGTCCGGACCTCGTCCTCCAGGTCTTCGACCTCCTCCTCGGCGGTGTCGAGGTCGCTGCGCGCCTGCCGGAGGTTCCGGCGGCTCTCTTCGAGATTGGCCTCCGTCTCGTCCAGCTGTTCTTGGGTCTGTGAGAGTTCGTTGATGGTCTCTGAGAGTTCCTTCTCGGTCTGTTCGAGCGTCGTGGAGACCTGTCCCACGTCGCCCTCGGCGGCCTGGAGGCTACTGTTGACCTGCTGGAGTCGCGCTCGCGTCTCCGAGAGGTCCGCCTCGGTCGTCGAGAGATCCTCGCGGAGGTCGGCGTTCGACGACCGGAGGCGTTCGTTCTGTTGTTCGAGCTGTGCCGTGGAGTGCTGGTAGAACAGCGAGGCTCCGGCAGTCCCCGCGACGGCGACGACGACGAGGACCACGAGTGCGAGGTTGATGGAGTTGCCGAGATAGCTCATTGCAGACCACCGTCGCTGGAGGTGCGGCCGGTGTAGACACGGATACGTCGGCCGAGCACTTCAATCAGGTAGACGAACAGTCCCGCCACGAGGAACGTCCAGTCCCAGCCGCGCTCGACGTCGCGGACCCGCGTCGACTGCTCGCGGGCGAAGTCGGCGATGGCCGCCGCCTGATTCGGCTGGAACTCCTCGCCGCCGGTCGTCCGCACGAGGTCGGTCAACGCCGGACTCTGGCCGAAGGCGGCGTACTCGCTCCGGTAGTTGACCGCGTACTCCGCACCGAACAGCGAGGCGTAGCCGGCCTCCGTCGGCGTCACCGTCGCGCGGTAGGTGTCGGGCGCGACCTGGCGGAGCGCGACGCCGTCGGCCTCGGGCGGCTCCGACCCGCGGTAGGTGACCGTCGTCGCCCGGCCGACGCGGGTGTCGGCGGCCTCGGCGACGTCTGTCGCCTTGCGCTCGGGGTCGCCGATGACGTAGTTCGCCGACTTCGTGAGTAACAGCGAGTCCGGCGCGGTGAGCAGCCCGTCGAGCGTCCCCTGGTCGTCGTAGGCGGTGATGGTGACGACGCGGCCGAGTCCGTAGCGCCACGAGGCGACCGCCGGACGGCCGGAACTCGATGCGACGAGGTAGTCCGCACCACTGCGGATCGACACGTCGTTGTTCCGCGGCGGGTTCGCGGTCAGTTCGACGCCCGTCGTCACGAAGGAGTTGCGGTCGACGACGGTGAGGGCGTCGCCCTCGTAGCGTCGCGAGGAGCCGCCGAAGAGCAGTCGGAGCCGGTTGGTGTCGGTCGCGCGGAAGTAGCTGCCGCCGGAGGCCTCGGCGATACGCTGGAGCGTCGACTCGCGGGGGTTGCCGGTGCCGACGGCGATGATTCGGATACCCTGTCCGCCGAGCCGTTGGGCGGCGGCCGTCGGCGGGCCGACCGGGCCGCGGCCGTCGCTGATGAGGATGATCGTGCCGCGCTCGTCGCCCAGCATCTCCTCGGCACCGAGGACGCCCGCGGCGAGGTCGGTGCCGCCGCCGCTCTGGAGCCGTCGGATGCGGTCGGCCACCGTCTCGCGGTTCGTCGACAGCGGCGCGAGGTCGGCGACGGCGTAGGCGTCGTGGTTGAACGCGACGACGCCGACGCTGTTCTCGTCGCCGAGCTGGTCGAGCGCGTCGAGCGAGACGGCCTTCTGGACACGCATCCCCGACTCCGCGCTCCCCGAGACGTCGATGGCGAGCACGAGGTTCGCGCTGCCGCCGACGCTCTCGCCGATGGTGACCGGGAGCATCGAGGCGACCGACGACCCCTGGTAGCCGCCGTTCTCGAAGGAGTTCTCGCCGCCGACGACGAGCAGGCCGCCGCCGTCGATGGTGAACTCCTGGAGCGCGTCGACGTTGCCGAGGTCGTCGGCCGCGACGTCCTGCACGACGACGGCGTAGTACGGACTGAGGTCCTCGGGGACCGCCTCGGCGCGCTCGACGTCGTAGAGGTTGTCCAGATACCGGCCGAACGGGTAGTCGCGCCGCGACACGTAGAGCACCTTCGGCTGCTCGACGACCCGGACGGTCTTGCGGAAGACGTCGTTCTCGGCGAAGCGGTCGCCGCCGGAGAGTTGGGCGGTCACGCGGTGCGACCCCGTCTCCTCGAACGTCGCGCTGAACTCGATGCGGCCGCTCTCGGGCACCGGCTCGTCGAGGATCGTCTCGTCGTCGACGGTGACCACGAGGCGAGCGTCGTCGCCGACGTTCACGCCGTCGACGGTCGCGAGGAAGCTGTTTTCGACGCCCGCGCTGGTCTTCGCCGGACCCGCAACCGAGACGGCGCGCTCGGTGTCGCGGGCCGTGAGGTCGACCGACGCGACGGTCGCGTTCAGCGAGGTCGCCAGTTCGCCCGCGTCGGCGAGACTCCGGCCGTCGGTGACGTGGCCGTCGCTGACGACGACGACCGTCCCGTTCTCCCGGAGGTTGGCCGCGACCCCGTCGCCGAGCGGCGAACGCGCGCCCTGTCCGATGGTCGCCCGCGTGACGGGGACGCCCTGGCTCTCGATGTCGTTTGCGAGCCTGTCGGCCGTGTCGGGCATGACGGCCATGCTGTCGGACTCGTCGACGAGCAGCGTCACCCGCGGTTCGCCCGTCGTCTCCGCCCGTTCGACGGTGTAGGGTCCGGCGGCGGCGACGACGAGACAGCAGACGACGAGCACGCGCGAGACGGTCAGGAGCCGACGCATCTTCGGCGTCGCCGTCCCGTCGGCCCCGCGGTAGACGACCCACCAGACCGCAAGCAGGGCGAGCGGCAGCGCGACGAGAAACAGCGGCCGTTCGAGCCCGAGCGTCAGCCCGTCGACGACGACCGACCAGCTGTCGAAGACTCTGATGAGCGACCCGCCGAGCAGTTGGTCGAGGAAGCCGTCGAGCGGCCCGGTCTGGAGGAACATCACAGGTCACCCCGTCGACGGAGATAGCCGAGTTCGACCACGACGACGCCGAGCGCGCCGAGTGCGACCCACTCGGTGAGGGGGTCGGGCACCTGTCGGTCCTCCTCGCGGCTGCGGACCGACCCCTCGGTCCGTTCGTCGAGCGGGTCGGTGGCGACGGCCGACTCGGACTCGCTGAGGAGTGCCGCCCCATACCGCCGGCCGTCGACCTCGTAGAAGCCCTGTTCGTCCATCGAGACCATCCGCGCGGTCACCGTTCCGCTCGGGGTGCGGACGGTCCGTTCCTCGGCGAACCGCAGCTGGTCGCCGGTGGGTCGGTTGAGTGTCGGCAGCGGGTCGCGACCGGCCAGATAGAAGACGGCGCGCTTCCAGAAGACCGGATACTGGTAGTTGAACTTGAACGACGAGGCGTCTTCGAGATAGCCGTAGTAGAGCACGCGGCCGCCGTCGCGCTCGGCGGTGGCGACGAGCGGCGAGCCGTCGGTCAGCCCCACGAGCGTCCGGGTGCCGTCGGCTGTCTCGGCGACGAGATGTCGCTCCGGCGGCGGGTAGCTGATGTCGCGGGTGAGTTCGTCGTTGGCGACCGCGCCGACGGAGCCGCCGTCGACCGCGTCGCTGACCTCGACGGGGAGCAGTTCGACGTACCGGTTCGGCATCCCTTCTTGGGCTTGCACCACCACGCCGCCGCCGTTCGCGAGTGCCGCTTCGCCGTCGGCGACGTTGCCGCGGAGCAGCCGGCCCTCCTGGATGTTGCTGTAGACGACGACGTCGTAGGTCCCCTCGACGTTCGCTGGCGGCGACTCGACGGTCAACTCGACCTCGGGAATCACCGACAGCGCGGTCGCGAGATACCGGTTGCGGTCGTTCGTCAAGAGCAACACGTCGACCGTCGCGTCCTCGGGGGCGGCGACAGCCGCGGTGTCGTCGGTCGGGAAGGAGTCGCCGGGCGAGAGCGCGACGGTTCCCCCGCCTGCGGGCACGGCGAGCGTCCGCGTCACCACGTCGCCCGCGCCGAGCGTCAGCGACTCGCGCTGGCCGCCCAGCGAGAGGGTCCGCTCGGCCTCGCTGTCCCCGAAGTTCTTGACCGTCACCGTGACCTCCCTGCCGGTGAAGGAGCGGTCGACGATGCCGACGTTGTCCGCACCGCCGCCGTCGAACTGCCGGAGGTCGACGAGCAGGCCGCGGGCGCGGGCAGCTTCGACGGCCTCCTCCCAGCCGCCGTCGTCCGCGAAGTCGCTGTAGACGACGATGCGGGCCTCCTCGCCGGCGACGGCGGAGGCCTGGGCGATGCCGTCGCGGAGGTCACCCGAGACATCGGTCACGCTGAGGTCGTCGAGCGCGCCCCGCGCCTGTTCGGGCGTCCCGTCGCGCAGGACGACCTCGCCCTGCCGGGCGACGAAGACGACCGACGTGACGGAGGTGGGGGCGTCGCCGGCGGCGGCGACGGCGCGGTCGAAGCGGGTGGAACCTCCCGAATCGGTCGCCATGCTCGCGCTGCCGTCGACGACGACGACCGTCTCTTGGACGGTCGAGGACTCCGAGACGAGCGTGTAGGGCGTCGCCAGCGACGTTGCCAGCAGGACGATGGCCGCGAGCTGAATCAGGAGGAGGAGGCTGCGACTCAGCCGCTCGAAGACGGGCGTCGAGGCGTCCTCGCCGCGGTCGTCGGTCAGAAACCGCATCGTCGGGAGGTCGCGCTCCGCGGGGTCGGGACGGATGAGATACAGCAGAATCAACGGCAGCGTCGCCAGGAGAGCGAGGAGACCGAGCGGAGAGAGGAGGACGTTGTCGAGAACCACTGTCAGCTGTGTGGTCCCAATGACATTTGGAGTTTACGCCGAACCATGACTACGCGTTGTCAGTAGAAGGGTTGACGGACCGGCAGTGACTCCTTCCAAATATCCCGATGAAGCGTCCTCGCTCGCTCACGACTCCGGCCATCGGTCTCGCAGTCGTCGTCGGCAACCTCCTCCCGCTCGTCGGCGTCGCCGTCTGGGGGTGGAACCTCGCCGCCCTGCTCGCGCTCTACTGGTTCGAGGCCGTCGTCACGACAGTACTCACGGGCGGCAAGCTGTTGTTCGCGGAGCGTGCATCGACGGACGCCAGCGCGCGGCTCCAGCCGCTCTCGGAACTTACCGCCAAGCGCGGCGGGGTCCACGTCCGAGCCGACTGGCCGCCCGTCTACGTCCGGAACGTTCCCTTCGCCATCGGCGTCCTCGGCGTCTCGGGTGTCGTGTTGGTCGCCTACGGCGTCGTCCTCGCACTGTGGCTCTCCGTGGACCCGGCCAGCGTCGTCTCCGCCGGCTTCGTCGCGAGCGCGCTCGGACTCGTCGTCGCCCGCCTCGTCGAGTTCCGGGCCGACTATCTCGGCCGCGAGGAGTATCGCGACGTCTCCGCGCGGATGCTCGCGGCGACACCTGCCCGGCAGCTGCTCCTGCTTCTGTGTCTCGTCCCCGTCGCCAACAGCGGGGCAGGCGGCCGCGCGCTGCTCGTCGCCGTCGTCGCAGTGAAGCTCCTCTCGGACGGCTACGGCTTCCTCGTCGAACACACCGCCCACTCGCCCGGTCGGCTCGGCCGGTGGCTCCTCGGGCCGCGCGACACCGCCGAGCCGCCGCCGACGGTCGACGCGCCCGACGTCGAACCCGATGTCCGCGTCGACACCGACACGCGCGCCGTGCTCCTCGGCGGGACCGCACCCGTCGCCGCCGGACTTATGAGTCGGCCGGGCTACCTCGCGGGCTTCGTGTTCGTGCTGGGCTGGTTCGTCTTCGGGACGCCCGTCGTCGTGGCCGCGGGTCTCGCGCTCTGTCTCATCGCTGGCGTGAAGCTCGCAGCGCGCTATCTCCGGTTCGGGGCGCTCCAGTACTAACGCCGCGGCGACTATCTCGTGGCCTACGACCGACTGCTCGACGAACCGCAGTGGGCAACGCCCGTGCGCCGACTCCACGACGTCGACGTCGAAAACCGCGTCGCCGACCGACTGCTCGGGACGGGGACGCTCACGCTGTCAGACGTCGAAAGCGGCGGCCGCTCGGCCGTCCAACTGGGTCCTGTCACCGACCTCGACCGCGCCGTCGACCGACTCGATCTTCCGGTCGTCGACACGAGCCGCCCCGAGACCGACCGGCGAGTCGTGGCCGTCGCTGCGGTGCTCAGTGGCTGTTTCCTCGCCGTCCCGCTCGGTCTCTACGCGCTTCCGAGCGTGAGTCAGGGCCAGGCACTCGGCGTCACGCTCCTGCTCGGGCCGTTCTTCCTCCTCCTCGTCGGCATCCTCGTCGCGAGCGGTCTCTCGCGGATCTAGGCGGCGACGCCGTTCTTGACAGCCTACGGCGTTCTTCGCGGCCTACAGCGTGTATCCGGCTGCCGCTGCGGCCCCGTAGAGTTCGATGTCGGCACCGAGACCCGTCAGCCTGACCTCGGGCGGGTCGGCGAGCGCGTAGTCACCGAGATAGCGGTCGAGACCGCCGAAAAACCACTCGGGGTTGTTGCGCGCGACGGAGCCGCCGACGGTGACGATGCCGGGGTCGAACGCGTTGAGCACAGCTCCGACACCAGCGGCGTTGTAGCGTGCGACGCGGTCGAGACAGTCCCGAGCGACCGCGTCGCCGTCGGCTGCGGCGGTGAACACGTCCGGCGCGGTGAGTTCGTCGCCCGCGCGGAGGACCGACTCGCGCCCGTCGTCAGCGTCGGCGAGCAGCCGCTCGGCGAACCGCGGGATACCGCGGCCCCCGCAGTACGCCTCCCACGCGCCGCGGACGCCGGTGCTCGCGAGGTCGCCGTCGGCGACGACCGGAATCAGGCCGACCTCGGCGGCGTAGCCCCGCTCGCCGCGCAGCGGCTCGCCGTCGACGACGACGCCCGCGCCGATGCCGGTGCCGACGGTGACGTGGACGACCGTCCCGTAGCCCCGGCCGTCGCCAAAGATCGCCTCGCCGAGTGCGGCCGCAGTGCAGTCGTTCTCGACGGTCGTGGGAAGCCCGAGTTCGGCTTCGATGACTTCGGCGAGGGGGATGTCGTGCAGCGTGTCGCCGTCGGCGGTGTCGAACTCGGTGACGACGCCGCGTTCGTGGTCGACCAACCCGGTCGTGGAGATGGCGACGCGACTGAGGTTCCCGCCGCCGTCGGCGCGCTCTCGGAGTCGCCTGACGACGCCGACGAGCTGTGCGGGGAGGTCTCTCGGGCGAGTGGGTTCGGTGTCGACGTCGACGAGGTTGGCTTCAGAGACGCGGCCGTACCGGACGGTCGTGCTGCCGACGTCGACGACGGCGACAGGGTCAGATGCCATACCGGACTCGTGACGACGCTGTGAGGTGGCGTTCGGTACTCATCATCCGCCTCGACCGGACGTAGTCAGTTCAGTGTTCGTACTCCAGCCGACTCGGTCGGTGACAGTCGGCCGCCACCTTCTCACGGGGTGGTGACCCGTACGACGACGGGTTTTATGTCTGCGCATTTAACTATAATTTGAGGAGAGTGGGGTCGAAGACTACTCTGGTGGCTGTCACGACGGCCGTGCGGCCACCAGAGAGAGAACATGTCAAACGACCCTCGAAACCTGTCCACGCCAGTGGACGCCGAACTACCGACGCACAGACATCTAACCAGACCGCTTCTCGATTCTATCGAGCGGTTCCGTGCGGTTCTCATGTATAGCTCGCTGTATCTCGTCGTCATCGCGATGGTGGAAGTCGCCACCGCGATGCTCGCACTGTCGCTGCCGTTGAGTCCGGCACCGCTCGTAGTCGGTCTCGTGACGTTCGCCGTCTACGTGGGTGACCGCATCACCGACGTCGACACCGACGAGGCAGTCGACCCGAACAAGGCCGACAAATGTGCGTTCGTCCGCCGACACCGGAGCGTCCTCTCCGTCCTGTCGGCGGCGTCCTACGGACTCGCCATCGCGATCTCCGTCCTCGGTGGCCCGCTCGCGCTGGCCATCACGCTGCTCCCCGGCGCGTTCTGGGTCGTCTACGCGACCGACTGGCTCCCGACGGTCGGCTCGTACTTCAAGCGGCTGAAAGACGTCCTCGTCGTCAACTCCTTCATCGTCGCGCTCGCGTGGGCCATCGCGGTCGTCCTCCTGCCGATGGCGTTCGCCGAGGCTGCCATCACTCCGGCCGCAATCGTCGTCTTCGTCTACTTCCTCGTCGACACCTTCGTCAACACGGAGATACCCAACATCGCCGACATGGAGGGTGACGCCGCTATCGGCGTGTCGACGCTGCCCGTCGCCTTCGGTGTGACCCGAACGCGACAGCTCCTCTACGGCGTCGACGTCGCGCTCGTCGCCTTCGTCGGCGGCGCGTACGTCGTCGGTATCATCTCGACGGCACTGGCCGTCGCGGTCCTGGTCGGGCTGGCCTACGCGCTGGTACTGGCCTCCCGTATCGGCCGGACGACGAGCTACGGCCGGCTCTCGGTCGCCGGTGAAGCGAAGCATCTCGTCGTCATCGCGGTCTATCTCGCACTGCTGTAGCCGACCCGACTCCTCCGTTTTTTCACCTAGTCCCCGAATTTGTCGTCTGAGAGTCACGAACGGCCGTTTCTGGCGTTTGGTCGACGTGATTGGGCGGATGTTTCATATAGCGGGAGCAAAGAATCCATCACACTCGTGGTCTCCGTAACGATCCTCTATGGGCTGCTGTTTCTGTCCGTCGCGGTCGGCACGGCAGCCACAATTCTTGCGTGGCGCGTCCGCTCGGAACCGGGTGCGAAACCGCTGGTCGCGCTCCTGCTCGGACAGAGCTGGTGGTCGACGTGTCTCATCTTCCGGCTCCAGGCGACGACGATTGACGCGAAGCTGCTCTGGACCGACCTCGCGTGGCCGGGCGTCGTGATCATCCCGGTCGCGTGGCTGCTGTTCTCGCTCGAATACACCGGCCGAGACGAGTATATCCGGCCCCGGTACGTGGCACTTCTCGCCGTCGTCCCCGCCATCACGGTCGTCCTCGCGTTGACGACGCCGTATCACGACCTGCTGTACGCCCGCCCCCTGGGCTTCGGTCGGACCGGCGTCTTTCTCGTCACCCAGGGCGGCCCGTGGTACTGGGTCATCGCGGCCTACACCTACCTGCTCGGACTGGGCGGCATCATCCCGCTTCTCGGGCTGTTGACGAGCGACGCTGTGACGTTCCGCGGGCAGAGCACCGCGCTCATCCTGGGACTGTCGGTGCCGTGGCTGACAAACGTCCTGTTTCTCGCCGACGTCTTCGCGACCTCCGGCATCGACCCGACGCCGGTCGCGTTCTCCGTCTCCGGCGTGGCGTATCTGGGCGCGCTCACGCGGTTTCGACTCTTCGGGACCAGCCCCGCGCCGAACAAACGCGCCCGGAAGTTCCTCTTCGACCGGATGCAAGACGGCGCGCTCGTCGTCGACATGAACGGCTACGTCGTCGAGGTCAACGACAGCTGCGTCGACCTCCTCGGCACCGCCGCACCGACGCTGTTGGGTGCCCCGGCCGCCGACGTCATCCCCGACTACGAGCAGTTCCCCGACGAGGGGTCGCTTCCCGGTCATCTGCTCGTCGGCGACACCGCCGGTGGACAGCCCTACGACGTCACGGTGACGCCCATCACGAACGTCAGAGGCGACACCATCGGCCGGGTCGTCACCTTCCACGACATCGGCGAACATCTCCGCCAGCAACAGCGGCTCACCGTGTTGAACCGCGTCCTCCGGCACAACATCCGGACGGAGACCAACCTCATCCACGGCTACGTCGACCGGTTCGCGGACGACGAGGACGCGGAGATCGTCAAAAAGCGCGCGCTCCGCATCGAGGAACTCGGCAAGAAGGGGCGCGACGCCATCGAACTGTTCGACAAAAGCACGGCCGGACGGACGCCGCGACCGCTCGCCAGCGTGCTCGACCGAGCGGTCTCGACGGTTCGCACGGCGTCGCCAGCGGCCACCATCTCGGTTCCGGACGTTGCCGACGACGTGTTCGTCGCCGGTCTGCTCGACGTCGTCTTCACCAACCTCGTCGAGAACGCGGTCGAACACAACCCCGCCCCCGAGCCACACGTCTCCATCACGGTGACGACGACGGCCGACCGCGTCATCGTCGAAGTCGCCGACGACGGGCCCGGCATCGAGGACTACGAACTGCGCGTGTTGCGCGACGGCACCGAGACACCGCTGGACCACGGCAGCGGGCTCGGACTGTGGCTCGTCCAGTGGGGCGTCGAGATTGCCGACGGCTGGGTCGAGTTCGCGACGCCGGAGTCACGCGGCACCGTCGTCACCGTCGGCGTCCCACGCCTCCCGCCCCCCTCGTCGGGACCGTAGCCCTCGGGACTGTGGTTCACCTCGCGAAACGGGTCGCAGAGTGAAAAGATTGACAAGTGAGACCGCGCGAAGCTCTCATGTGCGTCACACGACGCACACGCCCGCACCTCGGCCGACGTACGGCTGGCGCTTTTCTCGCCAGCTGTACGCCCCACAGCCCGTCCGACCGGTGCCTCCCGACACCGGTCGGACATCCCTCTCGTTTGCGATTTGACGCTGATTGACTGACTCCGTGAGCTGTGCGGCTCTGATTTTGCAAGCGACTTAGTATTGGAGAGGTCGCTCGTGGGGTCTCAAGAGTGTTGAGTAACGATGTAACTCAGTAGCGTCGTCTGCGCGAAAAATCGAAGTTCAGTTGTGTGGGCTTAGCCCTGGTAGGTCCACGACGCGACGATGCGGTCGCCGACGATGACGTTGAGTGTGTCACCCGTTTCAAGTTCTGCGTCGATGCCAACCGTTCTCGTGTCACCAACCGTCAGCTCACTACCGAGTTCGTCTGTAGTATCGAGCGCGGCAACGTCACTGTTCAGCGTGAGCGTCGCAGATTCGGGGATTGCGTCACCACCGCTGTGAGTGACTTCAATCGTACTGTCGGCAGCATCTGCTGTGTAGTCGAACGACAGGCTTGCCTGCGGCGACGTGTCGCTCACCGAATCGCCCAGCCCGAGGACGAACGTACCGATGACGGCTGCCAGAATGACTGTAATCGCGACCATGAGGATGACCCCGATAACAGGGGAGACAGCGCGGTCGTCTGTGTTGAATAGGTTGTTGAATTTCATGTTGTTCTCTCCACACCTCCAGTGAACTGGTCGGCCAGTGAGACCGACAGCGAAACAAAACGGACAGTGACCGGATTCGACGGCCACTCCGCGCCCGTTTCTACCCGGTTTTCCTGTAAGGCGTGTTCAGTTGAACTGGACGCTACTGAAATAAATAAAGTTTGCGGGGCAGACAGTAACTCGCGGTAGTGGTCCCGACCGAGCGAACGGGAGACACGACTCTTACGGCGATTTCGTGGGACGGCCTCGCCCCTGCCGCTCGTGTCACTCAAATGTTACCACCGCGAAGGTTTATGTATTCCCGACGACCCAGTCGGGAGACCACTCAGTCGCCGACTCGGCGGTCACAGCCACGTCGTCAGTTCGTTGACGGTCTCGACGACCGGGAGGACGAACCCGTCGGGGAGCGCGAAGTAGAACAGCCCCGAGAGGAGGAGGAAGTTCGTCGTCACCCCCGCGACGACGCCGAGGAGTCCCGAGCCAACCGGTGCGACACGGTCCGGCAGACGCTTCTCGAAGACGAGCCACGCGGCCAGCCCGCCCGCGGCGGCGAGATTGAGCCACGCGTGCACCTGGACTGCCTCGCCGAGGGTGACGTCTTCGACGACGAAGACGGCGAGCAGGAGCTGGGAGCCGACGAGCACCGTCAGCCCGTAGGCGAAGCCGACCGTCCACGGCGACTCGAGGAGGTCTCTGACGGCGGCGAGGCGGGCGACGCCGTAGACGAGAAGTGGCATCATCGGGACGAGATACCGGACGGTGATCATCGCATGAAGGGGTAGCCGGTGGATGTAGAAGACGGTGAAGAGGAGCGAGAACACCGCGACGAACCAGTCGGTCGCGACGACGGCGTCGCGGCGGCCGGTCGAGCGGTGGTCTCGAATCCAGGCGAGCACCGCCCGCGGGAGCACCACCAGGGCGGCGAACAGCGGCGCGGATTCGAGGACCGAGAGGTTGATTGCGCGGCCACCGTCTCTGCTCGCGACACTTTCGAGGTAGCCACCGCGGACGAAGACCCGGTAGAGGCGGTCCGCTTCGAGTGCCGCCCCGATCCCCTGTCCGAGATAGCCGCCGAGTCGGCCGACCTGCGAGACGGCTTCGAGTGTCGAGCGTTCGACGAGACCGACGACGCGTCGCCAGCCCGTCGACGACCCCTCTCCGGCCGCCTGTCCGCCGTCACTGCCGCCGCTGGGGTCGACCCCCAATCCGTGGTTCCCTGTCGCCGAGACGCTGTCGCCCGGTTGGAACCGAGGGAGCAAGCGCGGCGGCTGGAACGGGTTGCCCGCGACGAGGAGGTTCGTGAGCATGAACGGCAGCAGCGACAGCCCGAACGCGACACCGACGACGCCGAGGTCCCGACGCGAGTTCGACGCCGCCGTTGCGAGGTCGACGACGACCAGGGCGACGAAGAGGACGAACGCCTCGGCCGCCTGGACCCACGCGGTCAGCCCGACGACGGCGTAGGTGAGTGCCCGGAACCGACGTGCCTCGGCGGGTTCGACAGCGGCTCGGCTCCGGTAGAAGCCGTAGACCGTCGCGAGGACCAACATCGCGACGTACGTGTGTCGTTTCGGAACCGTCGCCCAGAAGCCCACGGGCGTCGCGAGCGCGACGGCGGCACCCGCTGCGATTCCGACCCGCCGGTCGTGAAGGCGCGTGAGGAGCCGGTACAGTAGCACCGCCGTGAGTGCGGCCGCAGCCATCGAGGTGATTTGGAGGGCGAGGAGGCTGGCCCACCGCGTCGGGAGGTCGGTCGCGACGGCGACGTTGAATCCGAACGCCACGAGCGCGACCGTCGAGCCGACGACAGCACCGAGCGTCTCGCGGCCGACCACCCGGCCCGCCAGCCAGCCGAAGCCGAGGAGGCTCGCACTCCACAGCCCGACGACGACGAGCCGGAGGTCTGCGACGAGCGCGAGTCCGCGGAGCGCGTAGACGACGGGGAGGCTCACGACGAGCTGTCCGTAGTTCCGCCCGTACCGCGTGCCGTTGCTGCTCACCATGCCGGGCGTCGCACCCGACTCCGGCCCGTAGACGACGTCGACGACCGCGAGATGGCCGTTCGCGAGGTTGTAGAGCGCGTTCGCCAGGGTGTAGTTGTCGTTGACGAGCACCCCGAGTCGCCACGAGAGTCCGAAGAAGGCGAATGCTCCGAGGAAGAGCAGCAGTCCGTACTCGTCGCCGAAGACGGCCCGGAAGAGCCGAGTGCTGGTCGTCTCAGAGCCATCGTCGGAGAGAGGTGTGCGAGCCATCGGTCACTCCTCGACGTCGACAGTCACGTTCGCCGTCTCGAGGACGCGCGTGGTCCCATTCGACCGGACGGAGACCGTCGCCGTCGCAGCGTACTCTTCCTGTTCGATCTTGTCGGCCTCGATAGACTGCTGGCTGACCGCGAGCGTGACCGTCTCCGGGCTGTTCGCGTCGAGTGTGTACAGCGACTGGCTGGCGTACCCAATCTCGCGAATCTCCAGCTGGTAGATGACCGTCACCGTCCCGGTGATCGATTCGACCTCCACCGTCGCCGCCGGAACCGAGAGCGTGTAGACTCCCGACCCGGCGACACCCCGTTCGAGTCGGTAGCCTTCGGCCGGAACCGCGGTGTCCGAGACGCTGAGGGTTCCCGTCTCGGCGTCGACCCCCGGAAACCGCGCGTCCGTCCGCTGGGGCGTGAGGTCGACCCCGCCGACGAGCGGCCCGCTCACCACCGAGACGCAGAGGAAGACGAAGAGGGTGGAGAGGACGACCGTTCTGGGCCGGTTCATTGCTTCTCTGTGGCGGTGTCTGTGTGAAAAGAATGCTGGTTGCGACAGTGTCGGCCCGCGTCGCTCCCAACCGAGTGGGGGCTTGTTGTGAGTTCCCTTAGCACAATTGCTATACATGAGCCGCTCGAAGCCGCGGTGTGAGCGACGTTCATAATCCACAGTCATCATTACCCCCCGGATCGGTCCAGCTCCTCGTCGATCACTTCCCCAACGGGGTCTTAGCACTCGTCGACACCGATCTCCGGTTTCAGGCCGTCGGTCCCTCCTCCCGCCGTCTCTGTGGATGGAGCGTCGATAACGTGATCGGAAAACGGCTCGAAGAAGTGTTCCCCGCGGAGACCGCCGAGCGACTCGAGTCGAACCTCGCGGCGACGCTCGACGGCGAGGGCCGGTCGTTCGACGCGGTCTTCCTCGGCGAGACCCACCACGTCGAAACCCGTCCGGTGGACGTCAACGGCAAGTCACACGCGGTGGTGGCCACGCAGGTCGTCACCGACGACCGACACGCCACGACAGGAGCCGAGCAGCAAGCCCAGCATCTCGAGCAGTTCGCCAGTATGCTGTCTCACGACCTACGGAACCATCTCAACGTCGCCCACGGCCGACTGGACCTGTTTCACGAGACCGGCGACGAGGCACATCTCGACGACGTCGAGACGGCACTCGAGCGTATCGAGGAGCTCACGACCGACCTCACCGTGCTCGGCCACCGAGACCAGGCTGACGTGGATCACGACCCCGTCTCGCTCGCCGACGTCGCCCGCGACGCGTGGGAGACGACCGACACCCGGTCGGCCACACTCTCCACCGACGCGTCCGAGTTCGTCGGTGACTACAGCCAGCTGCAGGCACTCTTCGAGAACCTGTTTCGCAACGCTGTCGGCCACGGCGGCTCGGACGTCGCCATCCGCGTGGGTCCGCTTGCCGACGGCTTCTACGTCGAAGACACCGGGACGGGAATCCCGCCGGAAGACAGAGAGCAGGTGTTCGACCACGGCTTCACCACGAGCTACAGCGGTGACGGCGTCGGACTCGCCATCGTCGAGCGTATCGCCGAGGCCCACGACCTGACCGTCTCGCTCTCTGAGAGTCCCGAGGGCGGCTGTCGGTTCGAATTCCGTGCTGGCGACAGTCAGTGACTACTCGGGGAGCGGCTGCACGCACTCACTAAGTGCCACCAGTCCTACAACTCGTTCTATTCACGTCCGGTACGACGGTCTTCACTGAAGATATCGCGGATTGTAACCGGTGGTTCGAAAGGGTGTGAGGTGTGCCATTGCTTTGATTCTAGTCTTTGTCAAAGTCTGTATAATCCACCTATACCAACGGTCTTCCTACCGACAGTAGTTGGTGTAGTGTGAGCGTGAGTGGGAGAGTGTCGAGGGGCGAATGCACGCACTCATCTCACGGGGGATGTCTCGAAGGCACATCTCACCACAGTTCCTTCGATTTGTTGGCCTCTTGGATTCTCATTCTGGCTGAAATCTGGTGTTTCAGAGGTGTTTTACAGTGTTCGAATCCAAATCATGACCTGGATGGGTAACTGGGTGCGAGCGAAAGACGAAACAACGTGGGATGGCTACGGAGATGACTGGGACGAACTCCGTCGGCGTGTGCTCCATCGTGACCGGTTTCAGTGTCAGCGTTGCGGGAATCGTGACCGGACACTCCAAGCACACCACATCGTCCCGCGCTCGCAGGGTGGCCCAGACACGCTGTCAAACCTGATCACGCTGTGTATACCGTGTCACGCTGTACAGCATCCCTCGAATCTGGAGTTCGCAGACGCGCTGTCCGTCGCCCCACCGTTCCCGGCAGTCAGTGCAGACGAACGCGTTGCGACGCTGCATCCCGACTACAGACAGTGTGCTCGGTGTGAGACGACCGGATCGAGCGAGTCGATTGTCGGCGTCCCTGCGTCTTTTCTTCGCTCGTCGTCCACACCAGTTCCACTGTGTAAGCCCTGTGCTGGGGTCGTCTGTGGGGCTCACCAGACGTTGGTGGTTCCCTCGTTACTCTCGACAGAGTTGCTCTCAGGACGGGAGGTACTCAGTCGAATTCCGGAGGCACCGATGCTGCCGTCAGCGTCGGATCCGCCGGCTGCGGTTGCTGTCCCTCGTGGTCCTGTAACACAGTTCGAACGAGTTGTGGTCCAGTCTCGTGGATGGTTCCAATGGACAGTTCGTCTGGCTGCCCTACTACTTTTCATTGTCTGTACCGTGTTCTCAGCGAGTGTCAACGCAGGATTCATCGAAGCGAGTATGCGCGTTTTTAGCCTCTCTACGCAGGAGGTCATCGCGGCGACTGTGTTACTCGCCGCGATTGGAACCGTGGGCTCGCTCGTGGCAACTGCGTTCGTATGGGCAGTCGCTTCGGGTGTTGGGAGTGTACTCTGGAGGGCGATGCCACAGCACATCCCTGCAGAAGGGATTGTACCTGTCACTGGTTTCGGCGGGACAATTGAATATCTACTCGAAGAACGGACGCTCGTGGTGCTCGTGGGGCTATTCCTCCACGTTGGAGTGCCGCTCGTCGCACTGTGAGTCAGTGAGGTGTCTACAGAAGATACAAAGCGAGTAGTTCGGGGGTCAACGCCGAGGTGAAACAGACATTTTGGGGTGTTGTCTGTTCGGGAGATTAGATAGAGACACCACCCTGCAGGTGAAAGGTGTGGATACAGGCAGTCACGCGTGCAGTTGTCGCTATTTTGTCTTTGTCGGTCAACTGTAGGGTGATTCGTCGGGTGGATTCCGACGAGTACTGGGACGTTCGACGTCCAAACGACCCGCTCGGTGACTATTTTGAGAAATGCCCGAGGGAGGCCACTCCAGCCGTGGATTCTGACGAGATCGACGTTGTTGTCCGCGGCGTATTCCAGTATCTCCTGATGTGTGACGCCGACTCTGATAGCTTCGACGACGTCGACGCTGGCTTTCTCACCGACTCGTGCGACGGCGTCGCCGGCGTTCTGCGCACGTTCGCGGAGTGGTCGACGCAGCTTCGCGGGATTGACATCTGTCGGTGTTCGCAGCCCGAGTTCGCCGACTTCGACGATCGAGAGGGCGTGGAGCGTCGCATTGTACTGTCTGTCGAAGTCGATAGCGTAGTCAACGGCGCGGGTAGCCGTCTCGCTGCCGCCGGCGGGGACCAAGATGGTCGAGTACATGACGAATGCTGGTGGATTGCTGAAGAGATGGCTGTATCCCACGACTATCACCAGTCTCGATGGCAATCGATGACAGCGGTGCGGGCGACCGTACCGGCCGACTTCGGAATCTCTCTGTGTGACAGCGAGATCTTTGTGGCAGATTTCCAGTTCATTCTGGTATTTGCTGGCCGTCAGCAGTACGTCGTTATTGTTGTCGTAGAAAACACTATGTCACACCGACATTAGTTATGTGATGATGCCGACCAATTCGGAGAGGTACGCTTGGGCAGGGTGGATCCTGGCTGGGCTGCCTATCATTTCGTCTTCTCTCAGGGCTGCATCCGCTCTGACAGGTACGAACTTGGTAGCACCGATTCCCATAGCGGGGCAGATCTCGGTCGCCCTACAGGAGATGGCTGTGTTCGTCGTGGCTCAAGACATCGCCTTCAGACAGGTGAGCCTCGTCCTCGGGTTCTTTCTCCTCATCTTGACATCGTGGCTCGCGTTCGGTGTCCTCATGATCACGGGCGTTCGCAGGCGGATCGAACCGTCGAGCACCGTGGCTGCTGGGGCCGTGACGGTCGCCAGTGTACTGTATCTCATCCTGTTTTTCGGGGTTTACAACGGGCTGTTGACGACGGACCTTCCCGTGGGACAGCTGGCAGCGTTCTTCGCGGTGCCCGTCGTCGCCTCGGGATTGCTGGTCGGCTCGTACTACATCTATCCATGGGAGGACGAACGGTACTGGCGGGCGATCAAGGATCTCAAAGAAGCCGAGAAGGCGGCTGGTCGGAAGCGTCGTGAGTTCGACGACCGACTCTCCGAAGAGATCGGCGGCGACCCGTCGGAGACCTCACTGCTTCCGGACGAACTGGCGTTCCCGGCGGAGTGCCGTGAGATCGAGAACCGGGCCGAGCGCATCAGGAATACCTCTTCGGCGGAACCGGATCTCGACGACCTCCAACGGCGGGCGCAGGGAGTCAAACTCGACGCGATGGAGTTGGACCCAGAGGAGGCACTCCAGACGCTACGTACGGAGCTCGAAGCACAGGTCCGCGAGGCTGCCGAACAGAAGATCGGGAAGCTTCGGCTCGAAACACCCGACGGCGAGCAACTCGAAGTGGAAAACCTCCCTCGCGAGTACACGCACGTGCCGACCGAGGCGGACGTCGACATCGTACTGAGTTCACAACGGTCTGTCAGCGAGCAGATCATCGAACTGCGAACCGCCAACCAACTCACTATCATCGAGGCGATCAGGGCGATAGACGACGTCGTGGACCACGTCCAAACCCGAGTCGCCCCACACGTCGAATCACAGATCCGACTACTCGCCCCACACGTCGAGTCGTGGTCCACCGAGGACGAGAGCGGGGACGACATGGTCGAGCAACGAACGACGATCGTCGAGCGTTTCGAGGCCATAGAGGGCCTCCTCGGGAAGTCGCTGTACGACATCTACGTCGATGGAAACGACGGCACCTCGGAACTAGTCTCCGTCGCCGACGTGCGGGAGGCCGTCGACGAGGCGGAAAACTCGGTGCGTCGGTGTACAGCGACGGATCTTGAGGAGACTGTTCGCTGGATCGACGGGATGGTCGCATCGCTCCAAACGGCCGTCGATTACTACGACCGGACGTTCTACCGTGGGCTGAAAGAAGAGCGAGAACAGCTCTCGCTCTACGCCCGCGACGCGACCCCCGAGCCCGTATTCGACGAACACGTCTTCGAGACGCTCAAACAGAGCGTCGCGAAGGATTTCGGCGCGGAGTACGAGATCGATTGGACGGCACAGACGCTCACCGTGACGTACGACGCGGGAGCGAATGTTCCATCGGACGACCAGATAGACGTGGGCGACGGGGCAGCGGTCACGGACACGACGTCGGCCTCCGAGGATGTTGAGTGGCGCGTGCACTCGCTTCTCGACAAGATCACTGAACGGTCGCGCGACAACGAACAGGTCGTAATCGACCGCGACGAGCTTCCGAGCGGTATCGATGAGTCGGCGATTAGTGCGTTCAAGTCGTTCGTCGATACGCACGACGAACTCGTCGTGCGGGAGGAGGCGGAGGAGAGTCCGGAACGCGGTTTCGTCGTGGAGACGAGCGGTGGAAGCCCGCTCGAACAGGTGACGAGGGACCTCCGTGACGACTTTTCGGCGTGGAACAGCGAGCAGAACGACCACTCAAACATCACTAACTGACAACAGATGAGCGACAACTCTCAGACCCGGTGTACGATCTGCGGCCAGTGGGAAGACGACCTGCAGTCGCATCTTACCGATGAACACGGCGACCAGATCGACCAGATCGAAGAACATTACGGAGCGGAACTAGCCGCCGGTCTCGATTTCGACGAGACGGAGCGAAACGACGACACAGAAGCAACTACTGAAACGTCAGCGACAGAGGCGACCACCGTGGACGCTGATGGCGACGACGTCGACGATGGTGGGACGGAAGCGACCGAGGGCGAGACGGCCGAGACGCAGAGTGATACCGAGACCGCTTCCAATGTGAACGAGTTCGAAGCGGACACCGACAGCTCGCCGAGTGGCGGCCGTTCGGGCGAGTTCTACGAGACGGACTCCGACTACTCGGGAAAGTGGTTCGTGTTCGGTATCGGCGGAGCCGGGAACGGCATCCTCGACTCGATTCTACTCCGCCGGGAGACACTCAACCACGACCGGCGACTCCTCGACTTATCCGGGGTGTGGGGGCCAGGGGGACTGAACGGCTACCTGATGATGAACACGAACGACAGCGAGCTTCAGAAGACCTACTACGTCCAGAACGACCGTGAGTGGGACGCAACGACGATGCAAGAACAGGCTGTCTTAGGATCCGGTAGTGGTAAGGGTAGAGACCCTATCGCCGGTGAGGAGACCGCTCGATCGGATATTATGGAACCGGATATCGGATTCTTCGACAACAGTTTCGTCACGTCTATGGACGTGAACACTGCTCAAGCAGTTCTCTTACTACACAGTATTGAAAACGGAACCGGCACGGGCGTCTCTCCGGTCGTCGCCGAATTCCTCCGGAAGAACGGCGACTGGGCCGGCGAGGACAAGGCGATGGTCAGCGCGGCGGTCATCCCGAACGACCCCCTCGCCGAACCGATAAACCTGATGTATGGTCTCGGTGGTCTCTCACCTCACGTCGACTCGATTATTCTGTTTCAGAACAAGAAGCTCGGAGCCAAGTCGCTCGACCACCTCCACGCAGAAATTGACTTCGACGGTGCCCCGGAGGGACAGAAGTTCGGCCACAAGAAACAGAACCAGAGTCTCGTCCGCTTCCTGGAGGCGTTCACCCTCACTTCGAACGTCGGCATCGATGCGAGTGGGGACGGACTCGACGTCCGTGACACCTACCAACCCATCAAGCGGTACTATCCGAAAAGACGGAGCGTCGACTACGTCCCTGCGACGATCTGTGCACCCGTGCTCAACTCGACTTCGGCCGGCGAAATCAACGAGTCCGTCGTCGAGACGCTCGTCGACCGCACACTCGAAAGCGGCAAGCTCCTCGACTTCGACCCGAAGACGGCGTGGGGCGGCGCGTTCCTCCTCTTCGGTCCCGAGGAGAAGATGAAACCGGTCCGAGACCTGCAGAGTCGCGGCGACATCGAAGCGATGATTAACTCGTACGTGACGGATCAGGATCATCCGACGCTCCGAATGGACGTGAAGATGCTGACGAGCGAGAGTCTGGACGAACTCTATCTTTGGGGTGTTCTCTGGAACCCCCAGATCCCGGCACTCGAACAAGCCCGTGATCAGCTGGAGATGTTCAGCCACATGGACATCTACGACGACTTGAAAAAGCGCATGAATGACATCGACGCAATCTGTGACCATCTCGGTATCGGACGGGTTCTCGACCAGTGATGATGCGGATGCGAAATCTCACCTTCGATGTCGCTCTGACCGCCGCCGCCGTGGGAGTCGCCGTCGTCTACGTACTTGCCACGCTACTCGGAATCGGTTCGTCGACCGCAGTCGGGAGTTCGTCGTGGGCATCACTCCTTGCGGTCGTGGGTCTGGTGGCGATAGCGCTGTTGCTCGGACTCCGCGGGAAGCAGTTGCGGACACGACTCCAGGAGACACGGTCCGAACTGGAGACTGTCCACGAGAATCTCGAGTTGGACATCAGACGTCCCGCAAACGCACGGACGCTCGCGGCGAGACTCTCGACTCGCGTCGAAGGCGACAAAATCGTCCGCGCCGACGAGGGAGTGAACGATAGATGGTTGCAGACCCTCTCGAAGGACGTCGACCACGGTAACGTCGCTGCCATCCGCACCGTCGTAGACGAGTTAGAAGAGTACGGACAGAACGGACACAACCACCAGCGCGTCGTCCGATCACTCGAAGACACGGTTGACAGGATAGACGACCTCGAAAGCGAAAACCATGAGTCAGAGCGCATCGCGCAGCTCTTCTCGCAACTCTCGGAGAACTTCGACAAGTCGCCGGCGACGAGTTCGGAAGCCGAGTTAGAGCAGGCGAAAGAGAGCCTCAAACGACAGCGGGCGGAACTCGGACGGAAGCCGGTCGGTACCGGTGACGTAGAGTCGTTCCTCGGATCGACCGAAACGCTCCTGAGCCAATATATCAAACACCGTGAGCAGTTGAGCCAACAAGCCAGTCGCATCGAGGAACTGGGAACGAAAATCGGAGTCGAGACGAGCAAGAACAGCGACAAGACGCTCCAACAGATCATCAGCGATGTCGACGACGACCGGATCGGCCGTCGTACTGCGCTTGAGGCGGCGACACGGGTCTCACAGGAAGAGACGCTCAGTGCCCCGGAGGCACGCCGTCTGTGTGAGGTGCTCTCGGATCCCTCCGAATCGGTCGAAGCGGTTACAGAGACACTGCGAGCGACGGCCGAGACACTGGACGAGCACCGCATCGTCCAAGGCCAACTCGGCGCGGCATCCTCCGTCGAAGACATCGACCGGAAGGTAGCGTCGCTGATAGAGCAGTGTCGGGCCATCGACCACTACTTCGGGGCCGAGATGGCCGAGCGTCTGACGCGAGAACGCGACCGGCTCGACGAGGATATGCAGCTCCTTCAGCGGTATCTCGTCGATACTCGGGTGAGCCTCCTCGAGGACGTCATCGGCGACTTCGTCGGACGGGTCGAAGACGAAGAGACGGACGTCGACAAGAGACACGCGGCATGCAAACAGGAGCTCGAAGCGTACCGGGATGCCTACATCAACGGAAGCAGGGGAGAGAGATACAACAATCGGATCCCGAGCCACTTCGCAAACGCGATCAGCTCGTTGCTCTCGGAGGCCGGCCGCACACGAGAGCAGGGTGAGCAAGAGCGGGCGATGGGGATGACGATCGCGGCAGAGATGATGTTGTCGGCTATCAAATCGATGTATGAGGACAGACGGCTTCAGGCACAATTAAACGATCTGTGGAAGCTGCGCAGCCCCGACTACCGGCTCGTTGAGGCCTGACTACCGTTGAGTGCGGTCGGGGTCCAAGACGCTCCAGTACGAACACAGGGGCGTCGGCCAGCCCTCACCGAAGAACTCCGACATCGGAACGTCACCCGCAACCAACTCCACGTCCCCGGGTTCCGTCGTCCTGACGACGTACTGTGCGGTCTCTTTCGGTCCCGTTCGTCGTTCGTAGACGAGTTCGACGGGGATCTCTCCTCTGTCAGCCAACGGGACGGACACGTCGAATCGACGCTTCCCCTCGGCATCGTCCGACTGACGGGGGGTAACGGTGCCATCATCGACAAGCACGGTCACCTCCTGGACCGTGACCGCCGGACAGTCCGACTGCGTCCGCACGGCGATCGTGAGATCTTCTCGACTTTCGCCCTGTGTTACACGTTCCAGTTCGACCGGCGGTCCCCGAAACGGCTCCGGGACCAGATCGGCAACGGTGGTGATGTCCGAGATCTCACGGCTGCCGTCGGCGAACGTGAGATCGACACGCGGATGCTGGCCACGGAGTGAACTCACGTCCGCTGACACCACGTGAGTCGTGTACGTACGCCCTGTCTCGACTTCGAGCTTCGGATAGAGCTTAATCGACACTGGCCCCTTTGTGATTCGGAATGTGGTCAACCGAAGCGAATCGACGGACCGTGGTAACTCCGCATCGATCGCCAGTGAGACGAGAACCGAATCCTCGTCGAACGGTTGGATTCGCACACGCGCATCGATCACCTTTGACGTCGTCCGGATTGGCTTCGACCCTCGCTGGTCGAGATGTCGACCGTCGTCCGCTTCGACTCCGATTGCCGGAACCGTTGACTCTGCCCCGGAGAAATCGCAAAGTCTGGCTATCTTCCGGGTCTCGGATGCGGGGATATCGAACGTCGACGACGACCCCGCGGGATTTCGAAAGTCGAGGACCTGTACCGCTTCGAGCGGCTCCGAGCGGCCGTTTTCGATCTCGATGATGTCGACGACCGGTCCCGTGAAACGGCTCTTAGACTCCGAAGCGTACTGTTCGTTGTGCACTCGTATCTCACCGTTCTCGTCATCCTGAGACTGACACAGCATCTGGTTCGTACAGGTAACCGACGAGAACGGTGTGAACCGGTCGAGGGATACCTCAGACCGTGTGTCGACACCGAGTATCGAGATAGTGACCACGGACGCTCCCCGCTCAACGAGCGGTGCGACCGGTAGTTGGACGTTGGTCCGACCGGGACGGAACGTCGTCTTGTACGACCACTCTCCGACTTTGTCACCGTCCGGACGGGTGACGGAGAGATGGACCGTATCGGTAACCGGCACGGCGAGTTCGTTTTGCACGGACAGACCGGCCGCGTCTTCTCCGTGATCCTTGAGTTCGATTCGGAGCACCTCCTCGGGGAGTTCCAGCGTGGTGGTCCCGACTTCGAAGCTCCGGATTCGTGGGCTGACCGCGAACTCGCTGACGGCCGAGAGCGGACCCGCGATGCGGAATGACGCGGTCCGCCCGGCGGGAAGTACCGTCGGCAAGTCGGTGTCAAGTTGGACGTTTCGTGGACAGTCCGGGAGCGAAACGTCTTCGAACTCGGCCGGGGTGTGGTTCCGAAGCGTCACCTCCGCGACCCCCCGGCCATTCTCGACCGTGACCAGGTCGATGTTGACGTCGATCTTTTCGACCGGTGGTTCGTTCAGGGATTCGGTCGGTGCCTTCCCGTCTCCCGGCGACGGCGAAGAACCGCCTGCAGCCGGTCGCTGTCCGGACTGCTCGTCAGTGTCTCCCGGGTCGTCAGCGTGGCCAGCTGCGGCCTCCGACTCGGGGACCCGCTCTCCAGAGTCAGCAGTCTCCGCGACTTCGGTCGGACTCGCTTCCGAACTCGGTTCTGTGAACTCGAACGGACTCGACGACTCCTCTCTTCCCCACGACTCAGTCCCACCCCCCACCGTCTCGCGGCCGTGGTGAGAGTCCGTCACCGTTTCGTCGGCCTCCGCATCGCCGGACGGCGTGGGACCCACCTCGGTCCCATCCGCTTCTGAGCCGTCCGCCTCGGATTCGGACGTCTCGGTATCTTCGGTCCCCTGCTGGAGCCTCGGATCGCTCAGCGACCCCGAGCGAACCGGTGGCCTGTTCGACCGGTCCCCGCGATCTACATCTACGGTCTCTCGTTGTGGGTTCGTCGTCGAATCGGGCGAGCCCAGATCTCTCTCGTCGGTAGGGCGTTCGGGTTGGGAGAGGGGTAACTCAGTATCGTGCACCCGCTGTGAGACGACGGGTACGGAGACCTCTTCCTGTCCCTCCGAAGACTGTGTCTCGACGAGTAGCGTCCCCGGGTCGCTGGCGAACTCACCGAGCGGGAACTCCACCTCTTCGGTTGTCGCCGGTGCCACCGTCACGTTGTACTGTGACGCGGATTCCGCATCCACGTCCGCAGCAGAGAGAGCCACGGTAAAGTCGTGTGGAATCGGGTGTGGGTTCACGAGTTCGATGGCGATCTCTCCCGTTCCGACAGCCACGCTGTCGGCTAAGACCTTCGTTTGCGGCGTTGCATCGTATTCGAAGAGCGCGCTCTCGTCACCCAAGACGAGTAGCCGTTTCCCATCAACCGTGTGTGCCATCTCCCTCGTTCCGATCTCCGTCAGTGGTTCAACCGTTCCACCCTTCCCACAAGCGACGAGCGAACGATCACGTTTGCCCAACACCATCGACGTGCCGACCGCCTCCAACGTGTCGATAGTTTCGTCGACTGAGGCTCTCTCGTCGCCATCGAAGTCGTACCAGTACACGTGGTCGTCGGCACACGCGACCACGACCCGTGAGTTCAGTACCGCCATCGCCACCGCGGGCGCACTAAGTGCCACGTCGAACTCGAAGTTCCCCCGGTAGTCATGACACGTCAGCGTCTCACCGACAGCGGTGAACACCCGCTCTCGGTGAGTCAACAAGTGCTCTCCGTGTATCGATGAGCCGAGCCGCTGTTCGATTCTGGTTCGCTCCCGCCCATCCTGTGCGCTCAACAGGAGAACGTCACCCTGCTCGGTGAGTGCAGCGAGCGATGGTTCACCGTCGAACGCGTCGATACGTCGGAGGTTCGACCACTGGTCCCACCGGACACCAATCGGACCGGAGGACGCGATAAGTGGGACGACCGCCGACCCGTCGAGGACGTACAGCTGGTCGCCACGACCGAAACAGATGTCGGTTGGGTCCTCGGCGACAAACCCCGGTACGGGCGACGGATCGGACTCACCCACGTCGAGGACACAGACCCGCCCGTCGGTCGTGAACGTGCCGAGACGCGTCGTGTCGGCGGTGGTCGGTCCGGACAGCTTCGACGTGAGTGTCGTCCGGTGCGTATAGCCGGCGTCGGTTAGCCCCTCGATTAGTCCGTCTATCGACTCCTCGTTAGTCATCGACGCTCCTCCTCAGCGTTCTCTGAGTGGCCGAGACAACACTCTGGTGAGTCAACAGTCGTCGATACGTCTGTACGCGGCCAGCCGTGTCGTGGGTTCGTGTCAATAGACTTCCTCCAGTAGTTCGCTGGCACCCCAGAGTCGGGTGTCCATCTCTCGTTCTGAGTTGAGCACTCGAAAGACGGGGACGACCTCACAGCACGTGTTCCCCAACCTCGTCTGGTTCAAGAACCGCCCGAAACGACGGAGATACTTCGACGGCGGTGAGTTGGTCGACGCGTTCCGTTTCTCCTCGAACTCGTCTTTCAGCCGGTGGCTGTCCGTGACGACCATCCGAACTGTCTTCTCCTTCACAGCGTCCGACCCACAGATTGCGTCGTACTTGCCGAGTACCGTCGATCTGTCGCCAGCGTCCTGCGTCGCGGCTCCCTCGGCGACCTGGTCGTCAAGCGGGGCGACGAGGAGGAGGATGTCGGCGTCTCGTATCGCCTCACCAATGCTCTTCGTCGGGCCACCGGTGAGCCGCTCTCGGACGAACGCCGGGAGCATCGCTGGGAGGACGAACCCGGCGAAGTCGACGACACGTCGTCGCAGCGAGTCGAGGCGCGACGACTGGCCGTTGTCGTCCAGCGCGTCCAAGTCTTCGCGTCGAATGTCGTCCGGGCCGTATCCGTGCGCGATGATTTCGAGCGTTCGGCCGAACACACCGGGCGCACGGAACCTGAACCCGGCGTCGCCACGGATCTCCACGAGATGTTCTTTCGCCGCTGCTGCGACCGTCATCCCCGAACTCTGGTCGAGGTCGAGGTCGGGGGCCGTGAGCTTTCGTGCACGGCCCAGCGCGGAGACGTCTTCGGTCGCGATCGAACTCCCCTCGTTTATCGCCTCGGCTCCGAAGCGGCTTCTCGCTTCCTGATAGATCCCTCCGAGGACGTTCGCCTCCTCGTACGGATCGGGACTGATGATGAGGACCGACCGGTCGTCTTGATACGTCGTAAACACGGCAGTGAGTGCGACGATGGCCCCGGAGAGGACCACGTTCAGTACGATGCCTGGTTGCCCGGCCAACACGTGTACCTGGACGAGTGCCACGAGGACTGAGACGACGACGATCCAGTAAATCGCCCGTGTCGCCGCTGGGAACTCCCGAACTCGCGGGATCGCGCCGTCGGACTCGGTGTCGACCCGCGCACCGGCGGTTCCGATGGGAAGAGCAACCACAACCCCGACCGCCAACGGAATCAGTTCTCGTGTCCACGGGATTGTCCACAGGTCGAAGCGGTTCAACGTGGTGAAGAACAGCGGGAGCGCGAGCACGAAGACGAGTGCCTGAACCTTCTTTGACGAGTCGAACAGGAACAACAGGATGAATACACCGAGCAGTCCGGTCGTGAACGCGATTGCAGACGCGAGAGTCGCTCCGATGGCCGAGAGGAAGCCGGTTACGGCGGCGGCGACGACGCTGCTTTCAACTGACCACGCGTCGACTAATAGTCCTGTGAACGGCCTCGCAGAGAGGATCATCACGGCTATCGACACGACCAACAGCGCACCGTCGTAAACGCGTGAACGGGTCATAAGTGAGGATTACGACAGCCTCACTCTTCTAACGGCACCGGCGAGTCGAAGCGAGTCACGGTGTACTTCTCGATGAGTTCGTTCGCGATGTCGTCTTCGTTACCGAGAGTGAAGAGATCCCGTTCGTCTCCGAGGACGTTGACGAGCTCGTCACGGTACACGTACGCGCCCTCGTTGAAATCGAGGTCGAGATACTTGTCGTGGCCGTCGAGACCGTGGACGTGACGGACGATGATGTCTTCGCCGAATTCGTCACGCTGGCCTCTGTAGGCTTGCAGGTAGCCGCTCCGTACGCTTCCGGCCGGTGCTAGGTTGTCAAGGAAGACCCCGCCGACGAACGTCGTCATCGTGATGTCCCACGGCGCGCCGTACGCGACCTGCATCTCGTTGTAGAACTCCATGTTCTCTTGGAAGCGGATGCCGTCGAAGCCGTTGTTCTTGAGTTCGTCGTTGAATAGCGTCAGGTTCGCGTTGGCCTGTTGTGACTCTCCGAACGCCCGGGAGAGGAATACCGATTTGATTACCTGTCCCTCGTAGTACGGTGACGCGTTCGAGACCTTCTTTCCCTTATGTCGCCTGAGACTTGGGTTGAGTATCGGCGCGATATCGTCGCCTGCAGCGATGGAAGTGGCCTGTTGGCTGAACTTCGCCAGCAGCCGCTCCATCTCCCGGTCGTTGTCGAGGATATCGGCCGCCTCGATGTCGTCGTAGCCGACGAACGTCCCGCGGTTGTGCGGAGAGATTCGCTCTTTGTGCGGGTTCGCTGCCCGCGCTTGCTCGCTGAAGCTCACGTCGAGCGATATCTCGATGCTCCGGTTGTTCGTGAACTCTTTGCCCTCCTCGTTGACGAGGTCGCGGACGGAATCGAAGAGGCTCAGCCGGATCTGGTCGTCGACCAAACTCGCCCGTCGGGATTCTAGCGAGTCCTGTATCGGATCGACGATAGCCGCCGAGAGTGCCTGTCTGACGACGTTATCGATCTCCGACGAACCGCGTTGCCCGTCGTCGGATCTAGTCAGGTCCCGCAGGAGGGAGCTCGTCGTCGTCTCAGTGAACGTTCGATTGAGCTCGCTCTTCAGCGTATGTTTGTAGTCGTTCTGGTGGCGCTTCAGTCCGAGCGTGATGTCGAATTCACACTTCGCGAGATCCGACGGGTCGTCGACGAGTTCCTCGAACCCGACGGTCTGTTGGGTGTAGCTGTCGAGGTCTTCGAGGATCGCTTCGACTGCCTCGCGCCGGGCCTTGTCGACGTCGTCGAGTCGGCTCTCGATGGCTTCCTCCCCGACGAACGTAACGTCGAAGCTCCGCTGGAACTCTGGCTCCGTGTCGAACAGTTGATCGTTGACGTTGATGAGGGCGTTCTCGTAGTCGCCTTCCGGATCGGAGTTGTTGTTGTTGCTTCCGAGGAACGGAATGTATCCCCCACCGTCCTCGTCTTCGATCTTCGCCCGCCTCATGTTCGAGAGGTTCTTGAGCGACGTTAGAATGGCATCTTGGGGGACGCGCTCGCCGCCAGCGGATTTCAGCATATTGTTCAGTTTGCCGAACTCGTCGAAGTCCAGTGGCTGTCGGGCGGGTGCTTCGTTCCCCGGACGTTTGAGGTCGGTGACGGCCTGTCCGATCTTCCGGTTCAGCTTCGCGAGGAGTTCTTCAATCTCGTCGCGGTGTGAGTCGATGTACAGAAGCCGGTCGACATCCGGCTCGACGGACGTCTCCCACTCTTCGAGGGCTCGTTCGAGTTCGTCCTGTGAATCAGTCAGTGCCGACTCAAGTGCCTCGAGACAGTTCTGCTCACGGGACTCCGCACTCAGAAGGTCCCGCCGTGCGCGGTCAGCGTCGTCGACAATGGCGAAGTTCTCAACTTTCGGGCCGATAGCCGCCTGCAGCCCACGTCGGAGGGGTTTGTCGTCCTCGATTACGTGCAGTGCTCGGAGGAAGGTGCTCCGTTTCCCGATGAGGAGTATCTCTCGCTTGAGTTGTTTGGTCAGTTCTCGGTCCGTCTGGTCGACGTTACGGTTTCCAGCGTCGAGGATGTCCTCAACGCTCAGCGTCTCGAAGACCCGATACAGTTTGTCGACGAGGCGCTCGAAGTACTCGACATCGTTGACGTCTTCGCGTTGGACATCGAGTTGGTCTTCGGTGTTGTCGATCTTGTTTGCGAGTCCTGCCGGTCCGAGGAAGTTCAGATCATCGAAAATCTCCTTTTCGAGCAACGAACGCAGGTTGTTGAGTCGCTCTTCGAGCCGTTCGGCCTCACCGGTGTCTAACTGGAACAGCGTGGACTCGGGGGAGCCGCCGTCGAGGCTCTCTCTGAGCGCGTCTTGCGCCTCTCGTACGTCGCCCGGGAGACTCCCCGTTTCGAACGCTCCAGTGCGCTCTTCGGCGAAATCCTCGGGACGCAGGAGGATCGATTCGATCCTGTTGTAGAGCGCCTCCTCGGTGTCGAGCGCGCCCTCGATTCGGGTCACGTACGACTCAACTTTCTCGGCAGCCTCCTCGATCTCTGGAACGTCGATGTGGAAGGTTTTGGGGACCGCGATGGTGAACGGGGCGAATTTCTTGACTGCCGCTCCCTCACCGGGATTGAAGAAGTCTGCGTGGTTGTTGATTACTCCCTGTTCGGCGATGTTGGCGTGAGAGATCATCGCGTTGACGACCGCCTCGTCGAAGTCGCCGTAGTCCGTCGCCGGCGCGAACGGGACGATGACGACGTTGTCGAACGGGAGGTTGTCGGTGAGCGAGAGATATTCGAGTTCAGAGAGGGCAGCGTGGGCGTTGGCGTCTTCTTGTGATCCGGCATTCTGACCGGGGAGGATTCCGAACAGATGGACCGAGGTGTTGTCGTCGAACCGCCGGGCCAGATCGAGGAAGGTCCCCGAACCAGTCCCCCCACCGAGCCCGACGACGATGTAGACGGAGGTCCCTGCGTGGTTGACGACCTCGTTGAACGGGTCTCTGTTCGCTCGGGTTCCGTGGAAGAACGCCTTACTCAGTGCCCGACGTCGGTTGACACCCTCCGCGAAGTTGTCGTCGGTGTCGATCATCCGGTCGGAGTCGTCGACCCACCAACTGCGGAGGTTGGAAGCGCGGGCGATCTCGTTGACGGGTGTCCCGTCGGTCAACGAAACCGTATCCTGGACCGAACTCTCCTCGACGGTGTTGATGTAGGTGAGCTCCGAGCTATTCGCGTTGTGTCCGAGACTCGTGGCGAACTCGTCGATCCGCTCCGAGTATTCTTTAGCCAGCGAGTCGTCATTGTTGCCCGCTCCGCTCTCGGAGTCGACGACAACGGGGTTGAACCCCGGGGTAGCTGTATCGTCACGAGGTTCCAGTGCCTCTTTGAGGATCCAATCCTGGTCAAGAAGCGTGTACACGACGGATTTGCCCCCGCCCCCGATCCCGATGATCGTATCGGGAATCTGGGCACGGTATTCCCCGTTGTTGTTGACAGCCATGGCTGTTTCTTACGGTGGCCCATAATAAAATCTTCCCAACCATTTATTTTTGACACGTTCGTCACGCGCTCGATTGGGAACTTTACAACCGTACCACATATATGTCACTGTTGTGTTCTACTCAATTAGTGGACAGTTGGCCATCCTCTTGGAATCCTCTCTACTTTGTCGACGAGGGACGTCTGAGCTACTCCCAGTGGGAACTGTCGGTACTCCTCTCGCTGATTGCCTTCGGAGCGGCGGCCACCGGAACGCTGGCGACGGGCTATCAGACGGCCGTCGCGAGTCAGTGGCCGCTCGGTGGTGTCTGGGCCCTACTCACCACCGTCTTCGGCCCTGTCGGCGGCTGGGGACCGGTGCTCGCCAGCGTCTTCGGTGCTGTCGCTGGAGTCGACTACACAAGACGGACCTGGACAGCCACAGTCGTCACCGGCGGGAGCCTGGTCGTCGGACTCCTCGTCAGTCCCGTCCCCGTCGTGCAGGCCGTCGTCGGGAGTACACCACTCCAGTTGGCACTAGTCGTCTTGGCGGGCATCTCGACGTTCGTCGCGGCGGTCTCTCTCGAGTCGGGCGTCGTCGACACCCGGTACGGTCCGGTCTCGGGCGACTCCGTCGTCCAGTACGCCGTCGTCGCTGCCGTCGTCCTCCTCGGCGGTGGCTACTGTCTGACCGGCGTCTCTATGGCCGTCTCTGGGGGGCGACCCGTCGCTGGCGTCGTCGCCATCGCTCTGGGCGGGTTCTCGACGCTCGGAGCGGTCTCCGTCCTGACGGTGTCGTCGGTCGAACGAACCCGACGTGCTCTCCTCGTTGGACCACATTCGAGCGGTCGACGCTCCGTCGCGGGGGGACTGCGACGGGCCGTGAAGGACCTGAGCGTGCTCGGCGCGGACCGTCTTGACGACCCAGAGACAGTCACGGAACTCGAACAACTGTTGACCGACGACGGCCGGTTTCCCGAACCGGATCACGAGGGGAGCGAGAGTCGTTGGCAGACACACGTTCTCCGGTACCGGCTGGGACGGTTCTTCCCGACACACGTCGAACTCGCCGTCGTTTGTGACCCGGGGGAACTGGACCGAATCGTCGACGCGACCAAAGACACCAACGCGGGAACAGACTCACGGACCGAACGCTGGGTCCGGCGGTTGACCGGCCAGTCTCGGACACGGTGGCGCGACGCCATCGCGAGTGCCGACGACGCCGAATCGGCAGGTCGGTACACCGAGGCAGTCGCCGATGCTACCACTGTCGCCGACGACGTCCTCTGTGTGCTGCCACTGGACGACTTCGTCGGGACGGTCGTCGAACATCCAGCCGACCGGACACTGTATCCGGCGTCGCTGTCGACGCGGTTACGACAGTGGGACGACGGCGTCCCCTCCAGCGACGAACTGGACAAACTCGCCGTCTCACATGGGGGGACGGCGAAACGGGTCTATCCGACGTACCGTCGAGAGGGGACCGTCCTCGTCGACGTCGGCCGCCCCCAGCGTCAGGCTCCCTCGTCGTACCTCCGTGCGTACGAGGGTCTCCATCGAGCGACGTCGAACACGACGAACGTCAGGCCCGTCGTGACGATGGCCGACCTGGCAGTCAACCACTTCGAGTACGCAACCCAAGACAGCCTTGAGACGCTCGACAACATTTTTCCACGCGACTTCGCTGAATTTGTCAGGAGACGCTATCTGACGGAGTCGAGTGTGTACGAAGACCTCAGTACCGAAGAGTGCCAACTCCTCGAAACCGTGGTGTCACCGGACCGTCCGTACGTCCTCTGGTACGGCGTCACCGACCCGTCGGTCGACGGCCGTGCTATTGACCTCTCGGGACCGACGCCGCTCCGTGGGGCAGGGTTACTTCTCCAGTCGCTCGGCCGGTGACGTCTCACGCGTCCGGCGAGGGCGGCGAGCCCTCCCGCTTGTGGCGGCACATATTTGTCAGACGACCCGAACTTATTGGTCACGTAGGTGTCGATTCGATGGCAGATAGACGACTCACCGAACGGCTGTTGCACGCTTCGGCAACCGGACCTGACGACATCGCTCCGCCGAACCCGTCGCTGCACTCGTTGCGACGAATGGACCACGACCGGTTCGAGCGGTTCGTCGCCGAGCTCTGGGAGGAGATGGGGTACAAGACCGTCGAACGGCCCTCATCCGGGGACAACGGGATTGACGTCATCGCACGGAAACGCGGACCGATGGGGAAGACAACGGCGATACAGGCGAAGCGGTACAAAGAGTCGAACACAGTCGGGAGCCCGGAGATCCAACAGTACTTTGCGATGAAGTATCAGGTGGGCGCCGACGAGGGGCTGCTCGTCACGACCGGACGGTTCACCTCACAGGCGCACGACCGGGCAGCCGATCTGGGTGTGAAATTAATCGACGGCCACGACCTCATCAGGCTGATACGGAACCACACGAGCGTCGCGTTCTATCGGCGTTATCGAGGCGAACTCGGGATTGACGACGACGAGCTCGCTGCGTGGGTCGCACACAGAGAATCCCGAACCGTCGTCGAACGCGTTCGTCGACGGCTTGCCGACACCGTCGGGACCACTGAAGTCGTGGCCGGCCGAGCCCTTCAGGACGTCGGTGAGACACTTCGGTCCACCCAGCGGGCACTCCGGCGAGCCGAACTGCGGCTCCGTGGATACGACCCTGTACTCGCGACTGAGGACGGTGAAGGCCCCCGCGAATCTGACGACGAGGACCTATGGGGACAGAACCTCATACGCGGGGGGAACTCGCTCGCCGAACGCGGGTTCGGCCGCCGGGAGCTGCCGCTCGTCAGCTGGACGCTCGGAACCCGTTCGGTCATCCCACTCGCGGGGATTTCCCCGCGATTGCGGATGGCGAAGAACGGCTTCGACCGCTGGCTCGTGCTGGCGATGGTTGGATTCGTGCTGACAGTTGCCTCCGTCGGAATGGTTTACACCGAGGTCGGCGCACGGCTCGGACCCACTCTCGTCGGTCTCCTGTCTTTCGCCGGGGGACTCGCGAGCGTGGCTGGTGTCGTCGGGGCAACCCTCGCGGGGCCGATGTCGTTCGGGAACCTCGTGCGACTCTGCTACGTGCTGCCGTTGCTGGGCCCCGTCGCGAACTGGACCGGGCGGGGTGTCGGCTCGATACCCCCCTTACCCACTGTGGGGCTCCCAGCAGTCGCCGGGCTCTGTGCGTTTGGGCTCCACACCCTGGTCCTTCGGAGCCTCCACATCGAGGCGCAGTGGCGACTGGACGACCTGACGGAGTCCTACGTCCCCGTCCACGAACCGTCGACCGTATTCGGCCTCGCCGGGAGCATCGCGGTCGCCGGTGGAGTTCTCCTCTCGGGTGTCGGCGTCCCGTTCGGCGACGTGGGTGTGGTTCGGCCGCTCGTCGAGCTCGCGGTCGCGTGTGGCTTCGTCTGCGTGACGGTCGATGCGACCGGTCGGCTCTTCCGGGGCGGACTGATCGCTTTCGTCGCCGGCACCGTCTTGACGGGCTATCTGGTGTGGGTCGCTCATACCCTAGGTGCTCTCCCCCCGTCGATCGCTTTCGGCTCCGACCTCTTTCTGGTCGTCTCCGCTGTCGCTATCGGCGGCCTCGCGCTACTCGTCCGACGGTCACGTACGAGAGTGCTCCGCCGGTCGTGGGTGCTCGTCGGGGGAGGAGCCGCGCTCCTCGCCGGGACGGCGTACTTCACGGTACGGCTCACCGGCCTCTCGCAACTACAGACGGCGATTCCCACCGAGACCGTGGCCTATGCGGCCGTCGGAGCCAGTGTTGTCTTCTACGGTGCTCTCGTCGTGATTGAGCAGCTGGTGGTACAGCAGACGCTGTTCTCATCGACGACCGGCTGACACTCCAGTGCACTCATTGCGACTGTCGTCGGCTTGGTGGCTCTCGCGTGAGGCTCCCTGTCCAGCGTGGACGTCTCAAACTGTGACATCGAATAGCATACGACGGCCACACTCATCGTTCAACTATCTAAGAGATGGATGCGACGATGCTCGAGCGTCACTTCACCACGGAGCAGTTGTCACTCCTCATGAGCCATCGAGTAGGCGTGTTCCGATTTCTGGTGGGAGTCCTGCTTCCTCAACGCGCTCTATGACCCGATTGATGTCGTACTCAACACGGTGGAGTTCAACTTCGAGAGCGTCGGTATCCAGAACGGCATAGGCGGCGTCGGAATCACCGTCACGAGGCTGTCCCACGCTTCCAGGATTGACGATGAGTCGACCATCGATACGAGCTTTGTGCTGTCTGTGTGTGTGACCGAGAACGGCTCCATCGTACTCGTCGATGTGAGGTCTGACCTCCGGAAAATGCCGAGGGAAGACGTAGCGGTCTTGCACGGTAGGATGGTCGTGGACCAAGAGGATTGACCCGTCGGCGAGCGTTGCTTTCCGCGGAAGCTCAGCTAACCAATCTTTCTGTTCATCAGAGAGTTCCTCTCGCGCATATTCGATTCCGGCCAGTGCCATCGAGTTCGCACGGAACGACTCTCTATCACCGACCGCACGGTCGTGGTTGCCAACAACCGTGATAGCGGCGACCTCCCGGACTCGCTCGACACAGTCTGCTGGCCACGGGTTATACCCGACGACATCACCAGCACAGGCGATCATGTCGACCGCTGGCAGATCCTCAAGAACTGCTTCGAGTGCTGGGAGGTTTCCATGGACGTCGGAAATGAGGCCGAGCTTCATACGTCTGCATCTGTGTCGACAGGTTTGATTCTGTCTCCTCCATGTCATCCGCACTCATCGGTGGGGCCCGTGCCTAACTCTGTATCCTATTCGAGTTTCTCGACAATCTCTGGAAGATCGATTAGACGGATGTTCTCCCGTTCACTGGCTGCCTCTGTGACGGATTGCTTGAATCCACTCCGACTGAACAGCGCGTACTCACAGGACCGTTCGCCACCACCTGGTGGTGTCCAACGTAGTTCGTCGACGTGGTCCTCGAGCGATGCAAGGGCGTTGTACCCCAACGGAGATTGTTGAAACTTGCATTCGCCGGCGATGAGTGTGTCTCCAGCGGTGAATCCGACGACGTCAACCTCGTGCTCACGGAACCACCACTGACCGACGTCGGTGATTGTGTACTGGGGGTACAGTTCACGGAGGGCGTGTTGACAGAGACGCTCGAACTCGCCGCTTGCGAAATCTGCCAACTCAGGTTCAACCAGTGTGGCAAACGCGTCGTCGCCGAAGTCGTCGTAGCGAGTCCCAGTCCCGTAGACGAATCTGAACCAAAACCGGAACAGCGGGTCCAGTATTCGGTATCGCCCCCGGCGAGACCGCTCTTTTTGTTCAGTGATTGGGACGTGTCGTTCGATGAGCCGAAGTCGCTCTAGACGGTTCAGGTATTTCGAGAGTTGGTTGTTGTCGATTCCCGACGCTTGTGCAATCTCGTTTCGCACTGTTGCGCCACCAGCGATCGATTCGAGAATAGCGAAGTACCGTGTCGGCTCAGTTAGCTCCATCCGAAGGACATAATCGGGGTCGTTGTGCAATGACCCGTGTTGTGCGAGAATTGTTTCTGAGACTGCCTCGCTGAGGTTCGTCGCCGTTGCTGCCTCTTCGAGATAATACGGCGTTCCACCGAAGACACTCCACAGCAGGACCTGCTCTTCGGGTGTGTATGTGTGCTTGAAGAACTGCATTGCAGCACTGAATGGCAGTTGGAGAACATCGAGTTTGACCGAAGCACGACCATATAGCGGGCTATTCCCAAGGAGTGCTGCCTCCTCCATCATGCTAATCGAAGACCCAATGAGTACAATCGTGGGGGCTGCGTCATCCAACTCATAGTCATACATCGCCTGCAACACAGACGGGAGGCTCGCATCCTCCTCAATGAGATACGGAAATTCGTCGAGGACGATAATGGCGTCTTGCTCGGCCAAATAACCAAGCAGCGATTCCCAGTCATTCTGAATGCGACTGACACCGGGGAATTCTTTGGCTGCGATTTCGGCGAACTGCTGTAACTGTAACTCCTTGGTCTTCTGGCGTGCTTGGTAGACAACCGTGTTTTCCCGCCCGCGCAGTGACTGTTTGACGAGTTCGGTCTTTCCCAGCCGTCGCCGGCCGTAAATGACTGCCAGTTCTGGATTTAGTGACTCATACAGTTCTTCCAGCCGTGCTAGTTCGGCCTCTCGGTCGACGAACTCGTCCATACGTTGTGTTGAGAGCACATCGAGATAATTATTCCGAATAGCGTACTCTGAAGTATCGTACTCAAGAGTATGCTAATCGCAAATAGAATACTTTGGTGTACGCTTTTTCGTGGGGAATCTCTCCTCAATGTCGTTGGCTTGCTTAGGATACCCTGTCGTTCAGCGTACCACTGTCTGTCCCTGGAAAAATCACACCTACTGATTATTCTCTTCTCTACCAATTTTCTTTCTAGAAACTCTGTTTGCTAGTTAATTCTTCGACCGAATGTTCAGACTTATATCCTGGCTTGCGATACTCAACGGACACGCAGCGATGCTCGCCTGACCGTCTTCGAGGCCGTCGACGGTCACACAGAGTAGACGCTATTCAGACACAATGTCACAGAGTGGCAACACTACAACGAGTCGAACAGCATCACGAACACATCGGTGGGTGGGAAGAGCACTTCCGCTCGCACTCTTTGCACTCGTCGCCGTTGAGCCAGCGTTCGCCCAATCGACGACGAACGCCATCTGCCAGACGAGTAAACTCCCCGGCATCATTGAAGGCTTCTTTCAACTTACGACTGGTCTCGGCATCGTCGGGTTGGTTATCGTCTGGCAAGCTGATTCGCTTCTTGAGCTGTTTACCCTGAACCCCAAACAGAAGAAAGGCGTCAAAGAACACAAACGCTCGGCACTGAAGTCCGCAGTGATTCTTCTCGTGCTCGGGTCGCTATACAGCGTCGCCGGGGAAATTATGAACTTGCCACTGGCCGACTGTGTGAATCTCGCACCGTGGTAGACAGATACTGATTCTTCAGTTCATGTCTGCTTGTCGTTCGCTCGCTGCGGGGGTGTTCGCCGTCTGTGTCGTGGTGAGTCTTTGGGCTGGCGTCGTCGTGGGCAACAATGCGTCGGGGGAGGATAACGGACTCTCACAGAACGAGTCCGCGACAGTGTGGTCTCGCGACGCCGACACAGGCGTTCCAGAGAATTCTCAAACGGGTGTCGAGGCAGTTGCCGCAGCGACGGACATCTCGTTCAAGCGACCACCGGCGACTGCGGCGACGTGGACACGAAATGACTTCACTGATCTCCGGCCCGGTGGCGTACGGGAGTCGGTGTATCCCCCACATGCTGATACACGGAACGGGACGTACATCGCCGACGCCCACGCGACGACGTTTGCAGTGCAGCCCTCGACACGAGCACACATCGCTTCAGGCGAGACGCCGCTATACATCGCCCCGAACGGCACGGTTCGTGGCCTCGTTGATTACCGCATCCGAGAGACGATGGGTAATCAGTCTCTCAGCGTCGTCAGCCACGAGGTCACCGCAGTGAGGGTGCTCCGAGAAGGGAGAGTCATCGACGAAGTCAGTGACACACAGACACCGACGCTGACGTACGGCGAACTCTCAGGCGGTCCGACGACGCTCACACTGGAGGCGGACATCCGGGTCCGTGTCGAGACGACAGGTGGAAACGAATCAGTGGAGACTCTCACCATCTCTGATTCACAGTCTGTCACTGTCTACGATCTCGACGCCGTTGGATCGGCGGCGACGTATCCAAACGGTAAGACGGAGATTGCGGTCTTTCAGCCGTTACCGTGGCAGGGCTATGTCCTCGACGGAATGAGTGACCACCGAGTTCGTGGCGTCTGGCGATTTTACACCGCTCGGAATCCACAGTGGGACCGAGTGGTTCGTGCGAACGCTGGTGGGACCACAGTGGAGCACTCGGATGCACACCCGGTGTACGTCCACGCGTATCCCTCTCGAATTGGCCCGCGAACACAGCCGGTACGAGATGGACCGACACTCCAGCGAGTCTGGGGTATCGAACGCCGTGGTGCCGAGGAAACGCTTGGAGAGAACATCAGTGTCGAAGTCGTTGATGGGACGTACAAGACCTCATACGGTGTTGCCGTGCGGACGTCATCTGGGTCACTCGACGACGTTCGAGTCATCGGTATCGTCCGTGGTGTGACGGCTCGTGTAGCGGAGTCGACGAACCGGACACGCATTCGAGAGAGCAATCTCTCGGTGCGCGTTGTTGAGCAAGACGCCTCGGAAGCGACGGTTCGGATTGAACTCTACCATGACGTTGGCGACCCAATTGTCCTTGCCGACCCTGAGCGTGGAAGTCAACCGATCAGATTCGACGATCGAGATGGATACATCACGATTGCCGGTCAACGCGTCGAGACAAACTCGAGTGGTGTCGCCACCGTAACCCTCTCGCAACCGGGTGTGTACACTGTTCGATACCACCCCGAATCATGGTTGACGGCCGAGCCTGCGTATGCCTCATCCACTGAGACGATTAGGTGGCACCCGCTGTCGACACGCAGTGGCTGGTGGCACCTCGCACTCACTGTCAGCTGGAACCTGATTCCGTTTGCCGTTGTCTACGCCGCCGGGCGAGCCTTCCTCAATATCTTCGATATTCAGAGGTTTCTGTGAATGATTCAGAACACGTCTACGAGCAGTTGTTTCGGCCGCCACCGTGGACTCCGGAGGTTCCACTGTGGTTGAACTAATCGACGTCGTCCTCGAAGGCTTCAAGCAAGCGCTCGAGTGGATTACTGCCCAATTCATCGACGGACTCAACGGTGGCTATCAGCAGCTTTCAGCGGAGTTGTTTGGAACGCCAACGCCCGAGACGAACGGCTCGTTCATCTTTGGCGTCCCGTCGAACGCGCCGTGGCCACAACTCCGTGATGCACTGGTGGGTGGCGAGGTGACGCTACTTGCCTTGCTCATCCTCGTGGTGTGCGTCCAAGCTCGCCACACCCTGCGTATCTTCAACGTCGGGAGTGCCTACGCCGCTCGGCGAACTTCGAAGACGGCGTGGGTCGGTGCAATGGTCGTCGTGATGTGGTACTGGATTGGCTCGGTCTCTCTGTACCTCGTTGAAGCACTCACGATTGCACTCCTTCCGAGTGTGCAGTCGGTTGCAACGGCGATGACTAGCTTTCTCACCGTCTCAATCTCGAACCCCGCACTCGCGTTCGTCGTCGCCGCTGTCGGTGGGCTCTCGATGTGGGCACTTGAGGCGTTTCTCTACATCCGACACGTACTGTTGTACGTCTACCTGTACGGGATGCCTATCGCTGTCGCACTCGCCTACGGCAACGTCCCAGTCGTCGCCGACATTGCGGATGGGTTCTGCAGGCGTTTCATTCCACTTGCATTGCTTCCCCTGCCGGCTGCTGTCGTCTTCCGTGGGTACGACCTCCTGTACGGGCAGGGGATTCTCTCGCCAACGACGGTCTACCTGCAATTTCTCGTTGCGGCGTCGCTGCCTGTCGTCGCCGTGGTTCTCTCGTGGAAGACCTTCCAGTATGCGACGCCGCTTACATCGCGGGTACTTGCGGCAACGACACGGACCGTCGGGACCGTCGGTGCAGTTGCCGTCGGCGGCTCCGTCGCCGGTCCAACAGTTGCGCGTACGGTTGCATATCGGGGCGCACGACAAGCGGCGAAGCGCGAGACCGTGCGCCGCGTCTCGAAGCGGTTTGAACAGGACGACGAGCACCAGCCGCGGTATCGACGTACGAAGAACGACCCCTAGATTCGACAATGGACACAGACGACACTGCTGCAGCACGACGGATCATGACCGAACTCGGAGAAGAGAGTCGGATTCCCTATCTGAACATCGACGAGGCTGACGTGGGCGTCCTAATCGCGCTTCCAGTCGCTGGCCTCCTGTTTGCTGGACTCGTTGGCGTCGAGTCACTTGCACTGCCGCTGCTCGTGGGTGGTGCCGGTTTGGCGAGTGCCATCATCTACATCACACCACGGCATCTGACAGCACCGGCATGGCTTGGACAGGTCTGGCACTATCTGAAACGGCCGTCGCTGTCTGTTCACGCACCACCCGGTGAGCCGGTCACGCCGACTGACGACCGTGTTCCCTTCATGACTGGAGAGCGCACTCAGGAGTTGACTTCCATCGAACGTGCGTGGAGCGGTGCCAACGCAGTCCAACGGACCGATGGTGCGATGGAAGCGTTTGTCGAGGTCACACCTGGCAACATGGACTTCGCGATGTCCGACGACTGGGCAACACTCCAGGCTGCCGGTGCCGAGTTTGCGAACAACGAGGTCTCGTGGAAACTGAAGTTCCACGCGACGACGCAATCGTTCCCGGTTGAATCGATCGTCGAACGAATCGACGGCCGATTGAGTGACGAGGACGTGGGTACAAACCCTGTCTTCGAGACCCTTCTCGAAGAGTATCGTGAGCAACGTCCTGCGGAGATGCGGAGTCGTGGCATCCAACAGGTTCGATACTTCATCGGCATCGAAGTTCATCCGCTGGAGGTGTATCAACGGAATCGTCGGGAAGCAACGCCTGCGGAGCGGCTCACTGAACTTCCGGTAGTTGGCGTGCTGTTCACCCCGTTTGTCACGCGACGAGAGGACCTCACGGAGAGTGAGCGTCGGAGTCGGATGCTGGAAACGCTCGATAAGCGGCTTAGAGCCGTCCAGTCGGAGTTCATTCAGAAAGCCTCGGGATGGTCGGCACGACGACTCAGTACTGTCGAGCTGTTCACGTTGAACTGGGAGTATTGGAACGGCGTCGAACATCGCGAGTCGACGCCGGAGTCGATAGTTCGTGAACAGCCAGTCGTCGGGGATTCGACTCGGAGGGACGACAATGAGTGAGCCAGTGCTTCAGGGGAGCACAGTTGTGAACGACGTATTCTCTGTAGTTGATAGTTCCACGTCAACGATGGGGTTGGCTGTTGGGGTTACACTGCTTGCTGTCACGGGGATCTCCCTCTATTTCCGGTGGAATGCGGACCGAGACGTGGGTGATGAAGAAGGTGACACGGAGCAAGCAGAAACAGTCGAGTTCGTGGAGTTCTTGACCGCAGAGGGTGGCACCGACGACGTCTCTGAATCCCAACGGAACGTTACTGCCCCGGATGCGATTGAATGGGAGACTCGTGCTGCACGCGTTGGTGAGCAGTGGACGAGTACGCTGTACGTGGCCGGGTATCCCGACTATCCGAAGGATGGCTATCTGAGTGCGTTGTTCGAACTCACTGACGTCCAGTTCGACCTGACGGTCCACGTCCGTCCGCGCGATTACGAACGCGCTCGTAGTGAGCTTGAGGAGGTTGCCGACGACTTGCAGGTCGACGCTGAGTTAGCACAGAGTGTGCGCAGTTCGTATCTCCAAGAACGTGCTGCCGAGGCTGCGGCGACCTATCGGGCTGTCGAATCCGGCCACCAAGTGTTCGACCAGGCGACGTTCGTCACGGTCCGCGCAGACAATCGCTCGGAGTTGCGTGACTCGGTTCGGAAAGTCAAACGGACACTTCGTGACGACCCAGCGAACCTGTCGCCAAAGACAGCCATCTGTGTCCAGGACAAAGCCCTCCAGTCGGCCGCACCGATTGGGATGAACGAACTCGGGCGGGAGTCGATTGCCTTGGGTGGTGCTGTCGGTGCGTTGTTGGCGTCGCCGCATAGTGCGACGATTCTTGAAGACGGTGGGGTCGAGGTCGGTATTCACAAGGACGTCCGTAGTCCCGTCGTCGTCGATCCGTTCGCACGCGAAAACGGCTATGCGATGTTCACCGTCGGCGACCCTGGTTCCGGGAAGTCTTTCGGCGCGAAACAGAACTTCATCCGCTCGATCGAACAGAGCGAAGACCGAATCGGTGTGGTGCTTGAACCACTGAACAACTGGGCTGGTGTGTCCGAAGCACTCGGCGGACAACGAGTGACCGTCGGTGGAACACTCGGGTTGAATCCATTAGAGATCAAGCCCACGCCCGAACACGTTCGACGGGCGATGGGTGAGGACGCAAGCCCCTTTTCGGAAAAGCTCGCAGACGTGTTGAGCTTCCTCGCGAACTACTTCGCGCTTCGCGATATCGAGCTGGGGGATAAACGCACAACTCTGGAGTTGGCTGTTCGGGAAGCGTACAGTCGGCGTGGGATAACGGAAGATGTTGAGACGCATTCGAAAGAGAGCCCGACGATGCGTGACGTCTTGGACGTGCTCGAAGATCTCATCAACGAACCAGAGGAGTTCGTCGTTCGTTCTCCAGCCGAGGCCGAGAAACTCCTCGATGACGCCACGTGGCTCATTGACCAACTCCGACCCTTCGAGGATGGAGGGCAGTACGAGAATCTCGGTCGGGAGACGGACTTCGACATCCACGACGAGAAGGTCGTCTACCTCGATTTGGCCCAACAGGAAGGCAGCGTCGGTGGTGCGACGAGTCTCGTGATGCAACTACTGATTTCGCTGGTGTATGAGCGTGCGAAGGAGACGGACAAGGAGGTCGTCTTCGTCATCGACGAGGCACGCTACATCATGCAGGACGCAGCGAGCCTGTCTTTCTTAGAGACGGTGTTCCGGCATCACCGTCACCACGACCTCTCGATTCGACTGGTGACCCAGACCGTCGACGAGTTCTTCGAGCACGCCGAATCCGAGGCCATCTTGGACCAGTGTGCAATCAAGCAGTTCCATCGGTTGGATGGGATGGACGAACAGTGGGCCGACGAGTTCGGGTTGAACCACGCCCAGATGCGATTTGTGCAGGACGCTGTGCCTGGCAACGAGGAAGCGGGATTTTCTCACGCGTTAGTGGGTGTCGATGGGGAGTGGCGTGGCGTGGAGGTCAGAGCGATGGAGCACGAGAAGCGGGTCATCGACTTCGATCCGACTGAACAGACACGTAGGGAGCTCCGGAACCATGGTGCGTGACTCGCTTGCCGCAATCCGGCAATGGTTGCAAGGAGGGCCGCGAACGCACGTATTAAACAGTCAGAATCAAGAGGATTTAGAAGCGCGAGCAGGAACCCGAGAGTCCACTGTTCGCGTTCGCCCCCGGTCGGATACAGTGAGTCTCGAAGACGCCACACAGCTATGGCCATCGCTGCATCGCGTCGAGACAGACTGGCTCGGTCGAAACCTGAGTCCGACCGTCTCCTTCGAACTGTGGAACGACCGTGGTGATGTGAGCTGTGTGTTTACGTCTGGAGACGAATCGTTGTCGCTCCTTGAGCAAGCTCGGAGCCAGTATCGTGACGCAACAGTGACGACTGAGACAGGTGCCTTCGCACTGACGACGGGACAGCCGACAGCCGTGGTCGCATTGCCACTTCGACGAGAGGGCCTGTTACCGATTCGTCGCTACGACGTTGAGGGTTTCAAAGCGGACCCCTATGGCCCACTCGTTGCCGAGTTGCTTGGTGGCGGTGAGTTGCGAGCCGGTCTGCAGGTCGTCGTCCAACCCGCGAAAAACTCGTGGGTGCGAGGTGGGTGGACTGCCGACAGCATCGAGATGGTTGCCGAACGACTTCGAAGCCCTTCAGTTCGTGAATCACTCGGTGGCGTCTGCGAAATTGAGGCGTCCAAGGCACAGCGACAGACGGCACAGGTCGTGCAAGCCCAAGCGGGTATGCAGGCGTTTCACGCAGACGTTCGTATTGTGGTTCAGGCGGACACGGCGTCGACAGCAATCACCCGCGCTGGGACCATCGCTCGCGTGTTCAAACGGTACTATACTTCCCAGAGCAACCAGGGCTTTCGACAGGAGCTCCTTCGCGGTGACGACCTTCGGACTGTTCTCGAGGCCGTTGCTACACGCGAGGTGACGACATACGGCTATGGGCTTCTCACGACCCCCGAGCTAGCTGGCGTCGCACACGTCCCGTCGATGTCCACACTCACACCGCCTGTCGATGGAGATCCTGTGAGTTCCTACGACGTCGTTCCGGACCGAGCCCCGTCGTTCGAGGGTGAATCCTGATGCGATGGCGTTCGCTGTTTGGTTCTGGGACGGGAGAGACATCGGAAGAGGATACAGCGGAAAGACGCGCTTCAGAGGTGGCTCCTGAGGAGTCTGTGCTCCCAGACGGGTTCGACATCCGAGCGACGGAGACTCGCCGCGGGAAAGAACTGACACGGACCGTCGAGACGGCCACTGGAGGTCTCGAAACTGTTGTCGGTGAGTGGCCACAACGACTGTTAGAGCATTCAGCGGAGCAATCGAGACAGCCGACGTGGGTCGGCTATGGCCGTGGCCGACTTCGCGAGGCGGGGATTGCCTTCGAGAACCTCTTTCAGCACCTTGGCGTGTTCGGAACCACAGGATACGGGAAGAGCACGGTCCTCCAGAACCTCCTGTACCAGTGGGCCCGCGGTGACCACGGCTTCTGTTTCATTGATCCGAAGGGCGACACCGCCTACGATGTGTTGCAGTCACTTCCTGAAGCGCGCCTTGCGGACGTTATTTGGATTGAACCAGGGGCTGACAGAGACCGGACAGTCGGATTCAACTTTCTCGATGTCGGATTCGAGCCATCGCACCCACAGTACGACGCCGCTATCGAGGGGCTGACCGAGGACCTCGTTGCCCTCCTGCGAGCGGACCGGTATTGGGGTGCGCGAATGGATCGGGTGACGCAAAACATGCTGCGGGCGATGCAGCGCTCGAAGTACGAATACACGCTCTTGGACGTCTACTTCGCACTTGCCTCGGAGAGTAGTCGTCAACAGTTCGCTGCCCTCGTCGACGAGGAAGAACTCCCGTTCATTCGTGAGTATACCCGAAAAATCGCTCAGTTGAGCGACTCAGAGTTAGAGCCACTACTTGGTCGGTTCCAGCCGTGGGTTGAGAACCCGGTGACTCGGCAGTTGCTTGCGCATCGTGAGTCGCCGATCAACATCGCCAATGCCGTCGAGTCAGGGAAACTCGTCATCGTTCGCAATGCTACCGAGAGCACGACTATCGGCCAGATGATTGCGACGGCTGTGATGCGTCGCGTGTGGGCGACGATCAAAGCCCGAAAGCGAGTCCCACTGGCGGACAGAGAGCCGTTCTTTCTGGTCGTTGATGAGTTCGATGCCGTCGTCGCCCCTGATGCTGACGTCGAACGGATGCTCTCGAAGGCGCGGGCGATGCGGATGAGCGTGACTCTCTGTTGCCAACAGCCCTCTCAACTCCCGAAGGCAACGCGGGAAGCGATGTTCGGGAACTGTGATACGCTCCTGACGTTCCGGCCCGGGAATCCGAACGATGCCCGGCAACTCGCCCAACGGTTCGGGGACCTTGATGCAGACACGATTAACAGTACGCCACAGTACCAGGCGTGGGTTCGACTCGCGCTCGACGAGGGTAAACGGACTGACCCACTCCGTGTGCAGACGTTCCCAGCGATGGTTCCCCAACGGGATGGACAAGATGTTGAGCAGGTAATTCGGGAGAGTCTCGACCGGTACGGGAACGACCGATTGGACGACAAGACAATTCGCTCGGAACTCCGATTCGACGCGTCGACAGGTCGTGGCTCTGTTGTCGACAGTGATGGTACACGTGGCGGTGAGCAGGATGTTGCAGCACTCATGCTGCAGTCGATCTACGCGCAGTCAATTCGGGTAGCGCGTGAGTGGATGTTCGTCTCGGAGGTCAACGAGGCGATGAAGAGACGGACGAATAAACCGCTCGAGCAGAGTCAACTCTCCAACATTCGCGAGCGTCTGACTGGTGAGTATCTCGACGCGCGACGACGCGATGGACGGATGCAAGTCCGGCTTACACAAACAGGCCAGGGATGGTTGTTCAACACCGGCACTGCGGCGAGTGGCGGCGGAGACGAGCATCGGTTTGTCCTTCGAGAAGCCTTCGAGGCGTTCACTGCGGCGGGATTCGACGTGACGCTTCCCACGCAGGACGGTGGTGAGCTCCCAGATGGGATTGCAGCATTGCCCATCGACCCAATGAAAGCGAGCACACCGCAGGACGTCCAGCGACGTCTGGAACAGCTTGAGACAGAGTATCCAGTCTGTGCCACCGTGAGTGACGGCCGTGAAGTCGCACTTGAGGCAGAGACGACGACGCTCTCGAAGCCGATGCAGACACTCACCAACCTCCGGAAAGCAATCGAGGCTGGACGACGTTGCGTGTTTGTCTGTAAGGATGGGTCGGCAGAACACGGAGACGTTGCGTATTGGGCAAAGCGCGGTGTGTCAATCCTGACGGACCCACCATGTGTTAGTGAGGTGGATGGCCGATCACGGACGTTCTACACGACGTCGACGACGCTCTCTGTGGGTGAAGACGGAACAGCCGTCCGACCACAATCGAACACGCGAAGCGAATGGGTCGAAACCGACAGCGGGCTCATTAACCGGGATTCCGGTGGGTCAATTCATGTCCAACTCGGTGGTGTCGAGGATTTAGATGCAGTCTCGCCCTCGGACGTCGAAGCCTACTACACTGTCGACCGCGCGAGTGGGGAATACGCTGTTGAGTGTGGGGACCGGACGTATCGCTACAGTTCGATTGACGAGTTCGAGGCTGAGTGGGGGCGAGTGTATGAGCCGTTCGTCCCCGAACGAGAGTTTCCGCGTGATGTGCGTTCGGAGGACTTTCTGTTCGTTGTCGTCCCTGACTCAGGGTCAAAGTACGAAGAATTGCAGGTGGTTGTCGGTGGGGAGTGTACGCCGTTGTCAGAGTATGGAACGGATACGGACACTACTCAAGACGGCTATTCGGATGGAGAGGTGGAGGGGCTAATGGCTGGAATGAGACCTGTTTCTGAGGGGTCGTCGCAGGACAGTTGCGATGGGACGAGCGATGACCTAATTCTGTAATCGTTTGCCAGGCAGCTTCACACGCGACTTTTGAGGTCTTAACCTTGTCTTCCAACACTCACTCGAGCAACTGTCGTGCGTACCGATAGATTGGTGCACCAAGCCAATCTCTCTGCTCAGCGATTTCCCCAAGGATGTTCCTTGCCTCATCATCTGTGAGTGCCCCCCGCTTGACGAGGGCGCGGAGAACGATGGGAGACAGTGCGACTTCAGCATCGATTAGACGCTGTAACTCAGGAAGTGCACGGTAGTCGTCAGTAACGAAAAATGGTGCCTCGGTTTCCCGAACTGCGACTACACAACTCGCTTCGCCAGCGTCGATTCGGCTCGTTTCCAATTCTGTCGGGCCTGTCGTGGTGACTTCGAAGTGATCAACGAGAGTCAGTACATCTGCCGCAGCACGTCCATGGCGATCGTCGTAGTCGGCTGTTTGTTCTAGCTCTTCGATGACGACCTGTGTAGTCAATACGTTGAACTCTGTCAATGTCTGCTGGAGAACATCACCAACTGCAAGCGAGATGAACGCACTTGTATCGACAACGATCATTCAGAGACCTGCGAGTTCGTCTGCCAACTCTTCCCCCCGGTCAAGTACCTGCTTAGAGGCTCGGACCGCCTCTGCATCTTGCCGCCCGATAACGTCTACCAGTGCCTCAAATTCGATTTGATCATTCAAGTAGAGTTCTACAACTGCTTCTCGAAACTTTTCTTCGGATTCGATCTCCTCGAGGTACCGGCGTAGTGCCTCGATAAGCACTTCTGTGCGATTTTTGTGCGTTATTTTGGCGGCGATATCGGCTTGCGTGACTAGCTCCTCAGGAAGCCGAAAATTCACTCGTTTTGTGTTCATGTTGTATGTACGTTGTACCCACAACAATGAAAATGTGTTGGTCACTCACCTTCTGGGAGGAGTTTGTTCAGTGTTTGCTACAGGTCACTGGTTCCGTGGATGGTACCGTTCGAGATCAGCGTCGTGTTCCTCAATGAGGTAATCACGGATTGCGATTGTCGCGTTCCAAATCGTGTCAATCCGCTCGTCGACGTCATTTCGCTCGCTGTTGGTTTCGCCCGTCTGGAGTTCTGACTCGAGATCGTCGACGCGCTTTTGCAACCGCTCGATTTCCTTGACGAGCGATTCGGCGTCGGTCACAGACTGCGAATACAGTTCGTCGGCGAATTCGTGGCCGGCGTCGGTTAGCGTCGCGATCTTCGCTGGGAGTGGGCCATCTCCCATTGGGGGCTGCTCTGTCTCAACGAGTCCGAACTGATCTGGTCCGAGCTTGCCGTTCAGCCGGTAGTTGATTATTGTCGTGTTGTCGATGTCTGTATACCGGCGGATTTCGCTCGTGTTTGCTTTGCCACCCATCTGAGAGAGTGCCCAGATGATGTCTTTGGACTTCGAATCGAGATCTCCGAGACCGACCATTCTTAGGTAAGTGAGGGCCGTATTAGGACGCAAAGCTTCCGATTTGGAAGGTGTAGGGTGGATTTCTAGAAGAATAGACACCCCATGGCGATGGTGTTTTGTACACACGAAATGGGCGATGAGACACACCGGAGTTCCGGAGCCACTCGTACAGTCTCTCAGAGAGAGTACGTTTCGTCTGTTCTCCCATCCAACGGGCGAGAATCTGTTCCAAAATCTTGTTGCTAACGGTGGAACGTGCGCTTCAGCTCCTCTACCGTTCGATTACTCACGAAATCCACTTTCTGAGAGTTCCGGAAGAGTGGTGTGTTTCTTCTATCAGGTCCGCTATCGCTTTGCAGGTGCTGGCCCCTAGTCCTTGCTCTAGAGGCAGTTCCCAGCGTAGAGATTGGTTACGAAGATTGATTGTCTCGTTATCGTGGATGTCGATTCTATCCCATAACTTGAGCCAGAGATAGAACTATTGCTTTCGAGTTCAAAGTCAATCACATGAGCGAGACTTGGGTTGAACAAACATCTGCATTTGACCGGGTGAAGAGCGTCGCTCTTACACTCTCAACGCCACGTACCGCTGTCTGGATTGCTGAGGAAGCGCACGTTTCGGAGAATACCGCCCGGAGTCATCTCTCACGACTGGCTGAACTCGGTGTACTCACAACAACCACGACTGACCGTGGCACTGGGTACAGTCCTGATGCAATCTACACGCGTTCACAAGATATTCGCGAACTCATCCACACAAATACCGAAGACCAACTCGCTACGCAAGCAGTTGAACTCCAAGAAGAATTGGCGTCGTTTTCAACCACGTATGATGTCGAGTCACCAACTGCACTCAGAACGTCTATTGCAACGGCTAGTCTCTCTCCGGAAGAAGCACGAGAGCGTCTCGAAGCGGTCTCCGATTGGGAGTACGCACAGTATCGGCTGTCAGTAGTGCGGGACGCACTCGAACACTACGACACTTACAGTTCGTCACGCCCAGCGTCGGCATGACCGACGAACCACCGTCTGGTAGTCGTGAGCCAGGTGCTGAGCGTCACCGTATTCTTCGCCAGCTTCGCCAGCAGCTCGAGCAACACCCTGCTATCGAGGCTGCGTGGGGCGAGCCAGACGGTGCGTATGCCGAAGTGGGTGCGGCAGTTTCTCCGACGTACTTCGGACGTGACGCTGAAACCGCGACGCTTCGACTCGTGTGGTACCCCTCACCAACTGTCACCGAAAGCGATTCTCGTCCAGACCCCGCAGATCAGACGACTGCTGGACCGCGAACTCACTTCGAGGCTATGTTCAAATTGCACTACAGCGAGTCCAGTAGCTACGACTGTGGGTTTCATAATGAACCCAATCCACACGTTGAGGGATGGTTTCACTTCCAAGAACGACCCACATCAGACGCGAAATACGAGTACTCACCAGCCAGTCTTGATGCCCGGACACCAGCTAGTGCCCTCTGGGAGTTGCTTGACCTGCTCGAAGACCAGATTCGGAAATAGTCGTTTTCGTTGAGCGAGCGCGCAAGCGCCAAGTTCTGTCTCTCACCGATTCCGTGGATGGTACTGTTCGAGATTAGCGTCGTGTTCTTCGATAAGGTAGTCACGGATTGCGATTGTCGCGTTCCAAATCGTGTCAATCCGCTCATCGACATCGTCCGGCTCGCTGTTGGTTTCGCCCGCCTGGAGTTCTGACTCGAGATCGTCGACGCGGTTTTGCAACCGCTCGATTTCCTTGACGAGCGATTCGGCGTCGGTCACAGATTGCGAATACAGTTCGTCTGCGAATTCGTGACCCGCGTCAGTGAGCGTCGCGATCTTCGCTGGGAGTGGGCCATCTCCCATTGGGGGTTGCTCTGTCTCGACAAGCCCAAACTGGTCTGGCCCGAGCTTTCCCTTCAACCGGTAATTGATGATGGTCGTGTTGTCGATATCTGTATACCGGCGGATTTCACTCGTGTTTGCTTTGCCACCCATCTGAGAGAGTGCCCAGATGATGTCTTTGGACTTCGAGTCGAGGTCTTCGATGCCAACCATTCCTACAAGTGTGAGGGCTGTACTGTGAGGCAAAGATTCCGGTTTTGAAAGTGTTGTGAAAATTTCTAGAATATCCGATATTTTGTTGGTGTTGCTTTGTACATATACTGTGGCAGATGAGACACACCGGAGTTCCGAAGCCGATTGTACGGTCTTTCTGAGAGAGTACGTTTCGTCTGTTCTCAGAAAACCGGGGGAGGTCAAACCCGGTGTGTGAGTTGACTCCAAGAACGTGTGCTACCACAATCACTCAATTTCGAAAGAGAGGCCAATGTATTCCGAGAGAAACTCTGTAAAAATATCGTCAGTAACCTACGCAGATTTGGGGAGTTGGAAGTCGAAGAGTTGCTCACGAAGGTGGTCCGGTGACTCAGTTTTCCCCCACGTGATGAACGCTTCGACGAGTGCCGGGTCGCTGAAGTCAACGTGGCGGGCGTCCTCGCTCCCCCAGTTGTAGACGTGTTTGGGGAGCCACTCGGCGTCACGCAGTTCGGCACGGATGGCCCCTGCTGCGGTGTCGGCCGAAACCTCACCGGCAGCGTAGTCATTGAGCGCGTCCGAGGTGGCCTCGAACATCCGACCTGCGTCGGCGACGAAAGGAGCTTCCGCTCCCGGGCGGCGTTCTGTGAGTATGCTATCGAACACTGCCCGCTCACCCGACTCGAGGTAATCGAAACAGTGCCGTTGGATGTACAGATCATCGAACAGCATCTGTCCAAGCGTGAGCTGTGCCCAGGCGTTCCACGTCTCGAAATCACCAGTTGCCTTGTACGCGTTGCTGACCGTGGCGTCGACTTTCTGTTTCCGTCGACCGTCGCTACGGTGAGTCATCGAGCGGGTGAACGACGAGTATTGGGACATTTGACGTCCGGATGACGCGCTCGGTGACGCTCCCGAGAAATGCGTGTGGGAGACCACGCCGGCCGTGTGTACCCATGACGACGAGATCGATGTCGTTGTCGATGACGTAGTCGGTAACGACCTCGTGTGTGACGCCAACTCTGATAGCTTTGGTGACGTCAATGCCGGCTTTCTTTCCGACTCGTGCGACGGCATCCACCGCGCTCTGTGCGCGATCTCGGAGAGGCTGGCGGAGTCGTGCTGGGTCGATCTCTGTGGGTGTTCGAAGACCGAGTTCACTCACGTCGACAACCGAGAGGGCGTGGACTGTTGCGCCGTATTGCTTGGCGAGGTCGATGGCGTGGTCGACGGCACGACTGGCCGTTTCACTGCCGTCGGTGGGGACCAGGATGGTGGTGTACATCGTGAGTTGTGTAGGTTAGCTAAGAGTATGGTTGTTCCCTGCGGCACTCTCTTCGAAGGTACTGGTGGGTTTCCACTACGGCTCCAGCTGTTCGATGAGAACCGCTCGAAGCAGCGTCCGGTGACAGCGTTTCTGGTTCGTATTCTCGAAACAGACTAATGCCAGTTGTTCACCGCCACGGAGACGGTCTGTGAGTTCGTCCATTGCTTGCTGTGCATCGGCGTCGTCGGCGAGATGTGACCGGTAGCGCGTCTCGAACTCGACGTCGTCCCACGCAGCGTTGTGCGCCCCTTCGTCACACAGGCCTTGCATTTTGAAAGGGCCAGCGGCCGACGCTAGGCCACCAGAGCGCGCACGACGAATGATGGTCTGGTAAATCGTCATATCTCTTCTTTCGTACACACTATGGGCGAAAGACTCGCCAGACAACACTTGGGTGAGCCAAACTGGTGGTAGATTTCTCTAGACGAAGGACGCGGAAGAACGCTGCAGATAACTCGCTATCGTCGTGTGCACGACGGATGAGTCTGTTGACGTATCGGTTAAGCAGGTCAGTTCCGAACGGTTTGGGCCCTGTTGTTTCGTCGAAGCTGAAGTCGTTTCCGACGGCGACCGTCCACGCTTCATCGATTGTCTTGTTCGTGCGTTCGAAGAACCGTGGACCAAGTCCATCGAGTCCATTGACGAGTTCATGATGCAGCACGAGTGCATCCAGTGCAGCAACAGACATTCCTTGGCCATAGACGGGGTTAAAACTCGCAAGGGCGTCGCCGGTGACGACGAGCCCCTCGGGAAACCGTTCGATGGCTTCGTAGTGCCGACGGATACTTCCAGGGAATGGATACTGTTGGATGTCCGAGACCCACTCGTGCTGGCGAAGTCGCTGGCCGATTTCGTCGAGTGGTAGCTGCTCGGCCCACTGCATAAATGTCTCGCGATCGTCCGGTGCTCGTTCTCCATGCATTCCTTGGAGCAGTACTTCCCAACGGTCGCCCTCAACGGGAAGCATGGCTGCCCCCCGTGGGCGATGGACTTCAGGTGCGATGAGGACACCCCGGTGAATGTCCGAGGGCCGGTCGATGCGCACAGTGCTGTAGGTGACGTCTACTTCAACTTCGTCGACATCGGGCACTGGGTAGCCGTGTGCCTCGAGCCATTTCGGAGTCCGACTGTTCCGACCGGTTGCGTCGACGATGAGTGCTGCATCGAGTGTTCTCTCGGTTCCCGCTTCGTCCCGATAGCACACTCCAGTCACCTGTTCGTCGTCGCTATCGTACTCGTACTCACGGAAGTGACAGTCTCCTCGCAACTGAATCTCGTTGAACTCTCGAATCTGCTCGCGTACAACGTGTTCGAAAAGCGGTCTGCTGGCGTAGAGTGCCGGGAGGTCAGCGGCAGGTTCCGCGACAGGGGCTCCTTTGTCGTACCACACGATGTCCTCACCGACCTCAAGCAGCAGGCCCCCAGCGGACTGCACGGCCTCAGTGAATCCTGGAAAGAAGTCTTCGAGAGTGGCTCGACCAGCTTCGAGCATCGCATGTGGCTGGCTGGTTTGTGGTGCCCCATCGCGCCTCTGTGGCTTCCTCGGAAACTCGTCGCGATCGAGGACGACAACTTCATCGAATGAATCTCGAAGAACTCGTGCTGCACAGAGCCCCGCCATGCTGCCACCGACGACGATGGCTCGACATCCAACAGGCTGTGTTTGGCCTGGATTGTACTGATTGAGATTCGCCAGCGTCACTCAGATAACTCTGTGTATATGACACAAAAAGCTACTCTGTTGAGATGTCTGTGACCGGCGCGATTGTGATGGGGGGCAGAGTCGTCTGTCGACATCCTCGGTATGGTTGTTCTCAGACCAGTCTGAGCACGTCACCTGGTGAATACAGGAACACGCTCTCACATGGAAGGCCGACTCAGTGGTGACGACGCGTCGACGCAGTCGCCCGCCTCTGGGTGATGTGTTTGTGAGCTCGGCGGTCATCGCGCCGTCGTGGCTGTGTCGATGGCCAGAAGAGCCCATGCGACGGGCGCGAACAGCACCGCTTTGTGTGGGTGACACAATCCCACACCCATGAGCAGTATTCGTCCGGACGAACTCGACGACCGTCTCGGGTCGTCGGGAGACGAGCCGTTTCTCCTCGACATTCGTCCGACATCGGCATACGAGTCAGGTGCTCTCGATCGGAGTCACAATATTCCTGTGTACGATGAACTTCGTGGAGGTGATGCGTCGGCGTTGCGCGCCAGGTTCGGGGAAATTCCGTCTGATAGAGACGTGGTGGTCGTTTGTAAGATGGGAATGGTCGCCAAGCGAGCGACGAGTATACTCAGAGAAGAGGGCTATGACGCATCGACACTCCTCGGCGGAATGAGCGGCTGGAGGGGGTATCAGAACAATTCGCTGGGGTACAAGATCCGGTCGCTTGTTTGGCGGTTGCGGTAGTTCGTGCCGGGCAATCGCTCGTACGGATGTGTTTGAGAGCCCTGTTTGTTCTCACGCTCATCACACCTGTTGTGATACGCTCCGAATAGACATTCTGCTCAAACTCGTTGCTTCGTCGTCTACTACTCCTACAGCCAGAAGGGTGTTGTCGAGTGCTGCTGCTCACACTAGTGCAAGCAAGCGCGTGGTGGTTTGGGTGGGTGTGTCCGTTGTGTGGACTACCGACCTGGTATCACGGCGTCTCTACTTCCACCCCATCACAACATCCGTGATTGCTTGTGACGTTGTGGACGTCGCGGCGAGTTCGCCGACGGCGTGTTCGGAGAAGACGACGCGTTTGGTCCCACGGCGTTTGACGATGCGAACGTCCTCTTTGCCGAGTCTATCGAGGAAGTCCATGACGCGCGTGACTGTCTGAGTGTGTGGCGTCTGGCCTTCTTTGGCCTGCAGGAGCTTGCGGACCGTGGTTGAGTCGATCGCGAATCCAGCCGGAACTTTCTTCGCGTACTCGCGGATGTCCTGTGCGATGAAGCGTGCGCGTTCTTGGTTGGCTGTGAGTTTTGATGCGGCTTTCGAGGGGAGTCTGATGAGTTGCTGCAGTGGGGAGGCAGTGTCTGTGGCGTCGGTTTCGGGGTCGTCTTCGAGTGCGTGGACGCGCTGTTGGAGGTGCTTGCGGTGGTCTTTCGAGGTGTGGAGGGTGGACTCGATGTCGTCTACGATGTCGCGGTACTCCGCGAGTTGCTCGCGTTGGGAGGCGATTATGTCCGCTTGCGCTTCGACTGTCTCTTCGAGTTGTTCGGTCTTCTGTTCAAGTTCGTCGACTCGGTTCTCAAGTTCATTTAGGCGGGTCGCGACGTCGTCTGAGGCATCGTCGCTCATTCAGTTTCCTCCGTGGTGAGGGATAATTGTGCGACGAGACCTTTTTGAGTTGGTGGCGTGTTCGGTTGCATGCGGTTGAGGTTCCTTTGACCGCACCGGATCCGTGTTCTAGCACGGGTCCTTTCTGAGAGGACCAAGTGATTCGGTGAGTCGTTACTTTGAGAAACTCATGGTGGGTACTTCAAGGTAGTCACTAAGAAGTGCTCAAATAGTTCTATTTTGTGCTTGCAGTTCTACATATCGGGTCTGTTAACAGGTCCTTCTGACTTGCTCTCGTATGCGCAAACGGGGGGAGTGGATGAAACCGACCGACGACCAGATCCTGGAGCTGTTGGGCGATTCTGAACTGGTGTTAACGCCCACCGTCATAGCGTTCAACGCTGGATTCAATCGCTCCCACGTGAACAGACGATTGTCGGAGTTCGTCGAGAGAGGACTTGTGAGACGTGTTGAGAGAGGAAAATACGAAATTACGGACGAGGGACTTGGATATCTATCTGGGAGCGTCGATGCGTCAGAGTTGTAGTCTCCGAACATGAAACCTGATTTAATCTGGTTTATTGCTCACGTGGGTCACTCACGAATTCATAAATTCCCGTTCCGAACAGGTTCTCTAGATGGTTATGCTCTTCAAGTCGTTTGAGGCGCTGGTATAGATACTGCCTCGATGGAATTTCACTGTCCTTCAATCCTTCATGACGGAATAACTCGCGTAGTAGACGGGGTGCCACTCGTCCTTCTTGGGCATAGTCCAGAATTTGCCGATCAAGTTCATTCAAGTCTGAAGCAGAGAGGGTCATTGGTTTTGACCTACACTCTCATGTTGCAATAGAACCTGCGTCTCGCGTCTAGTTACGACGTCAATTTACATCGTAAAGTATAGGTGGACGTATGCTCTCCTCTTATTCAAGAAAGACCAGTTGCTCAGGGCGTAGAAGTGCCCAGGTGCTGGAACACCTGAGCTGGTCTTTCTAATTGGAACCAAAAGACCATGTTTACGAACGAACGCACTATTGGTAAGCCTACCTCATCGAGGTCGGCAGCGAACGCAAAGCAGACTAATTGTGACGATTGCGACAGGCTGGGCACACTCCCTTGCTTCGAATGTTACATGGAGGCTCATGTATGAGTCTCGCACTGGAACAAGCGGTTGCTGGATTCCGAATCAACGAGGGAACGTCAACTGTCTGCAACCAGTGTGGAATCACTCTCACTGAGCGTAGTCCACTCACGATTCGACTTAGAAAGAAGGATGACTGCTGGAATATCTTGGAACGTTACTGCGTTGGTTGTGCATCCGCCTCGTTTGATTCTCTTCCTACCACCTCGGGGATTGAGGTACTTGTTGAAGGTCGTCTTGGTGTTGCTCAAGACGCGCTTACTCAGCGGACCTGGTTGACACTTGTCGCACCAGTTGTTGTTGAGATGGTACGCCCAACCCACCTAATCTCTCACCTATGAAGCGGACCAGCTCGTTTGAGGTCGTTCCCAAGTCTGATTCGGACGGGGAGTTGCTACTCCGATTATTGGATGCTTCTGCTGCGCTATGGAACGAGGTCAACTATGAGCGGCGCCAGCAGTATCTCGACCCAGGCGGAGACGTGTGGGACGTCAGTGAGTACCGCGACCGTTATAGTGGAATTCTGGGTGTGTCCACAGCCCAACAAATTGAGAGAAGAACGTACGAAGCATGGAGCTCATTTTTCTCACTCTCAAAGAAAAGTAAACTGATCAATCCACCTGGTTTCTGGGGTAATCAAGAGGAGGGGCGCAAACTTCGGACATACATTCGCAACACGTCGTACTCAGTTGAGTGGGGAGAACACTCACGATTGGAAATACTTGTTGGGCAAGACCTGATAAACGAATACGGGCTTGCTCACTGTGAAGGACTCCGACTGGAAGTAGTGGCGAACCCAATTGGAAAAATCACGGCAAATAAGGCCGTCTGGAACTACAGTACAATGATGACTTGGAGCAATTAGTGACCTTCCAATCAGTTACGATTGACGCCACTCAATTAGCGTCCCATCAGGTGACGAAACGGTGGCTCTATACATTAGTGCTAACAACCTTGTCGCCTGCACAGACGACGCAATCATGTGCAAGACACACTTGCCCAAAATTTGATTAAACGTCTGTACGAAAGAGCCATTTCAATGATGTACGTCGGTGAACTAAAGAACGTACTCAGTACGACTGGCCGGGTCGTGTGAACGCGAAGGCACACAACTAAACCGCATGGAGTGGTGGAGGTGTGTCATCGGCGGTGACACCTTCACCCGCAAGACTGGCAAACGGATTCCAAACGTTGAGGGTTCTATAACACACCAAACGCGGCAACATCGGGAGCAAAGCTCATTTGCGCGCTCTACTCCGATTAAAAACCACTTATCAACTCAGTTTCTGCCTCTATGAGACTGTACGAAGACGCCAATCAAGTTTGCGTTCAATCTCGTCGGCGAATTCATCGAGATAGACAAGTCAAACAAAATTTAACACCCATGGCCGGTGATTTGAAGGCCTAAATTGACCCTGTGCAACTGTCGGGTGAAATCACGGCCAATTTACCATCATGGACACGATACCCTTTGGAATCGCGTGATTGCGACACATCCTGTTTTTGCCGATGGAAAATACTATACCACTATCTGTTTAAACAGTGCTCGATGGTAAAATCTCCGAATTTGACACGTAAACAGGAGATAAAAATCGCTGCAGTTATCGTTTTACTCGGGTTTACATCTGCTCTCTTTGTCTTCAGTGGATCAACAGCGGCGTTTCCTCCATCACATGCGGCGCAGATGGACACGATCACCGACCTCAATACCTTACACTGGGAGAAATCTGCCACGCCAGGGTTCCATCTCTACGGAGCAATGATTTTGGAAACCCTAGATATATCTGCGCTATATATTATGAAGACACCATTTATCATTTTTGCAATCGCGCCTATATTTTATATGCTTGCGAGAGAACTTTCTGGCAGTCGTATTATCGCTGCTTCATTTACCGCGGTTAGACTAGTAAGCGGAAATACAGGCACTGGCAAGCACTTCCTGTATTCTCACGGTCTTGCGAACGTTCTGTATCTCTTGTTATTAACAATCATCCTACTAACGCTGAGGCGGCGTGATTTCAAATGGCAAATTAAAATAATCATGCTTCTTTTGCTGTCGTCTACCATGTCATTATCATATGATATCGAGGCGATCTTGCTACTCCTGCTTGGTTCGATGGTTTTCATGTCCATGTTTTATGGCCGTCGAATTTCTTCACAAGTGGGTAGTATTTGCCTAGTTTTTATCATAATGGTGGTTGTGGAGCTGGGTGTGAACGGCTTTTTCTATAACAAAGCAGTCCCACTGTTCGCATCAGAGAGGATAATGGAGGTAACCAGTCTAGATAAATTCCTGCTGGCATACTTCGGCAGTAGCGGTACATCTGAACTGTCGCGCTTATATCTGACTCGTCCTCGCATCATCACTCAACTCGCGGTAGTCAAGTATGTCATATTTGGGACAATTTCAACAGTTTTCGGTTGCATTTTCTTCAACCGTACGATTATACAACGGAAGATCCCCAAGTCGGCTTTGCTTCCTGCTAGTATGTTTTGTTCTGCGGCAATTTGGCTTGTAATGAGGCTTGCTATCGGAAGTATTGCAATTGACGCTATCGCGCTTCCAGCCACTGTTGCTTTGCTCTGGATGTACAGGTCCGATCTTGATGGAATTCTATCAGTATCTTACAAACAGATTGCTGTTGTTGGGATTGTCTTGCTCTTGACCGCAAATGCAGCGTTGGCAGGGGCGCGCATCTCAACAGGGCAAGTGGTGGATAGAAATATATCAAGCGACACTCCCGAGAATTTGGAACTGTTTCTCCACAAGTACGAAAGTGACGAGACAAAGATTAGAACAGATGTGAAGACTTGGTTCCGAATTGAATTATTCCGCCATGTGAAAAGAGACATAACGAGGTCATCGTGGGATGGTGAGATAAAATCTCTTGAACTCAAACATGTAAAACACCTCCTTGGAGAGCAGAGTCATGTTGACGATGATATCCTATACATTATAGACTACGAACGTGATAAAGTTGCACTCATGAATTGGGTTCATCTAAAGACATGGCTAGAGAGTCGAGAAGAGATACGATCAAACACTCAGATTAACAAGATTTACTCCAGTGGGAGAGCGGAGATTTATAATAACGCTGGCCTGAAATCCACATCCATATGACTTTGTTCCATCTCTAGAGAATAACTTCAAGAAGCGAATTCACAGTTTCAATAGCAATAGGCGGCATGGTCGCTATGCTTCTCCACAAGCGGACGATGTTCGTACGATAGAGACAAACTATCTCTCACCATTCGGCTCTGTAGTTTCGGTACACGGCGGTTGATTTCACGGATATCGGACGCTCCTACGGAGGTTGTAGACGGTCGCTTTGAGAAGCATTTCACGGAACTCAAGCCACCAGCTACGCGCACGCACGGCAGCGCCGAGCGTGCGCTTGATGCTTGAGAAGACGGTTTCTGACATTGAGCGACGGTTGTACCGATCACGATCCATGCGGGCGTTGTGGGCGTGATCGAGTGGATTCATGATCCTGTGCTTGATCAGCGGTCTGATGCCGTTTTCGCGGAGTTCGTCGCGGAAGGCTTTTGCGTCGTATCCTCGGTCGGCAGCGAGGCTCCGCAGGTCGCCCGCCGGAACGCGGGCGACCTGCGGGCCGATCTTCGCATCGTGTTTCTTGCTCGTTGTGGAGTGGATGTCCGTGATGTACAGCGTTTCGACATCCACGAGTGCAGTGACTTTCAGCGCCCGGACACGGTAGTGCGTGCGGTTGGCGTAGTGACGGCTGGGCTGGTCACGGTCGAAGCCGGTCGAATCGATAGCAGCGTGGCCAGTGCGTTTCTCGGCGGACGCACCGAGAAACGCACGCCACGTCTTCGTTGGAATCCGCGCAAACCACGTGCGAAGCACCGTGTAGTGTGGAAGTCTGGTGAGCCCGATCTCTTCAAGAACGCCGGGCATTTCGCTGAGCAAATCTACCGCAACGCGGTAGGATTTGCCCAGCTCGATGCGGAGTGCATGAAGCGTGAGCATCGCCCATTCGGCGAACCCGCCACCCCCTTGGGGGTCGGCGGGTTCGTCTGAGTTATCGACAACTGATTTAGCCTTAGCGACCGTAACACGGGTGAGGAGACGGAATTCCGATATCAAACCATTCTGTCTCTTCGCTTTCTACGGCAATAACGCAGTCGTGACGTCTCTGTCTAGCGAAACTACAGAGCCCACCATTCTTAATCGTGGAATGCGACACCGGTACACCATGCCGGCGAAATTCACTTACAATTCGGTGTGCGACTCGTGCTGACAGAGTACGAGGACGAGTCTCTGGCCTATTTACACCGACGACTTCGAGCCTGAACTCACTCGAAGACGACGACAAATTCTACCGCAAATAGGTCATCCAAACGATCAGAATACACTGTAGGAGACGTTAATGCTAATGTCTGTGGAATCGAGCATCCCAGTGCTAGAGTGGCACTCACTGTATTGAGGCTTCTTGAAGGACAGGTTGACACAGTATCTTCGTGCCTCTCAGTTACACAGCGAACTCTTCAGAAAATCCGGTCGAGAAGCACTTAAACACGCGGTCAAAACTGCTCTCTAAAATCAACATAGTACTATGTGTGTGGTGGTATTGTCAATCGGGAGCGTCATTTTTCGACGCCGTTGGTGAGCGGATGGAGACGGATTCCTTCTCTTGCATTAGAACCGCCGTCTTCTTTATTTACTCCTTTTGTAGAGCAGAGTTGTATATTTGTGTGAGATCTCTCTTATGTGCTTCCCATGAAAATGATTTTTCTATCAACTCTCGATTCCTTCTCTTAATTTCATGAAGTTTTTTTCTTTCATTCCCCAACCTTTTAACCGAATCTCTAATCATCTCTTCATTCCTTGGTGAGATGAGTATTCCATTCTCACTTCCGATTAATTCCGGAATACTCCCGACATTTGTAGACACAATTGCATTGCCACCAGCCATAGCCTCGAGAATAACGATTGGAAGTCCTTCAGCGTACGAAGGTAATATAAAAATGTCAGACCTATTTAATATATCCTGTTTGGTGTCTTCTGAAACATATCCATGATATCTGACGTTTTGATGCTGGTCAGATAAATCTTGGATAATTGATGATAGTGGGCCCTTCCCTGCAACGTCAATCTGGATGCTATCATCATCGCCGAATTGCTCTACAGCGTTAGAAAATTCTCGAACACCTTTTCGCTTCACTAAGTCCGAAATATAGGATATTCTCAGCTTACCAGATTCATTCTCTTCTGGTGCATAATCACACACGTTGACTGCATTTGGCAATATCTCTAATTTGTCTTGGTCAGTATGATTTGAAAGTACTTCTTCCCAATATGATGACAGACAGACTATTTTGTCCACTCTTTCAAATACTACTGATTGATACGCATTAGATAGAATTCCATCTGATTCTAGAAATTTATCAAATGAAGATCCATGAATGTGGAGGACAGTCTCGATATCCCAGAAATATGTGGCGATTAGCCCAAAGAGCGTTTCCCGGTAGAAGGGTATTCCTTGTGCTACATGCATATGTACAATGTCTGGTGGATCTTGACGAACAAGTTTGATCACGTCTTTGAAAAGCTTCAGACTGGCATACGGGACCAATAGAACTCGCCTGACTTCAGGAGCTGAGACATCGAGGCCGATTATTTCATTGTCGCGCTGTAAGTGCCTTATCTGCTCATTAGTGTACTGAGCGATTCCCCCAGTATCTCTGTCAATGGCACCAATCACTAGAATAGTCATTTCAGTCATCTATTCGGTTGTTGCAGATTCAAAGTACAAAATAATAATGAGTCGCGTTTTGACCTATCGCTTGATTAGGTCAGTCACGTGCTACAGGCAATTCCGAATATGTTTGCAGATATCATTAGCTTGGGATTCCCACGAATATTTCTTTGACGTCTTCCTTCCTCCATCAATTAAGTCTTTTGCAAATTCAGGGTTCTCGTTAATTCTCTGGAGTGACTCTTGAATCTGGTTGGGGTTTCCAGGCTCAACTAGTAGACAATTTTCTTCATGGTCTGCATACTGGCAAATGGTGTCCAAGTTTGTCGTTATCAGTGGTGACCCTGCAGCCATTGCCTCAAAATTTGTCATGCACCATGTTTCGTCGTAAGAGGGGTGACAGACTATGTCTGCAGAGCATAAGTAGTCTCTAACTTTTGACCGAGGCTTTCGACCGTGAAATGTAACTCTTCTTGAAACGGACTTTTTGGAACATATTCGCATTAAATTTTTTTCATATTCTCCTTCCCCGATAATGTGCAGTTGGAATTGTGGTTCATTTGATATTGCCTTGATGATATCTTGTACCCCTTTATTTTTGATTAATCTACCAACAAAGACAATTGACACCCCTTGGTCTGGAAGCACTGATTGCTTACCCTCTGAGAAGAATTCATAATCAACTCCTGGTTCAACGACACCATTAGTCCGAATTCTCACTTCGGTTTGGAGTCGGTCAGCGATCGATTGAGAATTGGCAATGGTCAATTCAGACGAGGATACAAAATCATGAATCTTTGTACCTTTGTTTATCACATCTAATGAATGATATTGGAAAATGCAGGGTATATTCACCAGATTTGAAACTAAGATATCGTCAACTGGGAAACCTGTGAGAAGTACGTCGCACTGGCTCCTGATGTCAGATCGCATTCCACGGAGCACACCTGATAGAAATAATGATAAGCTGTCAATCTTTTCAGGGGCAAGTTTGGACTGAGTCAGTTGTTCCAGTCGTTTCGCCATCACTGATCTATCATAGGTGATGACGTTGACGTCTGAATCTGCAAGTTTTGGTGCAACTTGTTCATCTGCTGAACTGAAGACGGTCACAGAATGTTCTTTTGCAAGTTGGGCGGCAATCTCTTGAAGGTATACTGAAACCCCTCCACTCGTATTCCATGATACCCTTCTGTGGTATATTCCAATTTTCATTTTCGAACAATTCACAGATATCCAAGATCACTCAACTGGTCTTGAACACTTGGACTGAAATCCGATCTCTCGGGTGAATAATTCGTTTCACTCCACTTGTGTTCCCATTCGTCTAACCAGGCATTCATAATGTCTACCTGCTCTTTTTTCACGCTCGCCTGCTCAGTATCCAATTTGAATAAATTTGTATGTTCGCTAATCCGTTCAAGGCGATAGTTGTTCCCAATTATGCTTGTCTCGTTACCTGTAGGAAATTTATTTAAGTCGAACGTTGGGCTCTGCTTGGAAATCAAATCTACCTTCTTCTGAGACCTTTCTTTTCCTCTCTGGACGACTGCATACTTGCGAGGGTCGCTCTTGTAATGGTGCCCTGCTGGGACAGACAGGCCCAAGTTGTTCTCTTCGCTAATCACTTTCCAAATATCTGCAGGCTGGATAGGAGAATCTTTGGGCAATTCCGGAAGTCCTGAAACAATCATTGGCACTTCACAGACTGCGGAGTGAGTTGATAACATATGCGCTAACAAGTCATTTTCTCCAAAAAATTCTCCATGATCTGAGGTTATCACAATAATCGGATTGTCAAGATACTTTCTTGCCGTTTTTGTGAGTCTTCCAACTAATGTGTCCACATACCTAATTAACGAATCATACATCGTGGTTATTGCCTGTAGTTCTTCTCCAGAAAATTGAACACCGTCGCCAATACTCTTGTGCAAATTCGACGACATTTTCTCCGCGAGCTCAACTGACTTCTTCACTCCTAGTGGGGATTCAAAACTAGACCTCCACAGCTTAGGAGGAATGTACGGATGATGTGTGTCAAAGTGATGAACGTAGAGGAAGTGAGGGGACTGGTTTGATTTTCTCTTTAGGTTTTGAACAGCTGCTTCATTTGTGAGATACCCTAACGAATGCCGATTCGTCTTTGTTGTGTAACCTGCTGAATGTCTCCACAAATTCAAGATGTATTTCACTGTGGAAAGGACTCCAACTTCGTTGATCAGAGTCTCTTTTCTCAGTAGGTGGAAGTCATCAAACCCTCTATCCAGTCCAACATCTGGACCAAACTGAGGATTTGCTGAAATGGCAGTAGTCGAATATCCCCTTGATTGAAGTTGTTCAGGAATCGTCTCCATGTTTTTCGGTAAGCTACTCTCGCCAGACCACGTTTGATGGACTGCAGGTGGATAACCAGTAAGGATTGACGCAGATGAAGCTCGTGTCCAAATTCCATGGCTATAAGCATTCGATGCACTTGACCCCTTTTCATTAGCAAGCAACGAAATATTCGGTGTGGTATCTCGTTCGTAATCCGAAATAGAGGTATGATCGTATCTGACACTCTCAAGTGTTACCCATAGGATATCTGGATGGGCTGCGTCTCCATCATTCATAGTCACTTCATTGTCTTTTCAATTCGGAACTAATGTTTTTATCGATTTACTGATTTTTCGGTGACTTGCCAGCGTCCCTAGCGCACTGGACCTGGCTCCAGCAGCCTAGCCTGATGAGATGGTGTTTTCAGGGAAATGTGTAGATAAAACAACATTTGTGGCTGGCGTTGATTGAAACCGTTGGTCATTGCTACTGGTACCTACCTGAACGTGTGATGTAGTCGTTCTAGGTTCCCCTCTACGAATGATAGAGGCCGTCTGTGTCGCCTTCGTCATTGTAGTAGGGCCGCGAGTGGAAGTCAGATGTGCATATGTTAAAGAAGTAGTATGAGTATATCTTGATGGACATACTGGTTAGCAACTCGTTCGAGTTGTTGAGTCTTGCACTTTCTTTATAGATGATTTATAAATTCGTTTGAAGGCGGAAAGACCTTGGTTCTTCCACAGAACGTAGGGAGAGGCTCTTCAAGAATAGGTTTGATACTTCTATCTATATCTCACATCCTCGATACTTATTACGCTCCGATGCCCCTATATCACCTCATTCACCAACTTTTCCAGCTTGGCAACGTCAACACTGAGATTCTTTCCATCCGAATCACATAGGAGCGAGTAATAATCGTGACTTAGTGACTTGGAGAGTGTATAATATGCTGCCGAACAGTCGTCCTCTTTAAGCAATTCAATGACCGAAAGCGAATTTGAGTATATTATATCTGTCAACCCCGCCCCGTGAGGTGCGACAACAACATCAGCTTTTGAAAAAATCCGAATGTTTTCCTGTACATTGTTCTCAGAAAGTGTAACTAACTCAAACCCATAGGATTTGAGCATTGTGATTACTTCTTTTTCATTAGTGACTTGGCGGGTTGGCGCATCCTGTCTCGATATGTATACTCTCGAACTATGTCCTTCAGATTCTACATCCACTATTTCTCGCATTTGGTGCCTCAGATACCGGTAATCAACTGGAGCTGGATCACCTGGGTCAAAGCCACGTCTGTTTGATGGCACTATTAACCGGTTGACTTTCATCGACGAGACATTGTACCTAATGATTTGATCGTTAGCAAATCCCAATAGCGATAGTGTATCTTCCTGAAAGCGAGTGAGGTTTGGACCAACAATTAATTTCAAATTAGTGTTGGTGTGTTCAATATATTTTTTTATGCTGATTAATCGTGTTAGTGTCTCTGTTGTCCAATGGTAGTATCCTGAATTCCATTTATTGAATAATAATACGCCTGTGTCGACTTCCTTACGGCCACTGTATTGACCCGTTAGTAATCGCGAGAGAGAATACCCAAGATGAAGTACAAGGTGAGATGTTGAAACAACTGCCTCTTGAATTATTGAACGGCCTTTGATTGGGATTGGATAGTCTCCTACGATGTGTACCTCATGCAATATCCCGACAAAAGGCTGGTCCACCTTCCGCCTTCCTGATTTTGAAGTAATATAGTCTGGTGCTGTTTTAGTCTCTTCCTCATTTCCATCAATGTTCAAATAATATGGGTCACCATATGTATATATTGTACCATTCTCCTCAAAAGCCTCCTTTAGCTTCTCTCCCCGGATGAATATAAATGGAAAATATGAATCTAGAATGTCCGCAGTGGGCTGAATAAGTGACGTCGCTAAAAGCCTTGACCCCCACTTAATCCCAGAGATGATTCCGTTCTTCTTGATCTCAAAAATCGTTTCACTGATGATGCTCATTAGCTACAATTGCATATGGCAGTTCCTTGTATTAATTGGATTGCAATAATCTTGCCAATTGCTAATGGGTCCACATGCTAATGAGGATTGCACAACAGTTTTAACCGACAAAGAAGACACGTATTTCACCTACTCGAGATCATGCTCGGAATAAATAAAAGACGTATCCATAGAATATTCGAGGACCCTAAACTTGTGCCCCAACAACTCAATAAGCTATATTATCGCTATACGAATGAGGGGTACAATTCTGAAGGTGAAGATTTCATCTCACAAGATTGGGACAATTTATTAATACTTGATGCTTGCCGCTTTGATTCTTTTAAAGAACTCAATTCCATTGAAGGAGATCTGCAGGCTAAAAAATCTCGGGCTAGCAGTACTGTTGGTTTTTTAGATTCTAACATTAGCAACCGTGAGTTGCATGACACTGTGTATGTCTCAGCAAACCCTCAATTAGAGTGGAAATCTGAACTTTTTAGCCCAGACTTCCATGATGTCATTCATGTTTGGAAAGAAGATGGGTGGGATTCATCAAAAAGAACGGTGCTTCCATCTACGGTGAATGAGTTTGCAGTGAAGGCAAACGAAAAATATCCGAACAAACGGCTTATCATCCACTATCTACAGCCACACTGTCCATTTATTGGTAAAAAAGGAGATTCATATACTGATGGTGGTGGAATTGATTTCTGGCCAAAGGTTCGAGCCGGGAAGATAGATACGCCTGTGGACGTTCTGTTTGATGCTTATCATGAGAATTTGGAAGTTGTATTAGAAAGTGTTGAAAAGTTGACTGATATGATTGGCGGAAAAACCGTTGTCACTTCAGATCACGGGCAACTAATTGGCGAACGTTCCTTCCCGATTCCATTTCGGGACTTTGGGCATCCTCAAGAGACATTCGTTAGTGAACTAGTTAATGTACCATGGCTTGAAATAGATGGTGATAGAAGGGCAATTAAATCCGAGTCTCCTCAAGGATATGACAAAAATATTGAAGATGATGTGATAAAAGAACGGTTAGAAAATCTCGGATATCGAGCATAGAATTCACTGATGAAAAAGTCAATTTTCCAATTGGCCTCTATCGCTCTTATTGGCGGTATTGTTGGTCGTGGATTTAGATACTCTCTTGATGTCGTGATTTCAAGAGGACTTGGTCCTGATGCTCTTGGAGTATTTACCTTTGGACTGGTTATCTCCCAATTTGTCATAATATTCTCTAGATTAGGACTAGATCAAGCAGTTCAAAAATTCATACCAATTTACTTGGACGAATCTCCAGAGAAAACAACAGGTGTTGTTGTGTTCTCAATTGGAACACCAATCCTGCTCTCTACCCTCATATCATCTATACTTATCTTGAATCTAGATATGTTATTGTCGATCCTCGGTAGTGGCCAAAGAAATATTCTCTTCATCTTTTTTGCAGGCCTTCCAATATTGGCAGGGTTTGAAGTTGCAGTAAATGCAACAAAAGGTTTTAAAGAAACAAAGTACGCAGTCTTTGGGGATAATATCGTCAGGTCTGGCCTTGCACTAGTGCTTGCATACGTATCATCATTCATTTATAATGACTTAGTGGCTGTTGTTATCGGATATTTTGCTGCGACAACAATTGGTCTATTTGTCATGTTGTTCTCAATCAAATCTCTTGGAGGATTCAATTCTAAACCAACCACTTTTGAACCGAGAAAATTGTTGAATTTTTCTTTGCCATTAGTACTGTTAGCTGCAGGTGGTCGTCTAGTTTCGTGGGCCGACGTCATGATATTGGGCGTATATGTTTCTAATGTAGAGTTAGGTTGGTATCAGGCTGCATACCAAACTTCAGCTCTTCTGTTGATTGTACTTCATGCAGCGAACAGTATTTTCCCGGCCTTGGCTTCCGATCTGTACGAATCAGGTCAGATGCAGAAACTTCAACAAATATATAATACAACAACGAAATGGATTGCTCTTCTATCAATCCTTGGTTGTATGTACTTGATTGTCTTTTCAAACGATATTTTGTCAATCTTCGGAGAACCAACCACCCAAGCAAATAACATCCTTTCGATTTTGGCTGTTGGTCAAATGATTAGTGCGGCAGTTGGTCCTGTAGGATACCTGCTCGTAATGAGTGGGAATGAGCGGGTAGAAACAGCGAATACAATAATTGTCGCAACTATCAATATTTCTTTGAATATTTTCTTCGTGCAGACGCATGGCGCTCTGGGGGCAGCTATCGCCACCGGAATTTCGTTCACAATTTACAATTTTATTCGATTGATTCAGGTATGGTGGTTGGCTCAGATAAAGCCATTTTCACTGTTTAATCCTGCAAGTGTTATTTCACTAGTCTTAGCGCTAGTTACTCTTGCATTGGTTGTGTATCTCCCACTAGACGGGGTTTTTCTCGCAATGGTTGCTGGATTCTTGACTCTCTCTGTGTTTGCTTTGTCTAATTATATCCTAGGATTTGAGGAGAAGGACAGAGTCATATTAGAGTCAATTGGTTGATTATAATTTATATGAGGAACTGTCCGGTTAACCCGCAAGATGGTGTCCGACCTCCAAGCGATTGATGCGGTCGCTGAAAGTAATATTAATTACTGAACATTGTAAACCGCTTACGATGCTCAACCGACCGGCTTACACAAAAATTATCGAAACGGTCGACCCATATTCTCAACGTACGACACCCCTTTTCGATCACGTTTCGATCTGTGTAGTCGCCTTGACCGTCCACAACTAACCAAGAGAACGCAGTTTGAGGAATGGATCCACGAGAAACACCGTTTAGGAGCAATCTTATCTCTTGCGGGGTTATGGAGAAACACAGTCGCCGGATCAGTCCCGTGATTTTTGAACGGTGTGACACCATGACATATCTCTGTGTCGAGGCCTTTTGGAGCGTACATCAAGACGACTCACCGTTGATTTTGACAGCGGTCTCGTCAATCGCGTCCCATCTCGTGCGCCTTTGTTGGGTCTGTAACGCCGTTAGATAACCGATGCACCACTGAAAATTGCTTAAGATAATTGTTATATCCAAGTAGATGTAGAACCGCATCTATTTCTCTGAGCGAAAGTTCCGCAGCGCGGGGTCAGACGACAAATACTCTGACGGCGTCCCCAGCAACCGAATCTTTCTGATACGTGAACGAGACGCCTCGAGTCTCGTTAGCGTCGCTGTCCGTCCCACTACCACCATTCAACTGTGTAGTGTCGAGATTCTCTGTGAGCTGGTCTCTGTGCAGCATTGAACAATAGATCTTCGGCTTGCTCGCCCCTTATTTAGACACTGCTATGTATGGGGGCTATTCATGCTTATTTATAATTTTGTTCACGATATCTACAACCTCATCTTTTACTTGTTTTGACCTATTTAGGTCTGCTTGAGTGGCTTCTTGCCCTACAGAATCGATATAATTCATGATTTCAATTGTATCACGACTATGCAAGACACGTCCCTGTTCAACCATTGAACGATCAACCGACAAAAGCTTGTTCGGGAAAAACGATACTGCTGGTATCGACATAGATGCGGCTTCTCGAGCCATTGTACCGGATCCAGTTAATACACCATTCGAATGCCATGCGAGTTGAAGACCATCTAGAGCGTTCTGTGGTACAAACACTTGATTTTGCGAGTACTCTACTGCATAGTGTTCATCACCTCTACCACGAGGTAAGTAGACGACATTATGACCGTTCTCAATGGACTTTTCAAGTAAATCGGGGACTAGTGAATTTTCAGAATCAACATAAGTTGCGTCAAGAGCTTCCGGACGAAGTACGATGTAGGTTTCGAATGGCAATCTGTCCAAAAACCTGGGGTCCGGCTCAAAATCAGCAACATACACATCCTCTTTGTATCCCTCATATGTGAATATATCATCACGGTCGGCATGCCATTTTGTCAATTCGCCGGTCTCAAACGCTGATGGGACAATATTATATGTTGCCAATGATTCCAGCTGGTTGTATCTCTCTTCATATTTTACTCCATCTTGATGAGCAGTAATGTCATTGTCGGTGAAGTTAATTGAGGGCACATTTCGAGCTTTCGCTGCGAGGATACACATGGCATTCCGTGAGCATAGTGCGATGTCTGCATCCGGCGCCTGAAACGCCAGTTGAGCTGTTCGAGCGGGAATCCCAGCAATCTTTAGCCACTTCTGAGAGAAATCCCGACCGACGACTTCGAAATCGAAATCAACTTCTTCAGCTAAATCAACTGTCTCGGTTTTCTTACGAACGGTCGTTTTCACATCCGACTTATCAATATGCTTAGCTAGCGATGCAAAAAAGAACGGATGTGACGGACTGACGAGGTCAATCCACGCTGTATTTTGGTCATTCATAGATTTATCGTCAAATTTGGCGGTAATTGAAACCCGCATCACTCCACTCATTTTTGTTCAGATGTGCCATAGTGTCCAAAATTAAGTTTCCATCCATAAGCTTAGACATTCGAGTTGGTGATAACTGCGCATACTCTGTGTGATCTGTTGTGAGGACTAGAGCTTCGGCGCCACGAACTGCCTCGTCAAGTGGGACGAGATCCAGCGTTTGGTCGGACACACATGGGTCATGAATTCGAACATCGATATCATCGATTCCACCATCCGTTGCTGTTACCTCGTTCACTCCCAAAGACTTTCTAGCCTGCAACTCACGTGCAAGTTTCAAGCCAGGGCTGTTTCGCGTGTCGTCAACATTACCCTTGTACGCGACACCTAAAACCGCGATTCGTGAATTGCTCAAAGTTCCTAACTCCTCCCCCAGAAGTTCAATTGTGTAGTTAGACATGGAGTCATTAATCTCTCGGGCTGTTGAAACGAGATTGAGATTGTTGGACTCTTGGCCTAGGAACCACGGATCAACGGGGAGACAGTGACCACCCACACCGGGCCCTGGGTGATGAATATTCACCCGTGGATGGTGGTTCGAAAGCTGGATTGCCTTGCGAGAATCGATATCATATTCGTCTGCCAACATAGCAAGTTCATTTGCGAGTGCGATATTTGTATCACGGAATGTGTTTTGGGCAAGCTTCGCAAATTCAGCGGTCGTCGGATTTTCTGTAGTTCGAATCTCTCCCTCAACGAAAGAGTCGTATAGTTCGACCGTTCGTTCAGTTGACCGTCGATCAATGCCCCCAATTACCCGATCGTTTTCTCTGAGTTCAGCAATCATGTTCCCTGGGAGTACTGTCTCAGGACAATGTGCTAACCCAAAGTCTCGGCCTGCAACTAACCCTGATTTTTCTAGTTGCGGTTGCAACACCTCTTCCGTGGTCGTTGGGGGGACAGTTGATTCGAGAATAACTAAGTCATCTTCTTTTAGAAGGTTACCGATAGTCCGCCCAGCTGCAGCCACATTTCCGAGGTCTGCTTGTTTTTTTGTGTCATCGAACGGTGTCGGTACACAAATGATGTGAATGTCTGCAGATACGGGCTCAGACTTGACTTTGAGTCTCTCCGAGTCAATTGCTTCAGTTGCAATTTGCTGAAGGCCCGGTTCATCAAAGTGGACCTCTCTCCTCCTGAGGGTAGATACTACTTCTGGATTGGTGTCAAATCCGACTACATCGTAACCAGAGTGAGCGAATATTGTGGCTGTTGGGAGTCCAATGTAACCGAGACCGTGGATACAGATGTCTGTCATTAAACTGCCTCCTGTTGTTGTGACTGTATAATTGTTTGCAAAATCATTTTTGCAGTTGTTCCGTCTCCAAAGGGATTCTCCCATCCACGCTCTGTTTGTATCATCATGTTTGTAGTCTCCACAATTTCGTGTGGTGCTGTCCCAGCGAGGCAGTTCGCACCAACGTCAAGCGTTTCTGGCCGTTCAGTATTTTCCCGGAGTGTCACACAAGGAACATTAAGTACACACGCTTCCTCTTGGACTCCCCCTGAATCAGTGAGTATTACTTTTGCATTACTTTGTAATTGCAGAAAGTCAAGGTAGTCTTGCGGAGGAATAATTTGGGTATGTTCCGGGATTTGCAGTCCGAACTCTTCCAACTGCCCTCGTGCACGGGGATGGATTGGGTACAAGAACTCAACACCAAGTTCTTCACCAACACGCTCAACACCCTCTAAGAGATTCATGAACGTGTTCTTCTCGTCAACATTCTCCGCACGGTGTGCCGTTAAAAGCCCATACTCGGTGTCGTTCAATCCGAACTCTTCAAGCACCGAACTCTTTTGAGATGCCAATTCACGGTTTTGATGAACAGCATCGACAACCGTGTTACCTGTAACGTATATTCGGTCTTTGGGGAGGCCCTCTTCTAGCAGGAGTGCTTCGGACTGTTCTGTTGGTGCGAAGAGGTAGTCTGCGGCATGATCTGTAAGCACACGATTTTTTTCCTCGGGCATATCACGGTCAAAGCTCCGGAGACCAGCTTCAACATGTCCGACCTCACAGTCCAGTTTTGTCGCTGCGATGGTTCCTGCCAGAACAGAATTGGTATCTCCTTGTACAAGAACGACGTCTGTACCTTCCTCAAGTAGGATTTCTTCGATACCGATAATCATCTCTCCAGTCTGCTCCCCGTGAGATGCAGATCCGACAGCGAGATTATAATCTGGCTGTGGAAGTTCCAACTGGTCGAAAAAAACCTCGTTGAGGTTCTTTGAATAATGCTGGCCGGTATGAATGACGCTGTACGAAGTGCTACGTGCTTCACAAGCTCGAATAATTGGTGCGAGCTTGATAATCTCGGGCCGAGTGCCGAGAACGATAGTGATGTGCGGAGATTGTGTGTTCATGGTCTGAAGTCGTGTTTGAGTTCGGTGATCATGTTCGAAATACGGTTCAAAATAAGGCCCACAAAGACGCCGAGGACGCCGAGAATCGTAGTAAATCCTGCGATGAGCACCTTGCCGGGGTAGAATACTCCTGAGACTTGGTAGATGAGGATTGTATCTAGTCCGTAGAGTGTTCCAGCGACAGTCAAGACCACTCCTGGAACGCCAAAGAAAATTAGTGGGTGTCGGTCACGAATCAGCTGGAGTATGAAAGTTGCGACAGTTAGACCGTGACGAAGCGGGTTGTATGTTTGCCCGTCGACGCCCTCATACCGGACATCGATTGGTGCTTCTTCAATTTCCAGCCCTTTGTCAACAGCATCACCAATCATCTCGCTTTCGACCCCCATGCCTGAGGTTGTAATCGAAAGACGTTCAACTGCAGTCGGCGCGAACGCACGGAACCCACTTTGCGTGTCCGTGAGATTCTGTCCACTAGAGCCAGCGGTTAGGAAGTCCAGTACTCGTTGGCCGAATCGCCGGTAGAGGGGTGTCTCGTCGTCTGGGTTCTGATCGAGATACCGGCTCCCAATAACGAGGTCACTTTCCCCTTCCAGAATAGGTGAGACGACTCGTGGGATATCACGAGGGTGATGCTGGCCGTCTCCATCAAGAATCACAAAGGCGTCACACTTAGTGCGTCGAACGTGGTCGAAGAGTGTCTGGACTGCAGCACCCTTCCCTTTGTTTTCATCGTGGATAATGACTGTTGCACCGGACGCACGAGCAATTGAAACCGTATTGTCTGAACTGCCGTCGTCGACGACGACAACTTTGTCAGCATAATCCTGTGCAGCAAGGATTGTACTCCCAACCCCCACCTCTTCATTGTATGCTGGAATCCCAACCACCACGATGGCATCTTGAGATTGTGAAGCCGTTTTTGCTTCAGAAACAGTCTCACGGTGCTCATTTCGTGCGTTTCCATTTCTCAGTTCTGGCTCTCTATTCTCTCGAGTGCTTGAGTGCAAATCTATTTTCCCCTTTTCGGTTGTTCCCGTTTTTCATACTCTATGTGACCCTCTCAGTGACTGTCTCAAGGTAAGACAGCCTTTCCAAATAGATATTCTCGCTTGCTACCATCAACACATCAATAATAATATAAAGAGGTTTTGTCTGATGAGTCCGACGTGCGTGAAGACAAAAATCTCAAAGTCATCCTGTCGGGTCTAGTCAACGCGTTCATGATTTTCGACGTCTGCACAGGCAATCTGAACTCACACAGATGGATAGATTGGTCTCCGCCCGAGCGAATACTTATGGTATCTCTCGCAATCAGGAACCACTGAATCGACAACACAGCAAGATTGTAGTTCCAGTACGAATAGCCACAAGGTGTGAATATCTCTTCCGCTGTCATCCTTGCAGCAGGCGAGGGTACCCGCCTACGTCCACTCACGAAGCACCGACCGAAACCGATGCTCCCCGCGGCAAACAGACCAATCCTTGAGTACGTTCTTGACGCACTCATCGACGCTGGCATTGACGACCTCCACCTCGTTGTTGGCTACAAAGCTGACAGAGTCCAGAACCACTTCGGCCCAACGTACCGCAACCGTAACATCACATACCACCACCAGCACAAACAGCTCGGAAGCGGCCACGCTCTCTTACAGGTCGCCGACACGCTGGACTCGGACTTCCTCGTCGTCAACGGTGACCAACTGATTCACCACGAGATGGTCACGAGTGTTCTACAAGCACACACAGTCGAGGACGTTGCTACCCTCGCTGTCGTTGAAAGCGACGACGCACCAGAATACGGTGCCGTCCGGATGGATGGTGACAGAATTTCCGAACTCGTCGAAAAGCCACACTCCGATAGCTATCGACTACTCAACGCAGGTGTCTACGCGTTCGCACCATCATTCTTCGCCGAGGTCGAATCAACACCACGCCAACACGGTGAACTATCCCTCTCAGACACCATCGCCGGACTCACCAGTACTGAGGGTCCAGTCCGTGGCGTTGTCACTGACGGTGTGTGGCAAGATGCGACTTACCCGTGGGATCTTCTCGCTCTCTCCCAAGCGATTCTGAACACCGATGACCTCATCGACGAACCAGAAACCAGCGACGGTGTCTACGTCGACGCTACTGCGACCATCCATGACGATGCAACCATCCAAGCACCAGCAATTATCGGACCTGACTGTGTCATCGGACCTCAGGTAGTCATCGGGCCAAATGTCTCGCTGGGTCGGAACGTCACGATCGAAGCCGGTACTGTCATCCGTGACTCTGTCATCGACAGTGACACACGAATCGGACCAAACGTCACCGCAATCGATACCGTCACTGGTCAAGGAGTCCACCTCGGTGCTGGAAGCTGTATCCCTGGTGGCAAAGCAGACGTTAGAATCGGAACCACGATTCACGAAGGCGTTAACCTGGGCGCGGTCATCTCCGACCGTGCTCACCTCGGTGGCGGCGTAACAATTCATCCAGGTATCCTTATTGGTCCAAATGCACACATTTATGCCGGAACATCAATAGGTAGGAATATCAGAGAGAACTCTGAGGTGACAAATTAAATGTGCGGCATTATCGGTTACGTCGGTCCCGCTACGAATCCGGACGAGGTCCTCATGTCTGGACTCTCAAGCCTCGAATATCGAGGATACGACTCTGCAGGAATCGCCGTGGCAAACGGTAACCTCCGAATCAAGAAACGAGAGGGAGAACTGAACGCACTTGAGGACGCCGTCGAACAGTACTCGTTCAGCGGCAACGTCGGCATCGGCCACACACGTTGGAGTACCCACGGCCCGCCCTCGGACTACAACTCTCACCCACACACGGACGAAGACGAAACCGTCGCCGTCGTCCACAACGGCATCATCGAGAACTACCAGGCACTCCGTGACGAGCTTACGGCCGAAGGCATCGAGTTTACGAGCGACACAGACTCCGAAGTCGTCCCACACCTCGTCGCGAAATACCTCGATGAGGGTGACGACCCGGAAAGTGCCTTCCTCCGAGCTGTCGACCGACTTGAGGGTTCCTACGCCCTCGCTTGCGTCGTCGCTGACGAGGACGCAATCTTCGCCGCACGTAACGACTCCCCGCTCGTCCTCGGTATCGGCGACGACGGCTACTATCTCGCCTCAGACGTTCCTGCCTTCCTTGAGTACACGCGCGATGTCGTCTACCTCGACGATGGCGAATTTGTTACCCTTCGCCCCGACGACTATACTGTCACCACAGCCGATGGGGCCACCGTCGACAAACAGGTCAAAACTGTCAACTGGAGTGCCGAACAGACTGGCAAGAGTGGCTACGACCACTTCATGCTCAAGGAGATTAACGAGCAGCCGACCTCACTTCGACAATGTCTGAGTGGTCGCGTCGACGAGCTCACTGGTGAGATTGCTGTCGAGGAACTAGATGACCTCGACACCCCAAGTGCCGTCCAGTTTGTCGCCTGCGGTACCTCGTACCACGCATCGCTCTACGCCGCAGCACTTCTTCGCGATGGTGGCGTCCCGGCCACGGCCTATCTCGCAAGCGAGTACGCGACAGCAAACCCACCAATCCCCGAGGACACTCTCGTCGTCGGTATCACTCAGAGCGGAGAGACCGCAGACACGATGAGTGCACTCCGTGACGCCAAGAGCCGCGGTGCGGAGACGCTCGCTCTCACGAACGTCGTCGGCAGCACGGCCGCTCGCGAGTGTGACCACGTACTGTACATCCGAGCCGGTCCAGAAATCGGCGTCGCAGCGACGAAGACGTTCTCCTCACAACTCATCGGGGCAAATCTCCTTGTCGAGAAACTCCTCAGCGAAACCGACACCCACCGTGAACTTATCACGGCACTTCGAGACCTCCCAACCGACGTCCAGACGATTCTCGACGAGTCGAACGCCGAGGAGATTGTCGAGCAGTTCCTCGACTCGACAGCGTTCTTCTTCATCGGCCGTGGCCTACACTTCCCGGTCTCGTTGGAAGGTGCACTCAAGTTCAAGGAGATCACATACGAACACGCCGAAGGGTTTGCAGCAGGCGAGCTGAAACACGGCCCACTCGCGCTTGTCACCGCCAACACACCCGTCTTTGCCGTCGTCACGGGGAACGACGAAAGTGCCCAGAAGACCATTGGGAACATCAAAGAAGTGGAAGCGCGGGATGCACCGGTCGTCGTCGTCACCGATGGTGAGTCTGACGCCGAACGCTATGCAGACGCTGTCCTTGAGATCCCCGAAACCAACGAGCGAATGGCACCCCTCCTCGCGAATATTCAACTCCAGCTTGTCGCGTACCACATGGCAAACCGGCTCAACCGGTCGATTGACAAGCCGCGGAACCTTGCGAAGAGTGTGACCGTTGAATAGGTTGTCAAAGCTCCGGCCTAAGCAATAGATTCAAGTACTAACACATCTGCTGTCCAGACAGTCTTGTTTTGCAATACTTGCCAAGACTAGTCTTGTAACTCCTTGATTACCTAGTATTCCCTATGATATCATAATCTAATATGATATATAATAATTCCCGGGCCAATTTTGGACTTCCCCATACCGAGCGTTTATCTGCCACTCTTGGAAACCCGGAGTCATGTTTGGCACAAGCGGTGTCCGTGGTCCCATCGGAGAAGACGTCACTGCAGCACTCGCCCTTGCAGTCGGACGTGCGCTTGCAAGCGAAGGAACACAACGAGTTGTCGTCGGTCGTGACCCTCGTGAGAGCGGCGAGGTACTGCGTGATGCACTCGTTGCCGGCCTTCGAGAATGCGGTGCTGATGTCATCGATCTCGGCCAAGCAGCAACGCCGACAATTGCTCGAAGCGTGAGTTGGTACACAGCCGACGCTGGTGTCTCTATCACTGCGTCACACAACCCGGCACCTGATAACGGCCTCAAACTCTGGAACCCGTCTGGACAGGCATTCGATACAGAGCAACGAGCAGCAATCGCTGAACGAATCGAGACTGAAGACTTCGACCTCAAACCGTGGGACGAACTCGGAACCGCCCAGTCGGATACGACTGCACAAACCCGCCATGTCGACGCGCTTACAGCGAAACAAAACTCCCTCAACGGACTCTCAGTCACCGTTGACGTCGGTAACGGTGCTGGCCAGGTAACTGCTGATTCCCTCTACGAACTCGGCTGTGACGTCGAGACACTCAATGCCCAACCCGATGGTCGCTTCCCCGCACGTCCGAGCGAACCAACGGCAGAAAACTGCAAGCGATTGTGCCAACACGTCGCCGCAACTGACACAGACCTCGGAATCGCACACGACGGCGACGCAGACCGTATGCGTGCAGTCGACGAGACCGGTGAGTTCCTCTCTGGCGACGCCCTACTCGCGCTGTTCGGTATTCACGAGGCAACTGAAGGGACTCGCATCGCAGCTCCGGTCGACACAAGCCTCGCAGTCGACGACGCTCTCGCAGACTGTGGCGCGTCTGTCACCCGAACTCGCGTCGGCGACGTGTTTGTTGCTGAAGAAGTGACTAATTCCGACGTCGTCTTCGGTGGGGAGCCAAGCGGGGCATGGATTTGGCCTGACGAAACGCTCTGTCCCGATGGCTCGCTCGCTGCCGTGAAACTGGCTGCACTCGTTGCCGACCGTGGCCCACTCTCAGAGCTTGTCGATTCTATCGAGCAGTACCCGATTCGACGCGACAACGTCGACGTCGATGACAAAACAGAGGTGATGAACGCTATCCGAAATCACGTCCTTGAGGAGTACGACAACGTTTCGACTATCGACGGCGTCCGAATCGAGATGGGCACTGGTTGGATCCTCATTCGAGCGAGTGGGACACAACCACTGATTCGACTGACTGCAGAAGCACGCAACAGCAAACACGCTGATACCCTTCTCACTGAAGCACGAACGCTACTCCAGCGGTTCTGCTAACCAACGTAGGGTCCGACCACTTCACCCACTCATGACCGAAGATTGAACATAGTTCTAATCTCACACACTTGTATGCGCCTCATCTTACTTGGTGTCGGACAGGCCGGTGGGAAAATTGTTGACCGCTTCCTCCAGTACGAACAACAGACAAATCAGGACTTCATCGTTGGCACCGTTGCACTCAACACCGCCCGTGCAGACCTCCGTGGGCTCGAGCACATTCCGGACCGTCGCCGACACCTCTTCGGACAGACCGAAGTGAACGGCCATGGTGTCGGTGCCGACAACGAACTCGCGACCAGACTGACAGTCGAAGACGCACAGGAACTCATTCGAGCGACTGACGACATCCCGACCTCCAAAGCTGACGCGTTCCTCGTCGTCGCCGGTCTCGGCGGTGGAACGGGAAGCGGTGCTGCGCCCGTCATCGCACGTGAGTTAGACCGAATCTACGCACAACCAATCTACGGTCTCGGAATCCTCCCTGGGACGGATGAAGGGAGTATCTACACGTACAACGCCGCTCGTTCGTTCCAGACGTTCATCGACGAGGTAGACAACCTCCTCTTGTTCGACAACGATGCGTGGATGCAGTCGGGTGAGGATGTGACGAGTGCCTATGACTCGATGAACGAGAAACTGGTTCGACGGCTGTCGGTCATCTTCAACGCGGGAGAAGTCTCTGGCTCGGATGCCGTTGGTGAGAGTGTCGTCGACTCCAGCGAGATTATCAACACGCTCAAAGGTGGCGGTGTCACGACAATCGGATTCGCCTCGAGTGAACTCCCGGACGACAGTTCCTCAGGATTCAGTATTCGTGGCCTTCTCGGCTCGTCGACACCGAAGCCCGACGAAGTAGAGGCTGTGAGCCGGATTACGACCGCTGCACGACGGGCTGCCCGTGGACGCCTCACACTGCCTGCTGATCTCTCTAGTACCGAGCGTGCGCTCGTCGTCGTGAGCGGCCCACCAGCGTGGTTGAGTCGAAAGGGAATCGAACAGAGCAGCCAGTGGCTCGAAGAAGAGACTACTAGTATGGAAATTCGCGGCGGCGACGATCCGCAGCCATCATCGAAGTATGTCTCTGTCGCTGGGCTTTTCTCTGGCGTCACAGACATCCCACGGCTCAAGCAGCTCCAACAGCAGGCCATGGAGACCGATGAATGGCAAGAAAACCGGGATGAGGTCTCTGAGGAGAACCTGGAGACGTTGGTTGAGGACCCAACTGACCGCCTCGATTCACTCTTCTAGCGTACCCAGTCAAAACGTCTCAGCGCGAGCACGTACTCGAACCTGTCTGTGTGACCAAAGATTATATGTTTGGCCAAAAGACTTACTAGACACCTTCTGCCGCATTAATATGACTGGCCTAGTAATGTAATTATAGAACGGATTGAATGTATGTTCCATTGAATATTATGCCACAGTAGCTATTTTGGCCGACAAACAACAACAGATCGGTGGATAGACTTCGATAGATTCACCCAGACCGCGCACCTCCGTCAGAGACAATGTGGCCCTGGGGACACGCGGCGGTCGGATATCTGCTCTACTCGCTGTACAGCCGCAGTGTGCGTAACCAGCCGCCAACAGGCCTCACGGTCGTCGTTGTCGGATTTGGTACCCAATTTCCGGACCTTATTGACAAACCACTCGCGTGGACCGTTTCGGTTCTTCCGGCGGGGCGGTCACTCGCGCACTCACTGCTCACGGCGTCGCTCGTCATCGGTGTCGTTGTCGTTCTCGCACGACGGGCCAATCGATCGCCGTTGGCAGGGGCCTTCGGAATTGGCTACCTCTCGCACCTCGCGGCAGACGGTCTGTATCCGTTTCTCGAAGGTGAGTTTGCTTCCCTCTCGTACCTTGCGTGGCCGCTTCTTCCCCTCCCCGCCTACGAGACTGACAAGAGCATCCTCGCCCATTTTGCGGCCTTCGAGTTCGAACTGTTCGCCATGCTCGAGTTTGGATTGGTTCCACTCGCTTTCGTCGTGTGGGTCTATGACGACTACCCCGGTATCGATTTGCTACGTCGCCTCTTGACCAGGTAGTTTCTCAGTAATTTACACATAACCAACCCGAACGAGAACCGTTTTGTCCTACAAGGTGTGAGTAGTTACAAACATGGTTCAGGGTCAAACGGTCCTTATCACGGGTGGAGCAGGCTTCATTGGGAGTCATCTTGCAGACGCACTCGTTGAGGACAACGACGTCTACATCCTGGATAATCTCTCTACAGGGAAACCGTCTAACCTACCCGCGGATGTCGAACTCATCCGCGGTGACATTCAGGATACGGACGTATTCGAATCCCTCCCACAGGCCGACCTTATCTTCCATGAAGCCGCCCTCGTGAGTGTCCCCAAGTCTGTCGAGGAGCCAGCGCGTTCACACGCGATTAACATGGGCGGCACGCTCAATGTTCTTGAGTATGCCCGTGATGTCAACGCTCGTATCGTCCTTGCCTCGAGTACGGCTATCTATGGCGATGCCGACGAAATCCCAACACCGGAAGCAGAATCCAAGAAGCCCTCCTCACCCTATGGGATCGACAAGACAACTCTCGACCACTACGCACAGGTCTATCACGAGCTCTACGACCTGGAAGCAGTCCCACTTCGGTATTTCAACGTGTACGGCCCACGGCAAGCCGCAGGTGACTACAGTGGTGTTATCAGCATCTTCCTCAAGCAGGCACTCAACGATGAGCCGATTACGGTCCACGGCGATGGCTCACAAACGCGTGATTTCGTACACGTCGACGATGTCGTCCAAGCAAATCTGAAAGCCGCAACGACGGACCACGTCGGCGAGCCCTACAACGTCGGGACAGGGAGTGAAACGAGTATCCGAGAACTCGCGGAAACGATCCGCGACGTTACTGATTCGAACTCGGAAATCGTGCACACAGACGGTCGTGACGGTGACATCGAACGGAGTCTCGCAGACATCTCTAAGGCCCAATCTCAACTGGGTTACGAGCCCACTATCCTGCTATCAGAAGGGCTTGCAACACTTGTCGAACATAAGAAGTCAAATTGACACGCGGTCGGATTCTTCTGACTTGAAAAAGGGCACCTCATTTCAATCATATGGGGTAACCGACGCTGCCTCAGGGGTCGACCGTCCCAGAATTCCGGTGGTGGCACACCTTTTGTTCTTCTCTCGGTGGCAACGCTGTCCCGTGTTCGTGATTATTACAGGTAGAGAATGCCGTTCGTGAACTCGTAGTATCTCGGTGGTGCTCCTGAGTCTGCAGCGAGTGTTCCGGTTTGCGGTTCCCACTCGAGTATGGTCCCATCTGCGCAGATGGCGACGTTGTACACATGGTTTCCTGCGAAGTTGTGCGCTTGTCCAACCATATTTGTTGGTGGGAACTTACCAAACCCGCCAGTCAAGAAGTACCAGCGGAATCCAGTTGCATACTCGTCACAGTCATATCGTTCTGAATTCCCTGGAATAACCTTCGGAGAGTAGCTTGCTGCGAGTTCGCGAAAGACATCTGGCTCGAAGAGGTCATACGTGTAATCGGGATAATGGTGGAAAATCCCTTGGTTAGGGGCCTTGTAGAAATCTGAACCGAAGTAATCACGCAGATGTTTCTGTACCCACGAGACTGAGCGTCGGGTTGTTGTTATGGACTCTGATTCGGTTGGTGGCTCTTCGAGTTGTTCATCCGGCATGACCTGAATCGTCCGCTCAGGCGTGATCCAGTAGGGAATCGCACCGCTGATTGGTGTGAAACCGGCCCACTTGAGGAACGTCCGTCGGTCTGGCACCTTACTCACCACTCCGTGGGAGTCTCTGCTGGTGGACAACCCCTGATTTCGTGCCAGTCCTACCACCTACCCTCATACATAGGTGATTCGGGATGTGACTGTTTTGTTATAGCTCAGCTATCCATGTTATTGGGCTCCTGACGATTAGTCTCCCTGATAGGCAGTATAACCGTGCTCGCTCAACAGCACTACTTCGTAGCTCAAGGCCGCTTGCAGAGGACTCTGTAACTATGAGAGAACCATCACTCAGTCAGCCAACTGCGTCAGTGGGTTCAACCGAGCGAGACGGACACTCGCTGCCAGTGCACCAAAGAGGCTCATGACGACACCAACCACTGCCCCACCGAGTAAGATTTGTCTCGAAATTTGAACCAGCCCTTCGAACCCCACGATCTGCGCTGCAACGTAGTTGAGGATCGCAACCGAGGGATAGGTAAGTGCAACACCGAGACTACTCGCAATAACACCGACGACGAACAACTGAACGAGCATTATCCCAACCAACGTCGTCGTTCGAGTCCCTGTCGCTTTCAACGCCGCCAATTCCTTTCGCTGATGATACACAAGAGACAGAGACAGATTCACCGTCAGCGCTAGCCCTGCAAGCACTGCCAGGAGAACTAACACTGTCCCACTTGCAATAACCACCGCTTGGTTCTGCAGAACTGTTTGAAGTTGTTCTCGATTTGTCCGGATTTCGTATCCGGGATACTCTGCTTCAAGCTCAGTCGCTACTGTTTCTGGATTTGTCCCTGAAACGAGGTTAATGGTAATCATCGTCGCACGGTCAGACCCCGTTGTTCCAGTAATCTCTTGCAGCTCACTCAACTGCATCACGACTGTGGGCGTGCCCAAAAACTGGGTGAAGGTCTGCGAAATCCCGACGACGGTAAACTCGTTTTGTCGTGCACTCGCTAGCGTTCCGCCGATGTACAGCGTGTCACCAACAGAGACGTTGAATTGGTTTGCAATCTGTGGATCGATGACGACTTCGTAGGTCATCGGTCCTGTGTAGTTCCCCCCTGCATAGTGCACGTCACCACTCGAAAGCCCAGTCCCACGTTCGATTGAGACCGCCGTTCCACCTGTTGGTGAGCCGGTTCCGACAATGGTTTCGAAGTCAGAACCATCAGCACTCACATACACAGTCTGGAACGCGAGTGGGACAGCTGATCGAACATCCTCACGTTCTGTGATCTCATCAGACACCTCGTGGGCATTCACAACGGTATTCTCAAATCCACCGGTCTCCGGACTCAGCCGAACCGGCCCACCAGTAACCCACAAATCACGCCCAGAGGTCTCGAATTTCTCTTGACCTGTCTGGACGACACCTGCCCCAACACTTGCAAGCAACGTACTGGCGAGGACTGCGAGCGTAATCCCCAACACCGCTAATATCGTCCGCATTCGCTCGTGTCGCAGCTGTGCGAGTGCGATTCCGATTACCGCTCGAATCCGAGACAGCCCAAACATTACCCAAGCACCTCCGTCACGTCGGTTCGACGACTCAGCCAAATCGGATAGGGAGCTGCGATCAGTCCGATAAGCACTGCAACGGCGATTCCATAGACAATCAACAGTGGGTCAAACGTCGCCAACGATTCAACGCCGAACGACCGCGCTGCAAACCGGTTGAACACGACAATTGCTCCAGCACCGAGTCCAACGCCACCAATGCCACCGACCACCGAGACGGCGACTGTTTCGGTGAGTACCAACAACGCTTGTGAACGCTGTGAATATCCCACAGCCGTCAACACGGCGAGTTCTGCTCGTGAAGCCAGAATCTCCAGGCCCATCATCGTCGCAACGAACAGAACGCCGACGACAACGGCGGTTAGGAACGCCGTTAGCGCGACAGCAAGTGCAAGACTCGACGTCGATACACTCTGAGTTGACACGCCTGTCCCGGAGACAACCGTCGCCCCAGCGATTGATGCCTCCAGGTCACTTTGCACACTCGGGTCATCTGTACTCACGAGGATTTGGTCGGCGATATCCGCCTCTGTCCCCCCAGCGAGCCTCTGCAGTTCAGAGAGATGCATCACCGCAACTGGAAGTGGCCCCGCCCCCGATGAGAGACTCGCTTGGCTAACGTTCGTAACACTCAGGTTCCGAGTTGTCCCCCCGCTTCGTGCAACGATGTCGTCACCCGTCGATACGCCAAGCAACTCCGACGCTGCCTGACTAAATACAATCTCTCCGGTCCATGGTCCGCTGTACGTCCCGTTCGCATAGTAAGGGTCACCAGGTTGTAAATCTCTCAGTGGAAGCCCGCCTACAGATGGTGATTCTTCGCGTGGAATCACACCAATTGCAAGAATATACTCTGAGGTATTACCCCCCTGTGCTTGCATATTCACCACACGCAACTGAACGGGCGTAACGAAGTCGATTCGGTCATCTGCACTAAGTCGTGCTGCCGTGGTGTGAACGTCACCAAGTTGTGGGCCTCCAACAGACAGGGTCGACGACGTACCCCCGTTCGCTTCTGGGAGGACCCAGTAATCGACATTATCGCTCTCGACAGTCGACTGTGAGGCTAATCCGAGTGCGACGCCGGACACGGTTGTCATCAACATGACTGCAATCGCGACACCAGCAGCACTCAGCAACACGCGGCCCGAGGCAGCACCAGTCAGGCGACCAACGACGCGTCGAAACCCGAGTCCAATGACAGCGAGGAGTTGTCGCCACTCAGGCATCGTCGAGTCGAACTCCGTCTTGCAGTCGAATGACTCGGTCAGTGCGACTCAACGCTCGCTCATCGTGTGACGCCATCACCACGGCGCGGTCATTCGCTAACTCATCGAACAGTCCCATAATTGTCTCTCCAGTAGCGGTGTCTAACTCACCAGTCGGCTCGTCTGCAATCAAGAGATCTGGCTCTGTCGCCAGTGCTCGTGCAATCGCTACCCGCTGCTGTTCACCACCACTGAGTTCGCCGGGTTTGTGTGTCGTCCGGTCACCGAGTCCAACCTCGTCTAACAAGGCAGCTGCACGCTCGCGACGCCGTCGTTTTCCCCAGCCCTTCTCGACGAGTGGGATCGCAACGTTCGCTCGTGCAGACAGCGACGGGAGGAGATAGAAATGCTGGAATACGATGCCGATATTCTCCAACCGTAGTCGGGTCCGCTGTCGAGACGAGAGGTTACTGACGTCCGTATCGACGATCGAGAGCGATCCACTCGAGGGTGTGTCGAGCCCTGCGAGGAGATGCAGCAAGGTCGATTTTCCGCTCCCGCTCGGGCCTGCGATTCCAACGAGCTCACCACGGTGTATCTGAAGCGAGACGTTGTCCAGTGCGGTTACGGTTTGGCCTGTTCGCTTCGAGCCGAATACCGAGCGTCCCCCTCGAGTGTACGTTCGGGTGACGTTCGAACAGTCGATTAGCGGGGAATCAGCCGAACTGGAGGGCGAGGAGACAACGGCAGTATCTGACGGGGTGTTCGTCTGCATCTGTTACTAACTCAGGGATGCTACGGGAGGAACATATATGTCGGGGGTACGCTGTGGTGTCGTTTGCCGCGTGAAAAACAAAAACAAAACCGCAAAACGGGATTCGTTGACTTACTTCAGTTGCTGTTGCAGGTCGTCGCGGAAGTAGTACGCGACGAGTGCAAGTGCCAGCAGGACAAACACGACAAGTACCGGGACGAGTGCTCCGCTTCCACCGTCGCCGTCGCCCTCACCAGGGGTGACCTCACTGGGTGAGGTCTGGTCACCTGGTTCGTCGGTGCCCGTGTCTTGCTGGACGACTTCGAGCGATCCAGCACCGTTACCGTTGACAGCTAAGTCGTACGTGCCTGCTTCACCGAAGGACACATCGAAGGTGACCGTCGTCGATTCGCCAGCGTCAAGTTGCACGTCCTGCTCGTCGACGACATCACCGTTCGCCGTGAGCGTCACCGTCTGCGTGCCTGCTGCATCGCCGTTGTTGCTCACCGATGCCTCAACAGTCACCGTCTCGTCGACGGCGACCGACTCCGTCCCAAGGCTGGTACTCTCGATGTTGAAGTTCGGCTGCCCGCTCTGCTGGGCCGGTGCGGCACCAACAGCGAAGTACGAGAAGCCAGGCGTCTGGGCCTCGTACGTTCCGTTTCCGAGGTACGTGGTTTCGAGTTCCTGCCACTCGCCACCGCTGAAGCGGTACATCCGAACTTGGTCGGACGTTGCGTTGAGCTGCGTGAGTGTGCTCTCGTTGACCGTGAACTGGAACGCCCCACCAGAGACTGAGGTGTCGTTGAAGCCGCTCAGTTGGACGTCGTAGTAGGCAGCTGTCGGAACGCCCGTGTCCGGAACGTTACTGGGACGTTCTGAGAGCGTCTCGACGTTCACCTGTGCGTTCGAGACGTTCTGGCTAACACTGAAGGAGAACTGCTGCAGACCGACGCCGTTCGAGACGTTTGCACCAGTAACGACCTCAGTGACGGTCGCACCAGAGCTGACACGCGTGATGCTGATGGTGAGACGGCCGTTCTTGATCCGCTTCTCAACGTCAACGACAGGGCCAGCACCGCCACCACCACTACCGGCGTCGTTGTTGCCGTTGTTGCCGTTGTTGTCGTTATTATCGTCGTCACCGCCGCCACCACCACGTGCGAGACGGACGAGTCCAGTATTAGTCGAGACTTCGTTAGTCTGGTCACCGACGGCCATGTGGATGTAGCGGTACGAGCCGGTGTCCCAATCGTTGAGCGTCTCGACGGTGACCGTCACCGAGCCATCGTCCTCAACTGCCGTTACGGATGCGTCCAACACGACGTCGTCCGTCGCTTGGGTGTTCGGGCTCTGACGATTGGCTTGGTCGGCTGCGAACTGAATCGCGTCGCTGGCCTGCGTGGTCCCGCTAAACGTCCCGTCGTCGAACTCCGACACGTCAGTGAGGTCTGCAGGGATGTTAGCAACACCGTTGACCGATTCGACAGTGTGTTCAACCGTGACCTGATCGGACGTGATACTCCGGTCAATCTCTCCGCTGATCGTGATGTCGAAGCGCTGTGCTTGGAGTTTCCCCTCATCGTACAGCACTACGCTATGGCGGACATCGTTCTCACCCGCTAAGTTAGCCTGGATATTGAACGTAAACGATTGTCCGGGACGCTGACGTGCGTCTTGGACTCGAACACGCGATGACGTTTCTTGGACGAGCGCGCCATCCATACCGATGACGCGGACATCGTTATTGACTTCGAGGTCGCCGAAGCCGTCTCTGTCCACGTTATCGATCGAGATGCCATTGTCATTGTCAACGTCCTGAATCAGGAAGAAGGCGTACTGTCCGGACTCCTCCGCCGTGTAGGAGAACCCACTGTTCTCACCATCTCCGTCCAGTGAGACCGGACTGCTCTTCAGTGCAAACGACGCCTCGTCGTTCGCGTCTTCAGTCGTGAGCTCACTCAGGTCCGTCATGTCCATGTCCGGCAGCCCCATTCCGGTCGTCGCTTGGGGGTCGAGCCGTGCAACGAGTAGCTGGGTATCGGCGTTAGCGAAGTCACTAGTTTCGATGTTCCCGGACTGGTACGAGAACCGAAGTGTCGTACCTGCGTTATAAACACCGACTCGTCGCTTGTTCAGCGAGGCGCCGTCGATTTCGTCGGTACTTACGTCGATCGACGGGCCGGTAATTGCGTTGGCGGCATTACCGGTACTAACGCGCAGCGGGAACGCACTGCGGTCCCACACCTGAACGTCGTCCGACGCGCTGAAGAAGTCGCTGTCGTCGAGTGCTTGTGGTGCTTGTCCGTTCGTTTCTACTGACTGTAGACTCCCACTAACAGGAGCAACAGTCGAAAGTAGCAGGGCAATGACGATAAGCATCACCCCAATCCCTCTTCTTGATTGCTGTTTCATGAGCACCTCTGCTCAATCAAGACAGTTAATTCTATCGAGAGTTTCAATATACGGTATATTCGAGTGCAGAATCAAGCAACAAGAATTATACAGCGTGGCTGAAGTGGTGCAACCATGTCAGACCGTGTAGCGTTGTCTCACTTTGCCCTCCTCGTTGCGCTTTTGATTGTCGGGAGCTGTGTCGTCGGTGTTGGCACTGCACAGACACAGTACTCGCTGGATGTCGACGGTAGTCTCGATACCCCCGATAGAACCGTCACCGTCGAAGGCCAGTCGTTCGAAATCTCCGAAACGGCGCGCGTCCATCCAGGAACCCCGATTACCGTCCATACGACCGGATCCACCGACGAGTTCTACCGTATCAATCTGCGGAACAATGAGCGGGAACTCTGGGATTACCGAAATACGCTCTCCGGAACCGAGACATCGTCCTTCTCAACCGAGGAGATGCCGCCTGGCTCGTACGTCGTCTCACTCCTTGACAGTGATGGCAACGTTGTCCAGATCCAGCCCATCGTCGTCTCGGGCTATGACGTGAGCATTTCTACCGAAGATACCGTCACTGCCGGCTCCGAGACGGAGTTTACCGTTACTCTCCAGACAAACCAAAACGCGCCCCAGCTTGACTCGGTAGAGGTCATTGTTGGTGACGACGGCTCCACCGAGCGACTGACAGCGACGAAGACGGGTGGGGAGACCTACGAAGCAACGGTTACTTTCGACGAGGCAGGTGACTACCGTGTCTTCGCGACTGCACACGGGACAGACACGTACAACGGGGAAAACGAACTCATCGGGCTCAGTAATATCAATTCTGTCTCGGTGACCTCCGGTTCAAATGGTGACGGTGGTGATGTTGGGAGCACATCGACACCGACAACGGCCACGACGACGTCTTCATCGACTACGACGACAGCTACGAGCACCTCGCCGTCGAGCACGACGTCCTCGGAGTCGACAACGACTACGACGTCTTCGAAGACGACAACCACGACGTCAGCCACGACCACGCAGACATCGACTGTCTCGTCTGCGGAACCGACGACGACCCAGCAGTCTACGTCGACGGTGAGTGAGACAAACACGTCTCAGACGCCGAGCACCACGACGACGACGGCTCCGTTTGAGGGCATCCAACTGCTCTTCGTGGCGTTTGTCCTTACTGGTGCAATCTACAGAGTTCGCCAGCTCTAGTACCCAAAACCTCGCCGACGCGTCTTGCCTGTCATACGCCGTCCGATACTGTCGTCTCTTTGTGACGCCCGCGGACGTGCTATTTAAGATACTGCTGTGGGGACACGCTGTAACTGGCAATCTTGTGTACTCGCTCACTGCACGGGTAGGGGTATCGTCGTGCACCGACTGGCGTGGAGACTCTCGTGTTGGAGTTCGGAACCCAGTTTCCAGATCTCATGGATAAACCGCTCGCTGCGATTGGTGACCCGTGCCGTTCGTCATCGGGTGGCTCTCTCACATGTTCACGGATTTCGGCGTCGCGCTCTTTCGCGGTCAACACTTCGCGATGATATCTCTGGTGTGGCTGTTCCACTTTGAGACCCCGGCGTATTCGGTCCCCCCGTTCCACCAGACCTAGTGCGTCGTCCACGTTCTCGGGAACCTTGACGCACAGTGTGGGCTTGCACTCGGCACCTGTGCGTTCGAAAGCGCGCTACGCTCGTACCGGACAGTTGCAATCGTCGAAACGAAATGGCGTCCGTAGCGTTGGATCTTGCTTAGGTCTGTGCCCCACGCGCAGTCACGTTCACCCACAGATGGACTTCACGGTACGAGTTGTTCACGGTTGGCTCTGCAGGTGGCTGGCCCTTGTACAGGAGGTAGGCGACACGCATCCGCTCGCCAGTCAACTGCGGCGTGATGTTATGTTGGCGTTGCCAAGTTTCATTGTCCTGTACTCTCGTTTCGAACCGCCTGAGCTCCTGTTCTTCGAGGACCTGCGTTGAGTTGTTTTGTACCTGCACGCGTTGGAGTTCGACGACGAGCGAGTAGTTGACCGGCTCGTGTTCGTGGTTCCCGATGCCGACGTAGAGTTCTTTGCTCTCACCTCGCACGAACTCTTCAGGATAGCCGTCGGCGACGAGCTCACCGTCTTCGGACTCGGTGAGCAAGTACAACTCGGTGAACGCTTCTCCTTCTTTGGGCTCAGCAACTGCATACCCGACACTCCCGGCAGCCAGCAGGACACTCAACACGAGCACGACGTTGAGTACGGCGTCACCTCGTGAGTCCGGTTCAAATAGTTCTGTCCGTCCAGCGGCAATCCATGCCTCGTAGGGAACGCGGAACCGTTCCTCGGCAGGTAACGAACGACGACGAGACGACGCGACTGCTGCCGCAACGACGGTGAAGCCACCGACGGAGAGAACAATCGGAAGCGTCCGAATCCCCCACGGAGTGAAGTTGAGTACGAGACCGATTAGTGGGACGATAGCGATACTCGTCCCAAACGAGAGTGCAACACGCTCGAGGCCGTCGATTCCCCCCCGACTCTCCGTGACGTCATCGGGAACATCGTCACCGACGGCAAACTCTGGCGTCTTATCATCAACGGGGTCACCACGCTCCGGGAACAGTGCCGCAATGAATGCGTATCCTGGAATGAAGAGCACGAACGGCAGCCCGACGACGACTCGGAGTGGGGTGTCGTTGACACCAGGGACGAACACGGCACCGACAGTGAGGAAGACGAATGCGATAACGACCGCGAGGTCGGCTGGCAGCGTCCGAATCGCGGGTGGCAACAACAGTCGCCACGTTTCGCGGCCGGTCATACGAACGTCAAACGAGTCACCAGTAAAAAACCAGTCGGTTGAGAGTATCCGAAACCACGGCCAGTCCACTGATCGATTCAGTCGTCATCGGACGGCTGCCCGTTGGGATTGAAGAATCGCTCTGAAAGCGCGATTGCCGCAGATGCGTCACTTGCCGACGGGTCATGAGGACCGTAGGCTGCCTGTTCGTATCGCTCGGTTAGCTCGCGAAGCTCAGTGCTCTGATCACCGATCTCTGTGTGATACTGTTGATAGAACTCCCAGTGTGTCGCCGAAGGAGCGAGTTCGAGTCTCCCTTCGAATCGTCGACGGAGTGCCTCGTATGCTGCCTCGATTGCTGTCTCGGTCTTACCTCGGTCGACGTGGTCGCGCGCAAGTGTGAGTAGCGACCGTCCTGCAGTCTCTGTCGGTTCAGTTGGTTGACTCGCTGGCCCGCCGGTGGTTGGTACAGTCGCCGTTTCATCGTCTTCTGAGCGGCGAGAGTAGGCGACTCCTGATGCGACAACCAGCGTCAGAACGACGGCTCCACTAATCAGTGTGGGGAGCGAGCCGAGAGCCGCGAATAGCGAGCTGTCTTCCTCGCCGGATCCGTTATCGGAAGTAATTGGAACGGAGACCGTTGCTCGAGCAGATTCGAGATTCGTCCCACCTCCAGTGAACACTGCCCTCACAGTCACTTCCTCCGACACACCAGAGACCACGCTTTCGGGAATCTGTATCCGTGATTGATAGCCACCCTCAGGACCAGTGGTCGAGGTTCCAAGCAGTGAGCCGTTGACGAGGAACTTGATTTGTTGGTTCGAAATCGTGCTGCCATCTGCAGTCTTGAACTCTCCCGAGAGACGAACCGAGCGAGTGGAGTCCTCTTCGGCTGTGACCGAGAGCGTCGTCACCGTCTGTTCGACTTCAACTGCTTGCCGAGCCGGTGACGCAGTCACTGCACGGTCGTCTCTCTCGACTTTGACGCTGAGTTGTTGTGTCCCCGCTGAGACCGTTGCGGGAAGCGCGGTCTCCAGTTGGAACCGTCCGTCGGTGTTCGTCTGGACTGTCTCGAGTGGCGTGTTTCCGAGCGACACCAGGACCGGCATTCCCTCAACAGATGTCCCGTTCACACTCACGACTCCCGTCACCGTCATTTCCTCTCTATATGCAACGGAAGACGATGCCGACGTGATTGCAAGTGACGCATTGGTCTGGGTGACTGAGACGGTCGCCGTTGCGTTCGACCCGAGATAGACGGAGGTGTTGTTCGGGATGTACCGAATCGTGACGCTTTCTGTTGAGAGTGGGAGAGTAACCGGTCGGTAGTTGAACGAGAAGCGTCCCTCACTGTCCGTCGTTGTGGTAATGGTTTGGGAACCTGCTTCGAGTGAGATTCGCCGCTGTGTGAGCGTGCTTCCGTTTTCAGCGACGAGTCGTCCACTAACCAAGAGTGGGCTCTGGAACGAGATCTCCGAGCGGCTGACATCGATTGTGAGATCAGTTTGTGTGAACTCCGCTGCTATCACGTCCTGTTCTTGTGCAGAGACGTTCCGCTGAATGTCGTCGACTGTTTGCGTCGAGTCGCTAACGTCAATGCCTGTCTGATTCGAAACGTTCGCGAACGATTGAGTCAGACGCTGGGAATTCTGCTCTGACTGTTGTGAGAGTCGCGAGAGTTCGCGAGCTAGCTCCCGTGCACGCCGTTCGTTTCCGTTCTGCTTCGCCTCGCGGTATTCTTCGCGTGTCTCACGGAACTCCTGAACCGTATTCGTTAACTCCTGTTGAGCTTCTTGGGCGTCTTCGAACTCCTCGGCAGTCGCTTCGTTTCCAGTCTCCCCAGCGACATCGACGTATTTCTCTAGTGGACTCGAATAGTCGTCGCCTACAAGATCCCGTGCCCTGTCGTACTCCCCTTGACTCAATTGGACCGTACTCTCTCCCAACCGTTCAGCGAGGACACCAGCGAGATGCGACTCGACACCGTCGAGGTCTCCGTTCTCGTTTGTCGAATCGGGGTCTTCGTGCCTGACAGTAGTGTTGTTTTGCTGTTGGAAGAACGGTACAGTGGCGTCGCTGTCGACTGATTCCCGTACGTCTACTTCTTGGGAGGATGATGTTTGTCCGGTTGCTCCAGCGGGTACGACGACTACTGAACAGAGGAGTATGGCTACCAGGCCGAGTACTCGCAAATGAGTGGGAGCCACCGGGGTCACAGTAGTCTGGTGTAGATGAACGGATAAATATACTTTCGTCTGAGTTGACCCTTCTATTCCTGATCGGAAAGGGCACCCATGTCAGGTTGCGTTGAGGGGATGGATGCCTCAGACAGCGCGCTGACTGCCGCTCGGGTAAGAACCGTCCGGCATGCTGCACGTCTGACTCGTACTGTCGATGACTCTACTGTTGTTATTTTGGCATCATTTGCGGTTTAGTCCATCTTCTGTCGGTGCTCGGCCTGCCAGCGAACAGTAGTCACACCGAATGAAATGTCGTTACAGAGAAATTGCGCAAGTTTCAATTGGGTTCCTCGGATTTTGACTGACGATGGAGCCGACGCGCCACTACTGGGCACTCCTCGGACTTGGCGCGTTGTGCACGCTCGTCGCGCTTGTCGCCGACCGACCACTTGCCTTCGGGGGCACGGTGACGCTCGGTGCGGTGCTCCTCGTTGCACAGCGTCGAGCGGGTCGAGATTTCGTCGAGACTGACACAGCACTTACCACGGACTACTCACTGAGTCAGTCGTATGTTTCCGTCGACGACACGGTCTTCGTGACGATGACTGCAACACGGACCGCCCAGACCGAGTCTACCGTGACGGTTACCGCTCGCTTACCGGCTGCAGCGGATTCAGTTGCCGAGTCGGAACGGCAGGTTCGGCTCCCCCCAGGAACCGACAGTGCCACAGTTTCGTTTAGTCTAACCGTTCCCCTCGCTGGACGGTTTACACTCGCTGCCCCTCGCATCGAATTCACCGACGAACACGGGCTGTTCACCGAGAGTTACCAGCGGGGCCCGACGGCGACACTCACTGCCGAACCGAGAGCACCACGAAACATCCACGTCGGGCAAGGTGGCGAACAGATGCTCGCTGCCTACGGCGAACATCCAACTAACCAGACCGGGTCCGGTCTCACACCTGCAGGCCTCCGCCAGTACGTCCCCGGCGATACGCTGAACCGAATCGATTGGAAAGCGACTGCACGGCAGGGCTACCCGCACGTTCGCGAGTTCGAGCTAGAGACTGATCGAACAACTGTGCTCGTCTTCGACCACCGAGCAGCGATGGACGTCGGCCCTGACGGACAGACGATGCTAGATTTTGCACGTGAAGTCGCGCTCGGATTCGTCGGCTCGGCGGAGTCGTATGGAGACTCACTCGGATTCTACGCAGTCGGCGATTCGGGACTCACTGTCAATAGACCGCCGGGCGCGGCGACGTCGAACTACGGTTCGATTCGGAACGACCTCAATACAATCCAGCCGACGCGTCCTTCAAGTGACACTACACGCCACACGACCGATACTGCACGCCCCACAACGGCACGCCAAGCAGCTCGAAACCTCGATGCCGACACATCAGCCTTCGCTGAGCGTCTTCGTCCGTTCTTTACTGCCAGCGATGTCTACGTCGAGCGTATCGAAGGTGACCCACTCTTTGAGACGGTGCGCCGTACCCGCCTCAGGCAGTCCGGCCAGACGTGGACGATTCTCCTCACTGACGACACCGAGCGAAACAGCATCCGCGAGACGGTTCGTCTCGCATCGGAGAGTGGGAACAACGTACTCGTCTTCTTGACCCCAACAGCACTGTTCGAGAGTAGTGGGCTCTCCGACATGGACGAGATTTACCAGCGGTACGTTGATTTCGAGGAGTTCAGACGCGAACTTCACCAACTCCCGCGCGTGACGGCATTCGAGGTTGGTCCAGGCGACCATCTTGACACAGTTCTACAGCGCTCACACAGTGAGTCGGCCGCTCCGGAGGGAGTCCGATGAGCGGCACTGTCGAGAACGACGTGGACCACCGCTCCTGGTCGCTTCCAACTGGCCTCGAAGGCATCGGACTGTTCCTCACTGTCGTCGCATGGGGCGTCCTCGGTGGTCCACTCGGACTCGCCTTCGGTATCGGACTCGTAGTCGCGGTAATCGCGCTCACTCCACCGTTCGCATTCGCTGTTGGCCAAGTGCTTCTCTTGGGTGTTCTTCCCGAGGCAGCATTCCTTGAGGCTGTTGTCGCAGAAGCTGGTCTCGTCGTTCTTCTCCTGAGTGGATTTGCCTCCACACCTCGGCAGTACCGATTCTGGCTTGAGACAGTGCTTGTCATCACCCTTGTGGTTAGTATAGGCTATGCAGCAGTACTCGCTGACGTCCAACTCTGGATAATCGCCATCGTAGGCATCGGACTGTGGGCATTTGTTGGGTACGGACTCCACCGATTCGAACTCGTTCAACTTGAACTCATTACAGACGACTCATGAGCCAACAACAACCTTCCCCGGAGGACACACAGACGGACCGTTCGGCTACCGATTCAGATCTCCGTGCTGAACTCGAATTGCTCCGAGAGGAGAACCAGCGGCTCCGTGGACAGTACGTCCGCGCCCGACGCACCAGCTACCGACAGAGTGCTCTCGGACTTGTTTCGATCGGCGTCGTGTCCGCCATCGGCGCACTATTATTCCCGGCTGCGCAGACCGTGCTCTTCGCACTTGCAGGGATCGGGCTCTTCGCTGGTGTACTCACCTACTATCTCACTCCAGAGCGGTTCATCGCGGCCGACGTGGGCGAACGAATCTACGCAGCGTTGATGACGAACGAAACCGCAATCGTCCGTGAACTCGGATTGAGTGATACTCGCGTCTATATTCCCCACGAGCGTCAGACTGCTCGGCTGTTCGTCCCCCAACATTCCCAGTTCGATGTGCCGAGTGAGGGTGATCTCGAGTCGACATTCGTCGTCACTGAGAATGAACGAGAACGTGGCTTAGCACTGCGGCCGACAGGGCGAAACCTGTTCGAAGAGTTCGAACAGACTCTCTCCGGTCCACTCGGGACGACACCACATGAGCTGCGTGACCAACTAACCGACGCGCTCGTTAATGTGTTCGAAGTCGTCGAAGCGACGACCACGGATCTTGATGCAGAAGACGGGCGACTAACCGTCGCTGTAACTGATAGTGCGTACACGTTTGATGATGACGTCGACCACCCCGTCGCATCGTTCGTCGCTGTCGGATTAGCCACCGGACTCGGGACACCTATCCAGACGACGGTGACTACCGAGCCGGGGAACTCCGACGATGTTGACTTCCGGGTCACATGCCGCTGGGAGAGAGACAATTCGACATCGCCACGCGACTGACTTCTCCTGTGTGTTCACGCTCTGGGGGAAGTGACGTCAAAACAAAAATGAAATTTTTAGAGACTGTCCGCAATCCATTCATTTAATAGACAGGTCCGCAAAAACGATTTCAATGAATTTGCCCGGGCCGAGAGTTTGTGTACTTGGATTCCTTTCACTTGTGATTGCGACGATGTTGTTTTCGGCAGTCTTTCTTGGCTAAGTCAGTCTCTCAGAAGCAGCCCTTCAACAGCGATTCGAATCTCTCAGCGTTCACTCCGAGGTGTCCGCGACAGTGCTTTCACTCTCAACGTTTCGAGGGGGCGTTACCGATTCGAGGATCTCTTCGACCACTTCCCTTCTGGACCGCCCGCTCAGTTCAGCTTCAGTACCGAGAATCAACCGATGAATCAGGACGTTGGGTGCGAGCGACTTGATGTCGTCGGGGATAACGTACTCACGACCGTGAATGGCCGCACGCGCCTTGCCCGCGTTGAGGAAGGCGAGTGATGCACGGGGTGAGGCACCGTGTGCAGTAACGGACGTTTCACGCGTCTCGGCCACAATATCCAGAATATACTCGTGGATTTTCTCGTCGACGTGTATCTTGCTGACTGTCTCACGAGCATCGAGCAACTCGTCGCCACTTACCGTCTGTTCGACAGAGTCCGGTCCGAGTCCGGGATTCGAGTCGAAACGTCGGAGGAGTTCCGTCTCTTCTGCCCGCGGCGGTAGGTCGACGATGTACTTCAGCTGGAAGCGGTCACGCTGTGCCTCGGGCAGTTCGAACGTCCCCTCCTGTTCGATCGGGTTCTGCGTGGCGATGACCATGAACGGCCGTGGCAACTCAAGGGTATCTCCCTCGATAGTTACTGTCTGCTCTTGCATCGCTTCCAACAGGGCACTCTGTGTTTTCGGCGTCGCACGGTTGATCTCGTCAGCGACGACGATGTTCGCGAAGATCGGGCCTCTCTGGAGTTCGAATTCACCAACGTTCTCCCGGTAGATGTGCGTCCCAGTGATGTCTGCCGGCAGAACGTCCGGAGTCATCTGAATCCGCTGGTAGTCCAGTCCAGTGGTCCGTGCGAAGAGGTTCGCAATTGTCGTCTTCGCAACTCCTGGCACGCCCTCGAGAAGGACGTGACCGCCAGTCAACATGGAAATCGCAAGCCCTTCGACGACGTCTTCGTTGCCGATGAGGACGGTCCCGACCTCCTCACGGACGGCATCGACGATTGCCTCGGGATCAGTCATTATCGCTATCGTCCTGCTGATGGTCTAAAATACCTGTTATTACTCGCTGGGTTCGACTTTCTTCCCACTCCGGATGGTGACGGCGAAGATACGTGAGTAACGCAGCCTCTCCCGCTGGGCCGTCTACAACTGACTCTGCTGGACGGGACTCTTCTCTACCGAGCACACGCTTGAGTGCCGTTGGCGGCTGTAGCCAGAGGGCAATCGCTCCGATGCCGACACTCCCGAAGACCACTTGCAGTAGTGGCGTACTCCGAAGGGACAACAATGCCACAGCAAGTGGTGGTTGTTGGCCGGCGTGTGAGTAATCGAGCAGGACTCTATCGTGGGCCGTCAACACGTTCTCGGCAAACTGCTGGTTTCCTGGTTGCTCCAACATCGTGTTGATGAACAGACTGGGGTCACTGACGACGACGACCCGGCCCTCACCGACTGACTCGACCGTTACGACCGGGTGTTCCTGTAGCGACTCGTTCTCGTCGAGTTCCTCATTACCGTTAGTGTCGAGATACGAGAACTCCGAGGACCGCACGAGCACCTGTGTGCCGTTCGGCTCGACGACAGTCCCGTGGTTGATAGTGAGCTGCTCGACGTCACGGGTGAGCGACGTATTCGTAACGTTCGTTGCAACCGGCATTGCAGGGGAACGGTACAGGTTCTGCTCGTCACGCAGCGGTCGACCGTCGACGGATGCGTTCGCACCAACCGCCGATAACAGGCTGTTGCTGTGGGGTCCGAAGTCCTCAGCAACGACGAGCGTTCCTCCCTCGCGGACGAATTGACTGACCTGTTCGGTCTCTCTCGGACTGTATGCCTGTCCCGGTGAGAGGACGAACGCAACGGTCGTGTTTGCCTGCACAGTGGGGTACTGGCTCGTGTTGAGGATAATCTCGCCCTCAACACCGCTCGCTTCAGCTTGATTCTGTAACTCGGATGCACCGTCCCATGCATTGTTGTACACGCCGAACGCTGTCGTCGACGTACTAGCGGCGATGACGAACGCAATCACTACGACACCAAGGAGTGCCACAAGCAGCATTCGTGGATAGTCACCGCGGAGAGAGGACCACTCCACGTCAAATCACCCCTGCTGGCAGGATTTCCAGAATCCGGCGGACGACGATGTAGCCGAAGACTGCAAGGCCCAGTGCGATGAGCCATTTCAGCCGACTACGCCACGCAGGTGTGACACTGAACGGTGCGGTGAGTTCGACGACGACGAGAAAGCCAATCAAACAGACCACGAAAAACAACTCGAGCGTCAACGCGTCGAGCAGTGTGAGCACGAGAAGCGACGCTGCCATCCAGGCAACCTGTGCTCTGATAAACCGCTCTCGACGCGCCGTAACCATGGGCGAGAGTGTGTCAGGTGTCCTTACTAATGTACCGGAGTTCCGATGTAATCAGTCCCTCCCTGGACGCTGAGCCTGGATAACCCACAGGCGCGCTGAGATATTTACAAGCATCCGACAACAAGGTATTTGCCACTCGCTGAACTGTCTGCAGGTAATGAACCTCTCTTCGGCTGTTGTCCTCGCTGCTGGTGAAGGACGACGACTCCGGCCACTGACGAAGCATCGACCGAAGCCGATGCTCCCGGCGGCAAATCGCCCAATCCTCGAATACGTTCTTGACGCGCTCATTGATGCGGGGATTGATGACCTCCATCTCGTGGTTGGCTACAAAGCAGATCGCGTCCAGAACCACTTCGGAACCACGTACCGCAACCGGAATATCACGTATCACCACCAAGCAAAGCAATTGGGGAGTGGCCATGCACTCCTCCAAGCGTCCAACGCGCTCGATTCAGACTTCATGGTCGTCAACGGTGACCAGCTAATCGATCACGAGATTATCGAAGCTGTCCGGGATGCCCACACTGTTGAAGATTTGGCGACGCTTGCGGTCATTGAAAGTGAAGAGGCATCCGAATACGGTGCCGTCCGTTTGGACGGAGACCGCATCACAGAACTCATCGAACGCCCTGGTGACGAGAGCTACCGCTTGCTTAACGCTGGAATCTATGCGTTTGCACCTTCCTTCTTCGCCGAAATTGAGTCGACACCACGCCAACACGGCGAGCTCTCACTCCCCGATACAATTGGGCGGTTGACTGGAATCGAAGGCGCGGTTCGTGGTGTCAAGACGGATGGGACGTGGCAAGACGCGACGTATCCGTGGGACCTCCTTTCTCTCTCACGAGAGATTCTCCAAGCAGAGAACCTCGTTAACGAGCCGGAAATCGAATCCGGCGTATATATTGATCCGACGGCATCGGTACATTCTGATGCGACCGTTCAGGGCCCAGCAATCATCGGTCCGGATTCGGTAATCGGTCCGCAAGCGGTAATCGGTCCGAACACAGCTCTCGGTCAGAACGTGACCGTCAATGCCGGAGCGGTTGTCCACGATTCCGTCATCGATGGAGACACACGAATCAGGGCAAATGCAACAGTCATCGATACTGTCACGGGTCAGAGCGTCCAGATTGGCCCAGGAACGACAGTCACCGGTGGGAAGGGTGACGTGACGATTGGGACGACAGTCCATACGGAGACGCGGCTCGGTGGTGTCTTCGCTGATAGAGCTATCCTTGGTGGCGGAGTTACTGTCGAGCCAGGTGTACTCGTTGGAGCGAGTGCACGGATTCATTCTGGCTGTAGTGTCACTCGGAACATCGATGAGAATGCTGAGGTGTCTCGCTGATGTGCGGCATCGTTGGCTACGTCGGTCGGAACCAACGGCCTGATGACGTGCTCCTCTCGGGGCTCTCGACGCTCGAATACCGCGGCTACGACTCGGCCGGCATCGCCGTCGCGAACGGGACGCTCCAGGTCGCAAAGAAGGAGGGCGAACTGTCTGCGTTAGAGAATGCAGTCTCCGAACGTACCTTCGACGGCACCGCCGGTATCGGTCACACCCGATGGAGCACCCACGGGCCGCCGTCGGACCGCAACTCCCACCCGCACACCGACGAGGACGAGACGGTCGCCGTCGTCCACAACGGCATCATCGAGAACTACCAGACGCTCCGCGACGAACTCGAAGCCGACGGCGTCAGCTTCACGAGTGAGACCGACTCGGAAGTCGTCCCACATCTCGTCGCCGCCTATCTCGCCGAGGGCGACGACGCCGAGACCGCGTTCCGCCGCGCAGTCGACCGCCTGGAGGGTAGTTACGCGCTCGCCTGCGTCGTCGCGGACGAGGACGCCATCTTCGCGGTCCGCAACGACTCGCCGCTCGTCTTGGGTATCGGCGACGACGGCTACTACCTCGCGAGCGACGTCCCCGCGTTTCTGGAGCACACCCGAGACGTCGTCTACCTCGAAGACGGACAGTTCGCGACGCTCCGCCCGGACGGGTGGACCGTGACCGAGCGAGACGGCTCTGTGGCCGACCCGTCAGTCACGACGGTCGAGTGGAGTGCCGAACAGACCGGTAAGAGCGGCTACGACCACTTCATGCTCAAGGAGATTCACGAGCAGCCGACCGCGCTCCGACAGTGTCTGAGCGGCCGCGTCGACGAACTCTCGGGGTCGGTCACGGTCGAGGAACTCGACGACATTCAGACGCCCGAGACGGTCCAGCTCGTCGCCTGCGGGACCTCGTATCATGCGTCGCTCTACGCGGCCTCGCTGTTGCGCGACGCCGGGATTCCGGCGAACGCCTACCTGGCCAGCGAGTACGCGACGTCGACGCCGCCGATTCCGGACGGAACGCTCGTGGTCGGCATCACCCAGAGCGGCGAGACGGCCGACACCCTCAGCGCGCTTCGGGCAGCACGCAGTCGAGGCGCGGAAACGCTCGCGCTGACGAACGTCGTCGGTAGTACGGCGTCGCGCGAATGTGACCACGTGCTCTACATCCGCGCCGGACCGGAGATCGGCGTCGCCGCGACGAAGACGTTCACCTCACAGCTCGTGGGCGTAAATCTCCTCGTCGAGCGACTGGTCGGGCAGTCCGGCGGCGGCACCAGAGAGCTGGTCGCGGCCCTCCGCAACCTTCCAGGGCAGATTCAGACGGTGCTCGACGAGTCGAATGCGGCCGAAATCGTCGAGGAGTACGGCGACTGCTCGTCGTTCTTCTTCATCGGCCGCGGACTGCACTTCCCGGTCGCCCTAGAAGGCGCGCTCAAGTTCAAAGAGATCACCTATGAACACGCCGAGGGCTTCGCCGCGGGCGAGTTGAAACACGGACCGCTCGCACTCGTGACTGCCGAGACGCCGGTGTTCGCGGTGGTGACGGGCGACGACGAGCGTGCTCGCAAGACCATCGGCAACGTCAAAGAGGTCGAAGCACGGGACGCGCCGGTCGTGGTGGTGACCGACGGCCAGTCGGACGCCGAGCGGTATGCGGATGCTGTCATCGAGATTCCGGAGACGAACGGCCGGATGGCACCGTTGCTCGCGAACGTCCAGCTACAGTTGGTCGCCTACCACATGGCGAAGCGAATGGGTCGGTCCATCGACAAGCCGCGGAACCTCGCGAAGAGCGTGACCGTCGAATAGAACCGCACGTCGCCGACGCCCTCGTTTCTCGACCGTCTTTCTCCGTTCAGCTTTCGGCTGTCTCAGCGGCCGTCGTCTTCGTCTCCGTCTCGTTCCCCTCTCGGTTCCGGGGGTGCAAAGAGGGCTGCCAGCTGACGCCCGACGCGGGTCTCCGCGGCACGCTTGAAGACGTGTTCGGTACGGTCGAGGGCGCGCTTCAGCCCCGACCCATGCCAGTACGGCGTCGCGGCGTCGACAATCGAGTCGACGAGCCGGACGAACGGCCCGACAGTGTACGTCTCTCTGAGGTCGATGACAATCACCTCCGGGTTGGGTTCCTTTGTGAGCCAGCGGTACACGAACGACTGTTCGACCGCCCGCAGCATCCATCGGCCCACAGCGTTGCTCCGCGAGTGCTCCCCGAATGCACGGCGGGCCACGCCCAGGACGCTCGACGTCTCGAAGGCGGCTGCGATTCGCTCGCTGGTGGCGACTCGCCCGTGGTCGTTCTCGCGTTCGATGTCAGTCATCGTTCAAGCGGTGACGACGGTTGCTTCGACGGTCACGGTGCCGAGATCGAGGACAACCGTCCGTCCCTGTTGTAACGTCTGTCCCTTGAACGTCGCTCCGGTCGCCGTCTCACGGACGGACAGTTCGGCAGTGAGTCGGACGTCCTGATTGACGGGGTGGACGCGCTCGTAGATGTTTCCGTCGTCGCTCGTGAGGACGACCGTCGACTCCGATCGCTCCACGTCGGTGAGCCGGGCAACGGTTCCTTCAGCGTTGGACTCCTCCATTCCTGCCTGGACGCTCTCTGCGACCTCCGGCGGCACGTTCCGCATCCGAAGCGTGACGGTCCGGGCCGCCTGTTCACCGGGTTGGCTCGTCGTCCCGACGCGCTGGATCTCGCCGGTGAAGCTCTGAACGTTGGTCTGTACCGGAACGGTCGCTCCCTCTCGGACGACCGTCCCGCCGAAGCGGGGCTGCCGCTCGAGTGTCACGGTATCCAGTGAGAGACCGACGTAGACCTGCTTGCGGTCGGGGCTGGTTGTTCCGTACGTGGTGACGGACTCGACGGTCCCAACTGTCCGCCCTGCGACGCGGATCTCCTGTCCAGCAGTGAGGTTCCGGGCGTCTTCGGCCGAGAGCGTCGTCCGCGTCAGGAGCTCTGTCGACGTGGTATCGAACGTCTCCGTGTCGCCGACGGCGCGGATAGTCCCGGACGCTTGATACGAGTCCGTCTGTATCGTGAGGCTGCGGCCCAGTCGGGGTGGCGCGCCGTTGTATTTGATCGTGTCGCCCGCTACGGTGCCCTGGAGTTCGACACCGAGGACGACTCTGGTGCCGTCTCCGCCCGGTGCGAGATGGACGTCGGTGACAGTGAGCTCGTTGTCGGCGGCCGGTGCGAAGGAGTCACCTGCTTCGATGCTGCTGGCGATGTAGTCCGGTTGCGTCCCGAGGTCGAGCGTCGCGTTGGTGGTCGCGGTGGTGGGTTCGGGCTGCTCGGGTTCGGGAGCGAGGACGAACGCAGTGCCCGCCGCAACGACGGCAACGACGACCAGCACGACGAGGGCGTCGACGACGTTGGCGTAGCCGAAGAGGCGACCCTCTTCGTCGATGATGTTCATGGAAGAGGATGTTTGCTCGTCTGATAAACCAGTTTTCGTTCTGTGTAAAGGTCACTACCAAAGCAAGAGTAGTCGCTACATACTTCACTAAACTATGCCTGAGCCTCTAAACACTGATATTTTCAACAAACGAGGTGGAGTCGGATTTCTTGGGCCGGTACACAAACTTCTATAAACTACCTAAGGTGATGAAATTATTGTGCCTCAAAATTTATTTATTTGTGTCAAATAATCTACAAATCACGAGGCTGTAACACAGTCTAATCAAGCGACTAAAGTATGGTTGACACCTTCTTTTTGAGGGCTTTTGGGGACACTATTTTGTAAGCAGATTTGAGAGTACCGACGACGGGACACGTCAGTAAAGTGCACTACGTCAGAACTGAGACTATGGAAGAATTCAGAAGTTGGCCGGAGTAATTCGGGAAGATGTGGGGAGAGATTGGAAGCTGCGTATACGGTGAGTTGTGAGCAGGGGGGAGTTGATTAGAGAGGGACGCATTTAGGAAGGCAGGAGGAGTTGAAGCAAAACCAAATGTGACCCATGACTGGCTGGAGTTGTTTGTGAGGGGTAAACTGACCAACCGAATCAACAACTAATCTATCAGGACCTGCGTTGCCATTTTCAAAGAACGTTGTTCCTGCGCATTCGGCGAAGCCATATTGCGAACACGTATACTGTCCAGAGGAACTTTCCATGCTCCGCTTCGTCTTTGACGTGTGCTTGATATATGTCCATTACTTCATTGATATCAAGCATATCCGTTTCAAGTGTACTTACCGTAGTACGGAAATCGTCTTGAAGTTCTTCTTTGAACCACTCCCCAACAGGCATATCGAAGCCCTGCTTGTTTCGTTGTAAGACCTCTTTTGGCAAGATATCGTCAAATGCATTTTTAAGCACACGCTTACGAGTTCGAGTTGTCATCTTATGGTTTATCGGTAGTCCAAGAGCATACTCAACCACACTAGTGTCAAGAAATGGAACACGCACTTCAAGGGAATTGTACATACTTGCAGTGTCAACCTTGTTGAGCATCTGATTTGGCAGCGTATATTGAACGTCAACTGCTTGCATTGCAGAGAGGTCGTCTTGACGGTCATCCGGAAGCCACGTTCCCAGCATATTATGCTCCTCAGCTAATCTCTGCTTTCCCTGAGAGGCCACGTCTGGAATAACTGCTTGGGCGGCATTTTCATTGGGGATACGCATCCACTCAAAATGACGAGCACTGATATCTTCTACACCACCACGGACAAATTTCTGTGCCAAACGGCCAAGTTCACCAGTTGTAGATGAGCGTGAAGCTGGCAGACAGGAAACTGCTGGCTCGATAATCTGTTGTCGAATTGACGACGGTAGTGTTCGATAATACCGCGAGAGAAACTCGCCACGATAACGGTCGTACCCGCTAAATAACTCGTCAGCACCGTCCCCTGAGAGAGCAACTTTCACATTTTGGCCTGTCTCACGGGCAACTACATATGTTGGTATCAGTGATTGGTCGGCGAATGGTTCACCTAAGCGTTCAATCACTTCGGGAATCTTATTACGCACATCGGCTGCAGTGATCGTAAATTCAGTGTGGTCTGTCTCGTGGTAGTTGGCTACTTTGCGAGCAGCTCGCGATTCATTAAATCGATCCTCTTCAAACCCAACAGTGAATGTCTTCACTTGCTGGTCGAGTAGCTGAGATAGAAGGCCAACAACGATACTTGAGTCAATTCCACCACTCAAAAATGCCCCCAGCGAGACGTCGCTTTGAAGCCGTCGCTCTACAGCACTCTCAAGTTGAGTACGTAATACTGAGCTAGCGGCCTCCATTCCCAGTGATATGGGGGAAACAGATAGAGTGTGGTACGACTCTATGTTGAGGCCGTTTTCGGAAACAACAGCCATCTCCCCTGGCTGTAGCTTTGATATATTTGAAAACGCGGTGTCAGGAGATGGGATAAATCCGAAGGCGAAATATCGTGCAAGCGCTGACTCATCAAGTCCTCCGTGATCTATTTCAGTTCTCAATAGTGCGGGGAGTTCAGATGCGAATGCGGTAGTATCACCGTCATGTGAGAACAGTAGTGGTTTGATTCCTATCTGATCTCGTGCGAGAACTAGCCGTTCCCTATCTGAATCCCAAAGAGCAAAGGCAAACATTCCTTGGAGTTGTTCTACGAAAGACAGTCCGTTCTCTTCGTATAGGTGTACTATAACTTCGGTATCTGTCTCAGTCGTGAACCGGTGGCCATCAGAAATGAGCGATTTTTTAAGTTGGCGGTAATTGTAAATTTCACCATTGAATATCACTGCAACGGATTCATCTTCGTTGAAGATTGGTTGTCGGCCAGTATTTAGATCTATAATACTGAGTCGGCGATGCGCAAGACCTACAGAACCATCAAGGTAAACTCCAGAGTCGTCGGGGCCACGATGAGTCAGGCATGAGCTCATTGATTCGAGCTCTTCCCCATCTGGATTCCCGCTTTCCACAAACTGGCCGGCAATTCCACACATTATAAGATTACTCCAAGTAGCCGAGCTCCTTCAGATGGTCTTCAATCATTTCTTCATCTTCAATACCTGCCTCTCCTAGTTCTCTCCTGCGCTCCATGTTGTCTAAGTGTTTGTCGAGAGTTGCAGACAGATCGTCATACTCTTTGGTAGCACTCTGAGCCTTGTTTTTCTCTTCATCTTCGTTGGGGTTCTCTGACAGGTTGAACAAATATTCTTTTTTCTCGTGCCGCAACAACTTCCACCCATCAGAGCGACGAAGAGCTGCGTGCTGCCGGTTCAACGTTGCACCAACGTCAACAAATGCGTGCTTCCGTGCTGTTGAGTCACCGTTAATTCGGGACAGTAGCGATTGACCATCCCACGAACTCGGAATTTTGAGATTAAGCGCATCAAGAATTGTCGGAGGAACGTCGATGAGGGCAGCCTGTCCATTAATAGTTGCCGGGTTTGACTCAGGAAGTCGAAGTGCTAAGGGGACTCGAATAACCTCTTCCCAAAATTCCTGCGGATGTCCACCTCTCTGATGCTCTCCGTGCATATCACCGTGATCGGCAGTGAGGACAACAACAGTATCGTCTAACTCTCCCCGATGCTCAAGAGTGTCCATTAGCCTTGAAAGTTGGTCGTCAAGGTACCGACATTCGGCTTTGTAAAGATCTTGTTGTAGAGACCACTCCTCATCGCTTAACTCATCGGGATGGTGAACAGCAGTACGGGCTAGCTTCTGAGACTTGACCCGACTAACTGGTTCGTCCAAATATTTACGTTGGTACTCAGGTGGGGCCTCGTAAGGGGCATGAACGTCCATCGGGTGAAGCCAGGCGAACCAATCTTTGTTTTGTTCTTCTGTCCATTCTATCAATTCATCAACGAAAACTTCTGCTCTAACAAATCGGCTGTCACGATCACTGGCGGTGACAAATACATTGTCCAGCAAGTGATATCCTCGAAGAAGTGACTGAAAGACAACTCCGTCGTGGTCGAGCTTCTCGCGTAAGAACTGCTTTGCACCCTTTAGTGGAGAGGTCGCTCCCTTATCATGCATCTCGTCCATTCCCCGGTCATAATTGTATGAACTGGACGCAAATCTGTTATCTGTGAACCCAGAAGTTGCCATTCCTGCTTCTGAGAGAACTTCGGCCAAGGTTGGATGAGCGTCTCCCGGTTCCGGTATCCCAAACCCGTCCGTTGAACCAGCGTATCGGCTGGCTAACAAGGCAGGAAATGACCAAGGTGTTCCTGGCCCATTAGCGACACATTCTGTGAACTCGATGGCACCGTCAGCAAATGACCGCATCGAAGGCATCGAGTCCTCTTGCACATGATCGGCACGAAGTGCATCGATAGTAATGTAGAGGACGTTCATGCTGTTACACAATTCAATGGGTCCGATAAAAGAATCGGTCCAAGTGTTCCTTGACCTCAGACAAAAGGGATTAAAACCTCCCGAGTCGACGCTATATTACCTTGGACCGGTAGAATGGATATTAGAGTTGCACATTCTGAAGCACTTGATCGAGGCGGTGCCCTATTTGTAGCCGAAGAACTGGCTCGGATATTTAGTTGTAATCTTCATCTCGGCTTTGAACTAGCAGGTGTAGTCGCGGATGATGTTGGCACGACCGAGTTATTTGACTCTTCAATTGCGCGCCGTGTCAGTTCTGAATCAACTACTGCTCGAGACCTTTACTTTGCAGTAGCTTGGCAGCATGTTCCAGAACTTCATGACGCGGACGTCGTTTTTGAGAGTGGAAACAATCCAGGATGGTATGTTCCGCGGGACACCCAAGCTGTTGTGCGGTACGTACACAGCACACCCTATGCTGCATACCATCGCTTCTTGCAAACTGGCAATACACTTGTCGGGAAACTGTATGGAACAGCACTGCGCACCCTCTATGCACAGACGATACCGTTCCCAGACATTTGGGTAGCAAATAGTGAATTGGTAGCCAGGCGGGTACAGCGATACTGGGGCGTTGACGATGTCGAAGTCGTTTACCCACCGGTTGACGTTGACTCATATGAACCTCGCGAACAAGAGGACTATTATCTCACATTTTCACACCTTCGCGCAGAAAAACGAATTGACGAGATTGTGCGTGCGTTTGACGGTCTTAATAAACAGTTGGTTGTGGGCGGAGATGGACCGGAAAAGCACAGACTTGAAGAGATTGCCCCAGATAACGTGGAATTCGTTGGCTACCTTGACGAACAGGAGAAACGCAGGCGGTTAGGCGAAGCTCAAGCATTCATTTTCAACGCTCATGCTGAGGACTTTGGTATTGTTCCAATTGAGTCGTTTGCTTCTGGAACTCCTGTAATTGGAGTCCGCGAGGGGTACACTCAATATCAGATAAACCATGGAAAAAATGGGATTTTGTATGATCGAGGAATCCCGGAGTTGCGTGACGTTATTAAGAGGTTTGAGCCGGAGAAAATTGGTTGGTCGCGAGAAGAAATCATCGAAGAAGCAAGACAGTACAGCGTGGAGCGATTTCAGGCTGAAATCTCTGAAATCGCTCAGAGAGCTTATGAGAAAACAAAAATCAAAGCTGATTGATGGCAAAGGATACTAGCTCTCTCAGCCTTGGTCGAGAGACTGTAATCGGTATGGTGGGGCGAGTGTTGTTGCTGATAAGTGGGTTCATTGAAGTCCTTGTACTTACTAGATTCCTCAACCCATCAACAGTTGGTTCGTTCTACGTACTTCTCTCTGCTGCAGAGATTCTATGCCAAGTCATTGACGGTACTGGTGTAGCAATCCGAAAACGGGTCAGTGAGATTGGTTCCTCTTCAAGTGAATATCTTGGTGCGGGCATTTTATTCGCAATCACTTACTCGCTCTTACTTGGTGCCATAGTCGGACTAGTTTACTGGTGTACGAGTGGTCCTCTGTTCGGACTCACAGTTTCCGATAGCTTCGGTGTTATTGTGACTACTCTAACGCTCGGACTGTTCTCAATAGCTTTCGACACTTATACTGGAACTGGTAACCCGGGTGCCGCTACAATAGCAAATGCGGGCCGATCTCTTATTCGTCTACTTGCAGTAGTTGGTATTCTATCTTTAACAACTATGGTTCCAATGCTGATTTGGGCTGTTGCGTGTGCAAACTTCCTTGCCTTTCTGCTTATTTTGTTCCTTCTCGATATTCACCCCACGCTGCCTTCTAGAGAAACTGCCTACAGAACCCTCTCTTTCGCTCGATATAGTGTCCCAAACAAGTTTTTGCAGCGATTGTACTCTAGAGCGGACATATTATTGTTGAGTGCCCTTGCTGGTAATGCAGCGGCTGGATTCTACGAGGCTGCACTTCGTTTGACCATCCCCTCTGTAACTGCGGCTGTAGTCTTAGCACGAACTCTTAGTGTCAAAACTAGTGGTCTTGCGTCGCGAGCCAAGGAGGGAGTTGAGCGGGAGCTTCAACAAGGTACCCGATTTGCTGGCTTATTTGGGTTTCCACTGCTAGCAGGCTCGATAGTGCTCGGCCAAGACCTTCTCGCGGTTCTCTATACTCCTGAGTATGTTCGCGCTTGGCCTGCATTGGTTGGGTTGGCACTGTTTCAACTAATATATACTTATAGACTTCAATACACGAACGTTGTTGACGGTCTTAATCAACCAGAAATTAACTTTCGAGTGAATGTGGGTATTGTGATAATATTTTTACCTACAGCAACTGCACTTACTTTGACACACGGACTTATTGGTATTCTAGTTGCTACGGTATCCACTGAAATTTTACGACTTGGGGCTTATGTCTATATCCTAAGAAAAGATCTGGGATTCCCGTTTGAGCCAATGATTGTCATGCAAATTATCTCTGCGGCCATAATGTTTTTATTCTTACCCTTTTTATCTCTCCAACTGGTTTATGGGAAATTATATAATACTACAATTCTGATATTATTTGGTGGCCTGATTTATTTCTCTCTGCTGCTTATTCTTGATTCTGAAATCCGATTCAAAATGAAGAAATTGATTCAAGAACACCGATAACAATAACTATATATCAAACAAATTTAATGTTAACTCTCACTGAGCACTGTCTAGTTAACCTCTGAGATAGCTCGACTGTTGAGTGCTCGGCTAAAACATAAGCTCTGAGCAATCGTATATCTCCCAAACATAGTGGAGAAACGTACCCGCTGGATCAGTCCTGTGTCGAACAATGTGGGGTGAGGAATCACCGTTATCTCGATGTTTGCATAATGTATTCATCTAAAATGTATTGTCGTTATGGTTAGCAATACTCCTCTAGACACTGATTCCTCTCAGCTGCACCCTCGGCGGGTCTATAGCCCCATCAGCTAACCCATTCACTCACTGGAAATCACTTGAGGGAGCGTTCTACGCTGGGAGATGCAGGGTACTTCTACCTCTATTAATAAGTCCCTGACAAGAGCAAAAGTGGCTACTGTGATGCTTCTTACCAGCCTCTGCGAGAAACCTTTCATTGATCACTCACTCTTTCTCGTTGTTTCTGTACTGTAGTCGCAAGCAGGCTATGTCAGCATATTTTGATTATAGAATGGAATAGCAAATCTAGGTTCAAGCCTCGGTAAAAGCGTATCTTTTTTTCCCTATAGAGTGAGTTCTTTGTTATGTCTGATCTCCGAAACCTGCTTCAGTTCCTCAATCCAAGTGACGCACGGCGTGCTCTTGAAAATCCAAGTAAGGCACTTCGTGTGGTTAAAAATTCGTTGAATGCCACTCCTAATAAGGAGCAACTGGATAGCCAACGCGCAGCCTCTGAAAGACGTCGCGAACTGGCGCGACTCTTCAATTGCGAAGAGTCAAAAATCGATTCGTACTACTCTGAGATAATGAGAAGTCCGATTCCTAATAGATTAGCGGAGGTGGAGAACGAATTTGCTAATAAGTCATATAGCCCTGGTGGAATGGATTTCAATGGTGAAACCGCTTACATAATCTCACGACTACTAGATCCGTCAACTGTGTTGGAAGTTGGTGTCGCAAATGGTATGTCTACTTTCTACTTGTTGACCGCATTAGACCAAACTTCAGTAGACAATTCTGTGGTATATGGTATTGACCGACCTCAGTTTGAGAACCAGATTCGTGAACGTCGGGGAAAAATTGCCCTTAAGAATGCGGGTGGCTACATTCCCGATGAGAAAGAAGTCGGTTGGATTGCACCCAAGAGCCTTCGAATGCGACACAATTACCAGATACAAATTGGAGACTTCACAAAGATACTGGAGCCAGTGCTTGAAGAGATCGATGGACTTGATTTTGGGATTTATGATGCAAGTAAAGACCCTAGTGAAATGAGATACGCATACAACAAGATCATCGATTCTTTGGTACCTGGCGGTGTTTTATTATCAGATGATATATTACACACCGATGTTTTCCAAGAAGTTTCAGCCACAAGAGAAGGGAAATACGCAACATTCTACAACTGCGGAATTTTCCGGAAACAGAACTGAATCGTATTATCACTTTATTCTCACCCACATTTGACAGATGAGTTTATTTTATCACGAGCTGGTGCTTCACGCCGAGTTGACTGCCCATCCGTTAGTTGTGGAAACGGTCCACCCTATATTGAACGCACCAAGCACTTTTGATCAGGCTTCGATATGTATAGTGATTTGACCATTTAACCTCACTCGAGAGAAGGCAGCCTGATAGCCAAATGCATTGGCTAGAGACACAGTCGCTAAGCGGTTGAGCTTCCCACAAGTTCTGTGAAGAAACGTAATTGTCGGATCAATCCTCCGATTCTTGAGCATCGCAGCGTGAAGAACCTCTTTTAGATTCGGGTTTATTGCGGCAAATTCTAAAATACACCTTATTGGTGTTGACAGTGATTTCGTCGACGGTGATCAACCTTGGTTGCGCCTTCGGCGGGCCGGTAACGCTGTCGATTAACCGATGCACCCACAGAATTTAATATAGCTAATTGAGGAACGTCAAGACTTTTATAAGCAATACTATTCGCAAGAGGATTTCTAATTCTGCACAATTATAAACGAATGGCTATTGAGTGCCACATCCGGATCCTGTTTGATATTATTCTACTAAATTACTCTCTTGTTGGTCCGATAGGTTCTCGCGGATGCTGCGTTGTTCTGAGGAGGTACTCACAACTTGAACGGATTGCTGGCGATCGAGTAATACTGTCCACGATAATCCGAATATCACCCACCAAAATCGAGTTACAGGTGCCGGCTGGAACTGGACTTGTATAAACCACGCACCAAAAAGGGCGACAAGAGAATACTCCCATGCCGGAATTCTTTGCTCATCTGAAGAGACCGTCTGGTAGAGGGCAACAGGCCAGTCGGAGAAAATCAACACGGTTCCTATGATCCCAAGAACCCCGAACTCCAGCCAATGCGACAACCATATGTTGTGTACTTCTCTTGAAATGTCAGTTGGAATGTCTGCAAGGTAGATGTCTGCCGAAGACATTCCTCCTCCTAATGGGAACGCTTGAAATCCATCAAAGAAGGCTTCACGATACATTGGCCATCGGTGTTCAAATCCGATTTGATAAACTACTTGCCACTTGCCGAGAAGAACCAAGAGTCCGACAACTCCCCCAACGAAAGAGACCGTCCAAAATATTTTTTCTATACCTGGATGCCGAACAGCCCTCCACCAGACAAACAACCAAATAGCAACACTTACCATTATATACGCACCAACTGATGGTCCAAGAAACACAGCGAGTGTATTCACCGACATCAATACGGCACCGATCACCCGAAAATATGTGGGTTTGTTTCCGCATAGAGCAAGTCCTGCTGCAGTAATTGCTGCACCCGCTGTAAGTACTGGAATAATATTGTGGTTCGCGTATACAATTTCAACAGTGAAACTGCCAGTTGCCACGCTATATATTATGCACAAGACAGAGATAATATTTAAAATTGCAGCCACAGTAAGGTAACCCAACCATCGTGAGTTACGATCGCTAAATACAGTCAATGATGCTGGAACGACGGCAAACAGGATTAGATAGTACTGACCTGAATCAAGAAATGAATTCGCCGGAAAAGGACTATTCAAGAGAGAGAGAACACTTGCGGTCACGAAGATAACCACCCCTAGAACGTACCGTTTTGTCGGCCCAATAGCTACGCTACCAGTTCTCAAAGCATAAAGAAGCACTGTAATTATGAAAATGAAATCCCATGGTGCGAGATTCTTACCGGCAATTTGGACAAAGAACAATGGCGAGAGAAATACTGTGAATAGTAATAATCCTCGTTCAATATTAGAGACATCCTGAACCATCAAATAAGGATACTAATTCTCATTGGAAATAATTTCCCTCTTGTGTTGTTCTGAGAGACTACAACAATCTGTATCTTCTTAACAGACAAGGATAACATTCCTTCGACACACTCAATAGTCTCACGAACACGCGACCAATACAGATGACTGAAACCACGGATGTAGCTATACTTTTGAGCGGGGCTGACGAGGGCTCTACACCACTTGAAGCCGCAAGCCTCATTGACAACCCCTCAGTCTCAGTGGATATATTTGCGTGGGGAAACGCTTCTGAACATACACTTGGTGTCGAGGTTGAGAGTCTGGAAGCGAAATCAAAGATTGATTTACGCGCCTATCTGAAGCTCTTTCGAATACTTGCAGATCGCGATTATGATGTTTTGCACGTTCATCCAATTGCCATTGGCTCGGTGGCAACACTACTCGCCAGAAAAGTGGATATACCTGTCGTCGCTACTCAACACAATACTCACGCTGAGTATAGCTCAATTAAGAACTTGGTGAACGGAATATCAAACGCACTCTCCGATACGATAGTTAGCAACTCGTACGCTACTAAGCGTAGTTTCAAAACCTGGGAACAACTACTCCTTCTCGCTTCGGGAACCGAACACCAAGTGATTCATTACGGAGCAGACATCCGAAATATCAGGGAGCAAGTCAGTATACGTCGTTCGGTTGACCTCCCTAATGGCGTAGTTATCGGTACTGGTGGGCGTTTGGTACCCCAAAAGAATCTAAAACGGCTGATTCGTGCTGTGGGTTCTCTATCTGAAAATTATCCAGAATTACACCTTGCAATTACGGGTGATGGCCCTTCTAGATCTACACTCGAGCGGGAAGTTCGCGAACGTGGATTGACGGACTCTGTCACATTTCTGGGGTGGTTACCCGAGCGTGCTGACGTGTACGCATTTTACGAAGCAATCGATATTTTTGCGTTTCCGTCGCTATATGAGGGCTTTGGAGTTGCTAATGCCGAAGCGATGGCAACAGGAACTCCCAGTATCGTGAGTGATATTGATGTACTTCGCGAAGTTTCGGGAGATGCATGTATACGAGTTGATCCGCAAAGTGTCGACAGCATCCGCAAAGGTATTGAGTTACTACTTGACGAAGATTGTCGAAAAGAGATTGGACGGAGTGCACAAAAACGAATTGAGTGTATGTACGATATGTACGCATCTGCGCAACGCTATGCTGATCTCTACCGGGAAATATCTAGGTAGTTAGTGCTAAAATAGAGATTATCATATTTGCACTGCTGATTAGAAGTCTTATTCTCCACAACTCCACTGAAAACCAGCAAAAAATGTTATCTTTGCGCTCTCTGTGGGAAAGTTGAACTGCAATGGATTTATTCAATTGGAAATTTGGAAATCTTTTGTGTTGTTGCAGTCACTGTATCTTCCCACCTATACCTTTCATCAATGAGTTCACGTCCATTCAGGCCAAGTTGTTTCCTCCGATTGTTCTCGCTGATTAGTGAAGAAATCTCCCGTATATATGTCTTCACATCCCCAATTCTAACAGTCTCTCCTGCTTCCTCGACAATCGGCGCAACCTGCTCCAGGTCACTCGCAACTACGGGCGTCCCCGAAGCGAATGCCTCCAACACCGTCCGTGGCAGTCCTTCCGCACGACTCGGTAACACGAGTACGTCCGCCGACCGATAGATGGCTGGCATCTCGTCGTAGTCGACGTGTCCGAGGAACGTCACCGACTCCGATAGCCCTCTTTCCCGAACCAACTGTTCTAACTCCTCACGGAGCGGCCCGTCCCCGCACAGATACAGTTCTGCGTCCGGATGTTCCTCGCGAACGCCCGCGAACGCCTTGACTGCATCTCCCGGACGCTTCCCTTCGACGAGTCGGCCGACGAACAGCACGACCGGCCCATCGCTATCGACCAACTCGCTCTGCGGCCCCTCCGGCGTGAACCGCGTCTGGTCGATACCATTCGCGACGACTTCGATATCGGCCTCGACACCGAACTCTCGAATCCTACCTTTGTCTTCTTCGGTGTAACAGAAGATGACGTCCGCACTGTCGAACGTCCACCGACCGACCGTCTTCAGATACGCATCAAACACCCACTCCGGAGCCGTCTGTGAGTAGAGTCCGTGGTTCGTAATCGCCAGTGGAATGTTCCCCAGTCGCCGCTTCAACGCCGCCAAATTCGTCGAGAAGTAGAGATGAGAGTGTGCGTGAATCACGTCGTAGTCACGGGCGAAGGCTAGGTCTTTGGCAACGCCAGCCGAGATCTCGTTACCCAGTAACTCCACCGTCGGGGACCGACGAATCACGGTGTAGCCGTCACGTTCCTCTCGTCGTGGGAGTGAGTCATCGTCGGTGACCGTCAGGACAGTCACGTCGTGGCCCATCGCCGCCTGGTCGCGACTCATCGCGTGGACGTGGTACGTCCCACCGCCGGGGACCTCCGGATAGAGGTTCTGTGCGACGCGAAGAATCTTCATTCACCTCTCACCACCGAGTACGGCGAATTAAATCCGCCGATAGAATCGCCGAAGTGCCCATCTCGCCCTGTCGACGCTGCGACGTCACAGTTTCCACGCGGCCTCTCGCTCGTCACTAGCTGGGGGCAGCCCGTCTGTGCTTCCACGACGCCTCTGGATGCAGCCAGTCTCTTCCCTCAGGAGTTCCGCACCAGCGGCTCGTACCAGTCGCGGTTCTCTCGGTACCAGTCCGTGAAGCGTTCGACGCCCTCTCGAATCGTCGTGGTCGGCTCGTATCCGATGAGTTCATTCGCTTTCGAAATATCCGCGTGAGTGTGTTCGGCGTCGGCGTCGTGACGCTCGTCGTACTGCAGCTCTAAGTTCGGCGCGAGCTGGTCTCGAATCTCCTCTGCGAGCGTCTTGATAGCGATGTTGTCCGTACTTCCGACGTTCAATACTTCACCGTCAGCAGCAGCGGTGTCGAGGAGTGTCTCGTTCGCGCGAATCACGTCGTCGATGTACGTGAAGTCCCGTGTCTGTGTACCATCCCCGTAGATAACCGGGGGCTCGTCGTTCAGGCATCGTGAAACGAAGTTGCTGATCGCCATGTTCGGTCGCATCCGCGGCCCGTAGACGGTGAAGTACCGAAGTGCGACAGTCGGTAATCCGTACACCTCGTTGTAGATGCGCGTGTACTGTTCCTCTGCGAGTTTCGACCCTCCATACGGGCTGACTGGCGTTGTCGGATGTTCTTCGTCGTACGGAAGAGACTCGGGCTTTCCGTACACTGACGAGGAACTCGCCACCACGACACGTTCTGTCTCCGAGTCACGCGCAGCCTCGAGAACGTTCAACGTCCCATCGACGTTGATCTCGTTTACCTTCTGTGGTTGTTCGACGCTCGTCCGAACACCAGCCTGGGCGGCTTGGTGGAAGACGACGTCGGCGTCGGCGACAGCCTCCGAGACTACTTCTTCGTCACGGATATCCCCGCGGACGAGCGTGTACGTCCCGCTGCTCTCTTCGGCGGCAAGCCGCCCTTGTTCGACGTTCCGCTGTTTAATCCCGAGATCGTAGTACGGTTCGAAGTTATCCAGGACGATGACATCGTGTCCATCCTCCGCAAACCGCGCTGCGAGGTGTCCACCGATGAACCCTGCCCCACCAGTGACGAGTATCTGCATTGTGTCAGATTCGCTCGCTCACTCAGCAAAAAGCCACCGAGTTCACCCGTGATCAGTTCGCCGACGCTTCTGGTTCCCCGCCTCGTAGCAGTCGCTCAGCTTTGTCCCTGTCCTCGGGGTATCCCACGTCGACCCGCCACCCATTCATCCGGATCGCGTCGATGGTTCGGCCGCTTCGAATCAGCAGGTCGATTGCCTCACTGATCTCGTACTCTCCACGGTTCGACGGCTGGACGAGATGGCAGGCGTGGAAGATCGCCGGAGAAAACGTGTAGAAGCCGGTCATCACGAGGTTCGACGGCGGGTCTTCAGGTTTCTCGACGACGTCGGTAATTTCACCGTAGTCGTTCGTGTCACACACCCCGTACCGGCTCGCCTCCTCGTACGGAACTTCCTCGACCAAGAAGGCGGCGTCCGCACGGTCCTCTTTCTGCCGCTTCACGACGTCGTCGAGGTTCGCATCGAAGATGTTGTCGCCGAGGATCAGCATGAAGTCGTCGTCGATGTGTTCTTCGACGGTGAGGAGCGCGTGTGCCAGTCCGCTCTGCTCTCGCTGGTGGGCGTAGGTGATGGGGATACCTCGATACTCGTCGCCGTAGTGGCTGATGATGTCCTGCTTGCGGTAGCCGACGACGACGACGAACTCGTTGGCACCTAACTCCGCCAACTGGTCGAAGCAGTGCGTGAGAATCGGCTTTCCGTCGACTTCGACCATCCCTTTCGGTTTGTCTTCTGTCAGCGGTCGGAGCCGGGTTCCCTCTCCTGCTGCGAGCACGACGGCTTTCATACTTCTGACCACTCCCGGCCACCCAATAAATAGTCCCGGTCTCACGCGGCGAACAGACTCGCAGACACTCGCAGACAGTACTACGCCGGAGCCTAACCGACCTGATTATCTCTGCTGACGTATCTGCGACCCCTCGACGACAGCCTCCGATTCGACGACGTACGTCTCGTCTCCGATATGATACTCACCAGGGTACGGAACCGTCACGGAGAACGTCCCGTCGGAAGCGACCTGAACGGTGTTCTCGTAGTCGAACGTCTCGCCCTCGACGTCCACTTCGGTCGAGGCAGTCACCGCTCCTTGTTCGCTCTCGCCGACGAGCCTCGCGCCAGCGACGAGCGTGAAGATGAGCAGCGAGTCGTTTCGATGCACCAGCCGGTAGTGCGAGAGGGCTTCCGCCTCTTCCGTCTCGCTCCCGTAGTTCGATAGCTGAGTCGCGATAGTGCCGTCCGACGCGTCGACGTCCGTGACGACGAACCCGGCCCGGCCGTTGAGCCGGTTGTACCACTCTTCAGGGTTCTCGGCTTCGAGGAAGCTCGTGAACCGTCGTTGTGCGTACCCATACGAATCTGCTTCCCCGTTCACGAACCAGTTGTACATCCTGTTTTTGCCCCACTGGCTGAAGACGTAGTTCTCGGGATACGACCAGTCTCGTTCCTCGGCGTAGTCACGCATCCACACCGCCGCCCGATACTCGTCACGGCTGATGGTCAACTGGCTGAACTTCACCGGAATCTGGACAAGGCTGAGGCTGCCGACGAAGCCGACGAAGCTGAGGGAGGTAAGTGCCTCACGGCGTGACGGTAGCGCGAGCTCTCCGTCGCGGTCGTCACTCGGATGCGACGGCCGCCCCGAACTGTCGGCGTCGTCCGAGAACAGTTCGACGGGGTCGGCGAGACCGACGGCGGCTGCGACGTGGAGGAACCCGACCCCGGCAAACATCGCGAGGAAGACGGAGAACTCGCCGGAGAACCGGAGTTGGACGAGCGTGAGCGCGAAGAACCACCAGCCGTACGCCGACAGTGTCATCCACCGGCTGTCGCGCTGACGGGCTGCACGGAGCGTCGCCCACCCAAGATATGGGAGTCCGAGGAGGAAGACGAAGCCGAACAGCAATAGCGGGCCGAAGATCGACCCCATCTCCTCGCCGACGATCGACGTCGTCTCGGCGATGTTCCGAGTCGCGAACAGCGTGTCGATTCCGCGGTTCACTCCCTGTGCGAACTCCGGAAAGACCGCCGGGAGTGCCACTGCCAGTGCGACCGCGCCGACCGCTTCCGTCCCGAGGAGTGCCGCCAACGGTACATCGAATCGGTGAGCCGCCTCGCCGAGTACCGCCACCACGAGTGCTCCGAGTGTCAAGAGGAGGGGGACGGACGCGACCACGGTCGTGTGCCAGCCGAGCGTCGTGTGCGCCCCCCAGGTGAGCACGGACGCGAGACCGAGTCCAGCGACGATCGGGAGGAGCCGACCGAGCGGCGACGTTCCGCGGGCCACCAGGGCCGCTCCGTGGAGGGCGACGACGAGCGCGATGGGGACGACGAGCAGCGGCCCGTTGTCCCACGCGAGTATCTGTCCCGCGACGCCGACGCCGAGGAGTGCCGAGTAGGGCCACGGCCGCCCGGAGTCCGAGACCAACTCGACGAGTGCCACCGCGGTCAGCGCGAGCCACAGATAGTCGAAGGCGTGGTGGTCGGCAAATCCGAGTCCGCTCCGGTAGGCGTGCGCCGGGATTAGTGCGAGCATCAGGACGGCTGCGAGCCCCACGCGCCGGTCGTCCGTTACCGACGTCGCCACTCGGTAGACGCACACCGCAACGACGACGGCGGCGACGACCGGATACACCGCGACGACGACGTCGGTGACGGCTGTCCCCCCGCCGAACACCGAGCTGACGAACCACAACGTCGCCACGAGTAACGGCTCGCCCAGTTCGACCCGTCTCGGTAACTCCGCAAGCCCGGCGAAGTCGAACGTTCCCGCGACGGCGGCGGCCTGCTCGACCCAGTACCGGTAGTGGTATGGGTCGTTCCCGAGGAGGACGACATCCCCGTCGCGGAACACGGCGGGAAACGAGACCATGCGTAAGGCTGCGACGAGCACTAGCGCCCCGCAGAGGAGCAGCAGGGCGTTCCGGTCGACTCCAGCCCAGGCTTGTTTGACCCGATTACCGAGTCCGAAATCGGCGTCCGGCGATCCGGTGCTCGTCGACTCACCGTTCAGCACCGCCCGAACTGCATCCCGGTCCGCGATGCGATAGTCGCTGTCGTGCTTCTCGACGATCCCCGACGAGACGATCTCGCCGAACGTTCCCGAGTCGAGGCTCGTCTCCTGAAACGTCCAGGGCCCGTCGTCGTCGAGTTCGAGGAGCTCTCGAAGTGCCGACTCCATGGAGGGATGGGATTCGAGGAGTGAGGTCGTCGCCTCACGGACGTCCGTCATTTCCTACCACTCGCGCTGTCAGTCTCAAAAAGCCAACGTTCGTCGTAGCTGCGAGCCGTTCGGTGTCTGAAAAGATACCCTTATTATATGCGAAACTCGAGACACGATTGTGGTCTCTGGAGTTCTCTACCGGCTTCTCAGCGCGGGCGGCGTAGTGGTATTGACCGCGCTCTCCGTCTTCGTCAGTAACCTCACAACGGTACAGAACCTCACGACGTCGGCCATTCCTATTTTTAACCGGCTGACTTCCACAGTGCTATCCGGCCCGAACCTGTGGCTCGCCGCACTCGTTTCGACCGCGGTCGTCCTCGCCTCGCTGGCCCCGATGTTCAAACCTCGGCCACGTCGGCTCTTGGACACTGCACTCCTCGTCCAGCAGCGTGTCGTCGTCGCCGGGTTCGCGCTCGCAGCCATCGGCTACTTCGACTACACGTACCGGCTTCCCCGGTCGACGCTCATCTTGAGTATGGGTCTGCTCCTTCTCGTCCTTCCGCTGTGGTTCGTTGCGATCAGGCGTGCCCCGAACGCGGCCGACGAGCGAGCGGTCATCATCGGCGACGACTACTCACAGATCGAGGACATTCTGCAGGAGACCGACGCGAACATCTTGGGCTACGTCTCTCCGCCGAGTCCGTACGACGTCGACGAACAGGTCGGTGAAGCCCGCGTTCTCTCGACCGACGGTGGCACCGGCGTCGACGTCGAGTCCGTACCGCATCTTGGCGGACTGTCGAGACTCGACGACCTGCTGGTCAGATACGACGTCGACACTGCGTATCTCGCGCTCCGGCTCTCCGACCGGGCGGAGTTCTTCGGCGCGCTCAAAGTCTGCTCCGACCACGGTGTCCGTGCGAAGGCACACCGCAACCACGTCGACAGCGTGCTCTTCGACAGCGACGAGAACACGACCATCGTCGACGTCGACCTCACGCCGTGGGACTGGCAGGAGTACGCCGTCAAACGGCTCTTCGACGTCGCTTTCGCGGGAACCGCACTGTTCGTCCTCTCGCCCGTCATCGTCCTCATCTCGGTCGCCATCAAGGCGACCAGCCCCGGTCCGATCTTCTACAGCCAGAAGCGGACCGCCGAGTTCGGGGGCGACTTCGAGGTCTACAAGTTCCGGAGTATGATCCCCGACGCAGAGGCGGAAACTGGGGCGAAACTCAGCGAAGAGGACGCTGGCGGCGTCGACCCCCGCGTCACCAGTGTCGGCCGCGTCCTTCGGAAGACACATCTGGACGAGATTCCGCAGCTGTGGTCGATTCTCGTGGGGGACATGAGCGTCGTCGGACCCCGACCCGAACGCCCCGAGTTGGACGCGGACATCCAAGAGGAGGTCTCGGAGTGGCAAAAGCGGTGGTTCGTCAAACCCGGTCTCACGGGACTGGCACAGATCAACGACGCATCGAGCACGCGACCCGAAGAGAAGATCCGCTACGACCTCGCGTACATCCGCCAGCAGTCCTTCTGGTTCGACGTCAAGATCGTCATCCGCCAACTGTGGGGCGTCGGCGTCGACGTGGTCGAGCTCGTCCGAGACGGTAGCGACGACTAACCCGTCGACGGCTCTTTCGCCACCCGAAAGTCGTTCTCGAACCCACGAAACACTCCTCGTTTCGGGTATGTCTTAATAGTCAAGATTTTTAGAATTGTGTTAAGTAAGACAATCCCGATGAAGTGTTATTTCTCTGACAAGACAACTCGGCGACAGTTCACCAAGCTCGGTGACATCGCACTCGGGGCACTCACACTCTCCACAACCACAGCGACTGCAAAACGAAGTCCGAACGCCCGTTTCTCCCTGCCGTTCGACATCGCTGCGGACGCCGCAGCCAACACCGCGTCCAGCGCAGGGTGGGTAACCGACCGGCGAGCACCAGAGGCGTGGACGGCGGACAACGGCCGACTCTGTATCGACATCGACGAAACTGAAGACACCTCTGGCTTCTACGCCTATCAGGGGAAGAAGTACCAAGACGCAGGCGGCGCGTACTGGAACGCCGGTGCGGGCTCGCGCTTCTCGTACCGCCTCTACATCGACCCTGAATGGGAGTCCGACGACGACCCACATCAGACAGGCGTGTGGCCCGTGCTCGGCACGGCGGACGGAAACATCAGTGCGTACCCGATTCTCGACTACCAGGACAGCGACGCCAACGACGACGGCGAGGCTGGGTTCCGTGCGTACGTGTACGAGTCTGACGACGAGGGGAACGTCACCGCAGAGTGGGTAAACCTCGGCCTCCCGAGGCAACTCAAGATCGACCCCGAAGAGGGTGGCTGGGTCGACATCGAAGCGCAACTCTAGCAGACCAGCGACGGTGCGGCATTCAAGTGGCGAATCAACAACAAACTCGTCGTCGACGAGCGTGGCTACAACGTGTTCGCACCCAGTACGCAGTTCCTCGAGTTCATCGTCAACAGCGTCAACTTCGGCGTCGACGCACAGTACTACTACGACGACTTCGAACTCACCGAGCCCGGAGCGGCGCGGAACAAGTAACACAGCACAGTCGTCGGATTCATTTTGGTACGCTAACAACATCGGCCATGGACACTCCCGGCGTCGAAATGACCGAGGCAGAGATTGGTGCGTTCCTGGAACGGCAGGGCCACGGCGTCCTGTCGTTCGGCGGCGAGACACCCTATGGACTTCCAGTCTCGTTCGGGTACGACGTCTTCGAGAACCGCTGTATCCTGCAGTTGGTCTTCACAAAAGGGAGCAGAAAGCAGTCACACCTCAACGACTCAAATGCCGTCCACCTCACCGTCTACGAGTGGGACGGAATCGACGACTGGACGAGTGTCCTCGTCGATGGCCACCTCTCCCCAATCGAGAGCTCACCCGACGTGGTCGACGCCGCCGAGATCTTCGCGGAGTTCGCGACGATGGTCGGCTTCAGCGTCTTCGACCAAACAGCAGACGAACTCGAACCACAGTGGTACGAACTCACGATCGACGAGATGAGTGGTCGGACAGCACCAGCACTCGAGGTCGCCGACGAGACCGCCTGAGTGGGATCCGTCAACTGTCGAGCCACACAGTATACATCCACGCGACCCCACACGATTGTTCTGATAACGTCCATCCTGCGAAACACGTGGTTCTGACTCTCCATCCCCGAAATCCTCCTCTCTGCAGGCGTCGTCGTCTTCGGCGTCCACTCAACCGAGATCGGTGACTTTGAGTCACCTATAGTGATAACCGTTAGATATGTCTGAGAATGCTGTTTCACGACACTTTATCTGAAAGTTTCATTAACCGATACATCAAAGTGCAGAACTATTCTCCATCTCCAGTGTAATGGCAGACAGACGAGAAGAGACGAACACAGCATCACGAATTTCGCCGACGCGGAGACGGCTGTTGACCGCACTCGGTGCCGCAGCGATGCCTGCTGCCGCCGGCTGTGCAGGTGCACCGAGCAATTCGACCACTTCTTCAACTGACAATTCTACAATGCAACAGAACACTACCTCGCAGACGGATGGCGACGCAATTGACCCGCGGTTCGGGTACGTCGGTACCCGTGACCAAGAGCCACCGGTCGAACCGGACCACACCATCGATCTTCAGATTCGACCGCGAGAGGACGTGCCGCTTCCGGAGTTCTACTTCGAGCCGACGGGTCTCGCCATCGACGTTGGTGACACCGTTCGGTTCAACCTCGCGTCGCCGCACCACAACGTCAATGCACACCACCCAGCGTTCGGCTACACTCAGCGCGTCCCCGACGGCGTCCCGCCGTTCTCCTCTCCGATTCTCTCTGCGGGCGAGTACTGGTTGTACACCTTCGAGACCGAGGGTGTCCACAACATCATGTGCGCGCCCCACGAGCTGTTCGGCATGGTCGGAACCATCGTCGTCGGCTCGGCGACCGGCCCCGGAGCGAACCCGGTCGGGGGGGCACCCGCGCCCTCCGAACAGTCGCGTCCACCGGAGTTCACTGCCGGACTCGTGTTGAGCGACCCGGCGATGGACCCTGAGAACATTGTCGCTGAGGAGTCCGTCTCGTGGAGTGACCTGGCTCCCGAGAGCAAGCGGCCGCTCCTTGCGCCTATCGGCGAGGAGTAACGGGTAGCGCGAAGCGGACTTCGCTGGTACGCGTAGCGTGAAAGAGCGGACATCAACACCGGATACGCTCGCTGTACCGACGCCGAACGAGACGCCGCGACCACGCCCAAGACGCACTGGCACGCAACCTCATCAAACGGTTGCACGCCGAGGGCGTCTCCACGGTGTACGTCGGCGCGTTAACCGACGTGCTGGAGGCGCACTGGTCGGCCAAAGCGAACGCCAAGACACACAATTTCTGGGCGTTCCGGCAGTTTATCGACCGCCTCGCGTGTACCGCCGAGGAGTACGGTATCTCGGTGGAGGTTCGCTCGGAAGCGTGGACTTCCCAAGAGTGTCCACAGTGCGGGTCCGCGGAACGAACGACGCGCCACCACGACACGCTAACGTGCCCGTGCGGCTTCGAGGGACATGCGGACCTCACGGCGTCCGAGACATTCCTGAGACGGCAGACGACGGTAGCACGGCCGATGGCACGGCCTGTGCACCTCAAGTGGAACGACCACGACTGGTCAGAGTCACCACGCTCTTGTTCCAACGAGGAGCGCACGAACCCGAAAGTTGCCTCCGTGAGTCGGTAAGCGATACCCCCAGCGCGAGGAAACCCCAGCGTTCACGCCGGGGAGAATGTCATCACTACTGTTGTTTCAGCCGGTCCGGGTTCTCTACTGATCTCGAACAGGCGGCAAACACTCGTGATGACGTTTCACTGTTCTCCCCAGAGGACATTGTTGGGAGCTTCGATTCGGCTACTTCCGGTTGAATACACACAAACTGGTTCGACGCACCCAGTGACGGAGACAGCGCTTTCAGCAATCTGCGTCCGACCTGCACTTCAAGAAGCAACTATTCTTTGCAGTGGCAAAATATATTGGGCTACTCTACAGAGATAACGTCATGAGTGGAGAACCACCTACCGACCGACCACAGCTGGCTGACGAGTGGGAGTCGTCACTATCGGGTCGGTCGACCCGAGAGCGAGTGTACGAGACAGCGTTGCAACTGTACGACCCAACTCGCGTCTCGGCAGTCGCAGATCGGGCCGACGTGTCCGCCGAGACGGCACGTGACTACCTCCAGTGGTTCGCGGAGATGGGGATTCTCACCGAGGTGAGTTCGTCGCCAGCAACGTATCGACGGAACGACTCGTACTTTCAGTGGCGGCGAGTCCAAGAACTTCGTGACAAACCGCTTGAGGAGCTCGAAACCGAACTCCGGGAACTTACGGATCAAGAGCGATCCTACCGCGATAGATTTGGTGTCGATGCTCCCGGCGACGTCGACGCACTCGAGCACGCGGATTATGATGAAGTCGAGGACGTCTGGATGACTCTCCAAGAGTGGCAGACTGTCCGACGACGCATCCGAGAAGTCGAGCTAGCTCGCCGTGACCGAGATGGGACAGCAGAGGCCTCTGCCTGAACCCGATGAGTGACGACGGAAAAACGCTCAACGAAGCGCTCTTACGGGCCGTTGCACGTCGTCTGGGTTCGTTGACGCTTGTCGATTCGGTCTCTGTGTTTCCGCGGACAAAACCTGAGTCGGTCGTTGCGACGCTTGACACCGTGTATTACCCCGACACTGTTGAAACCGCAGTCCTCGAAGTCCGCGCCTATGTCAACGACGACTTCCACGTCACCTACCGAGAAGACTGGGGCGGAGATGAGTGGATGTGTCGGTGGGACCGCCACGACAACCCACACAACGAACGGGACCACTTCCATCACCCACCAGCAGCACGCACTACCGACGCGACCGACCGAGACTACCCAACCGAGTTGACCTCGCTCCTGAAGCACGTGTTGTCTGAGGTCGATACCCGAATCGGGGCAGTTTGGGAGACTGCCTGACGGTTGGATGCCGGTCGTGTGGTCACACACTCCTCGTATGTGCCCTTCGACCCCTCCGGTGCGAGGATTTTTCTCACCGGTCGCCAACGGGAGAACCAACGACCAACACATGGACGAGGACATCCCACCCTGGCTCCAGTGTGTGCTCGATTCCCTCGAACGGGGAGACGTTCCGGACACGAGCATTCCTCCCGAACAGTTCGACGCGGTCTCCGTCGACAAGAAGAAGGCGCTCCTCAAGTCGATCCAACAGCTCGTAGACGACGACACGGTCTCACTCAACTCATTCCTTCCACTACTCTCCTCGGCACTCGACGCCGACAACCGTGCCGTTCGGCTCACGACCGCGAAGCTCCTCGTCTCGGTCGCTGAAACCACCCCCGACGCTATCCTCGAACTCGTCCCGGTGCTCGCCGCGCGCGTGGCCGACGACGACGAGTTCTACTACGTCCGGGCTCGCTCGGCCGAGGCACTCGGCTACGTCGCACTCGAACACCCCGACGAGGTTGCGACACCCGAGCTCCTCGCGGACCTCCGTCTCGGGCTCTCGTTCGACGAGCCGGAGGTCACACAGAAGCTGTCGAAGGCGCTGGAACACGTCGCACTCGGCGACCCGCGTCGGCTCCGACACCACGTGCCGACACTTGCTGAGCACCTCGCTGACGACGACGAACTCGTCCGGTGCCATCTCTGTACGGCCCTCGTCGTCGTCGGATCCGAGTCTCCCGACCGGCTCGCGGACGTGGCCGACGACCTCCGCATCCGACTGAGCGACGACAGTACGTTCGTCCGCGGGCGTGCCGCGGAGCGACGCCTCGGTGACCTGTGCGACGCAGACGAACCGTTCGTCGCTGACCGCGCACGGTTCGCACTCAGTGCTCTCGGGGGGACCGCCGACCCAGACGGACCGACCCCCGGTGTCGGAACCATCGAGAGCGTGTCCGCATCGACCGCCGACGCGGCCGAGGAGATTCGGTCGCCGGACTCCGACGGTATGCGTCCGAGCTGCGGCTTCCCGCTGGCGGAGTCCGGCCCACCGATGTGTCCGCGGTGCGGCCAGCCTCACTGACCCTCTTTTTCGGCTGGCCTAAAAACCGAAAGAGGTTTCACTGTTTAGGCGGGCCTAAAATCTATGCGCGAAGAACACAGCGGAGACGGCGACCGGTCGACGACCCGACGAGCCTATCTCAGATACGGCGGTGCGGTGGTCGGTGGTGGCCTCCTCGCAGGCTGTACCGGTGATACGGGGTCGGGGTCGACGACGACCGACGCCGCGGAGACTGCGGACACCGCGACGGAGCCGACTGCGACGACCGAAACGACGGCCGACGACGGCTACAGCGTCTCCATCGAACCCGTCGGCGAGGTCACCTTCGAGTCGGTCCCCGAGACGTGGGTCGCTAACAACGGCAGCTGGGCCGATATGGGCATCGCACTCGGTCTCGACGCACCGATGGGCGTCTGGCTTCCGGGGCGGTACCACACCCAGTATTACGACGAGATTCCCGGCGTCAGCGTCGATATCGACTCGATTCGGCAGCTGTGGGGAGAGGGCGGCGTCGGCAAGGAGCAGTTCTACGAACTCGACGCGGACGTCCACGTCGTCGACCCGAACTTCCTGTTGAACCGCGGGACGTGGCAGCAGGCGGACGTCGACGAGATCGCCGAGAACGTCGGTCCCTTCTTCGGCAACAGCATCTTCTCGCGGAGCTATCCGTGGCACGAGGGCTACCGCTACTACACGCTCTACGAGGGCTTCGAGAAGCTCGCAGCGGTCTTCCAGCGGACGGACCGCTACGAGGCGTTCGCCACGCTCCACGAGGAGTTCCAGACCGACCTCGCGTCCGTCGTCCCCGCCGAGGGCGAGCGGCCCTCGGCCGCCGTTGTCTGGGGCGGCGGCGACAGCCCCGAGCAGTACTATCCGTACGTCATCGACGAGGGGACGAGTTTCAAGCATCTCAACGACCTGCAGGTGGGGGACGCGCTCGCAGCGACGGACGTGAAGAACTTCTTCGAGAGCCGCGGTGCCATCGACTTCGAGACGTTGCTTGAGGTCGACCCCGAAGTGCTGCTCGTCCGCGGCCAGGAGATGAAGACCGAGAGCGAGTTTCAGGATACCGTGGTCTCGTTCATGGAGAACCACAGCGTCGCGAGCGACCTGACCGCCGTCGAGAACGGCGACGTCTACCGTGCCGGGCCGCTGTATCAGGGCCCCATCACGAACCTCGTCATCACCGAACGACTCGCGCGGACGCTCTACGGCGTCGAGGAGGAACTGTTCGACCGCGAGCGCGTCGCCGACATCGTCGCCGGGGAGGTCTGAGATGAGCACTGACTACGACGTCGCCGTCGTCGGCGGCGGGCCTGCGGGCTGTTCGGCGGCGGTCTTCACCGCCCGCTACGGGCTTGATACGGTCGTCTTCGACCGGGGACGCTCCTCGATTCAACGCTGTGCGTATCTGGAGAACTATCTCGGCTTCCCGGCGGGGATCGACGTCGAGACGCTGTACGGGCTGATGCACGAACACGTCGCCGAGGCTGGCTGCACGCTCGTCGCGGAGTTCGTCGAGTCGGTCACGCGCCGTGAGGGGGGCGAGGGCTTCGTCGTCGAGACCCAAGCGGGCGAGTGTGTCACGGCGCGGCGTGTCGTCGCGGCCACGCGGTACGACGGGGAGTATCTCCGGGGCCTCGACGACGAGGAGGCGATGTTCGAGACGTACGAGCACGACGGTGAGACGCACGAGCGGTTCGACCGGTCGTACGCCGCGTCGGACGGGACGACGCCGGTCGGAGGTCTCTACGTCGCCTCGCCGTCGAGCGAGGCCGACCGGCAGGCCGTGGTCGCCGCTGGCCGCGGCGCGCGCGTCGGATTGGCGGTCGTCGGCGACGCTCGTCGAGCGCGGGGTCGACCGGCGTCGCTCGCGGACCACTACGACTGGGTCCGCCAGGAGTCGACGCTCGACGACGAGTGGGCCGACCGCGGCCGCTGGCGCGAGTGGTACGACGAGCGGCGTCCCGCAAACCACACCGACGACGAACAGTGGCAGGCGATGCGCGAGCGCGACATCGACCGCCGACTCGGGACGTATCTGACGGCCGAGGAGATCGAGCAGCGAACCGAGCGCGGCCACCGTCGGCTGCTCGACCACGTCGACGACGACCTCGTCCTCGAACGCGCACGCGAGATCCGGTCCGAAACCGTCGAAGCGGGCGAGTAACCGACCCACGATGTCTCGACTCGCCAATTTTTAGGCCGACCTAAAATTCGAAGCAGTTATCACGTTTTAGGCGAGCCTAAACTATATGTCCGAAGACGACGGTCGGGGGATCCGCCCGACGCGCAGAGACTACGTGAAATACGGCGGTGCCGTCCTCGGCGGCGGACTGCTCGCAGGCTGTACCGGAACGAACGAAGGGAACGAAACGAACGGAACGAGCGACGGGTCGACGACCGATGGCTCGGACGGAACGACGACGGAGACCGAGACGCCGACTGACGGGTCGTACACCGTGTCGATGTCGCCGGTTGGGGACGTCGAGTTCGAGTCGGTGCCCGAGTCGGTCTTCACGCGGCTCACCCACCACGCGGACATGGCGTTCGCACTCGGCCGCGGCGATGCGGTCAACGCGATGCACGCGCCGGACTACTACGACGCACTGTGGAACCAGTTCGTCGAACGGCTCCCCGGCGTGACGCTGGACTGGACAGGTCTCTACTCCTCGTGGGAGGTAAGCAAGGAGAAGCTCTACGAACTCGACAGCGACGTCCATCTCGCCGACCCGGCGTCGGTGTTCCAACTCGGTACGTGGAGCACGGCCGACCTCGACGAGATCGGGGAGAACATCGGGCCGTGGTTCGGCAACTCGTTCAGCGCGCGTCACCAGACGCCGCCGACGGACTGGCCCGGCGAGTACGAGTATTACGGCCTGTGGGAGCAGTTCGAACGGGTCGCACAGGTGTTCCGCGCACAGGACCGGTACGACGCGCTCGCGGAGGTCCGCGACGAGCTGCTCGCGACCATCGAGGCCGACCTCCCACCGACGTCCGAGCGGCCGACAGCGGTGATGATCGGCTCGTCAGACGTCGAGGGCGACATCTACGCGTACACGCTGTCCAATCCCGGCTTCCTGACCGCACACACGCGGCCGCTCCATCCGGTCGACGCCTTCGAGGGCGCAGTCGAGTCCGGAACCATCGTCGACCTCGAAACCCTGCTCGAAGCCGACCCCGACGTGATGCTGATGCTCGGCGGGATGTTGCCGACGACGGACATGGGCGAGATCCGTGCGACGCTCGAATCGAACGCCGTCGCGGCCGAGATGACGGCGGTCGCGGCGGGTCGCGTCCATCCGCAGGGCGCGCGGTATCAGGGTCCGATTTTGAACCTCTTCCAGTTGGAGATGACTGCCAAACAGCTCTACCCCGACCAGTTCGGTGCCTGGCCGACCTACGAAAACGGTCCGTATCCCGAGATTCCGCAGGGTGAACAGCTGTTCGACCGCCAACGCGTCGCGGACATCATCAACGGAGACATCTAACAATGACCGACGACACCAACCCCGACGGACTGACGCGCCGAGACTATCTGCAGTACGGTACTGCGGTCGCCGCCGCCGGTCTCTTCTCCGGCTGCGCTGGCAACGCTGGCCAGGACACAGATCCGACTGCAGCCGACACAACGACAGCACCGTCGACTGCGGAGACGACGGCCCGAGACAGTTCGTACTCGGTGACGATGGAACCCGTCGGCGAGGTCACGTTCGACTCCGTCCCCGAGCGGTGGGTCGCCTACGGCGGCGGCTACGCCGACATGGGCGTCGCACTCGGCAAGGGCGACGGGATGACCGGCATCGGCGGTGCGGGCCGCTACTACACGTACGTCTACGACGAACTGCCCGGCGTCAGCGTCGACCGCGAGACGCTCGAAGCCAACGACCTCGGCGCGTCGGGGATGGCCAAAGAGCTGTTCTACGAACTCGACAACGACGTCCATCTGATGGATCCGGGGATGCTCCGCAACTGGTTCGACTGGAGCGAGGCGGACGTCGAGGAGATCACGACCAACGTCGGCCCGTTCGTCGGCAACCTCGTCTTCCGTCGCGAGGACGCCTGGCACGAGTACCGCTACTACACCCTCTACGAGGCCTTCGAGAAGGTCGCGCAGGTCTTCGGCGAGGAGGAACGCTACCGTGCGTTTGAGGAACTGCACGACGAGTTCATCGCCGAGGTCCAACGGCAGCTGCCGCCAGCCGACGACCGCCCGAACGTGCTGCTCGTCTACGAGGGGAGCGACGAGCCGGAGCAGTTCTCGCCGTACCGGCTCAACGACAAGGGGACGAGCAAGAAGCAGTTCCGGGACCTCGGCGTCAGCGACGCGCTCGCCGGGACCGGCGTCGACGGGCTGAGTACGACCGACCGGGGCCGCATCGACTACGAGACGATGCTCGAAGTCGACCCCGACGTCATCATGCTGCGCGCACACGAGCGCAAGTCCGCGGCCGAGTTCCGCGACACGGTCCTCGCGTATATGCGCGACCATCCCGTCGCCAGCGAGCTGACCGCCGTCCGGAACGGCCGGGTCTACCGCGGCGGCTATCTCTATCAGGGTCCCATCCACAACCTGTTCCTGACCGAGCGCGGGGCGAAACAGCTGTATCCGGACGTCTTCGGCGACGTGACGAGCGACGAGCAGCTGTTCGACCGACAGCGAGTCGCCGACATCGTCACCGGGGAGCTGTCGCGATGACGGACCGAAGCGTGGTGACGGACGGACACTGCACGCGGCCCACGTGGGTCGGGTGGAACGTGGAGTAACCCACGATGGTCGGAACGACACTCGCCGCGATCCGCGAACACGTCGAATCGCTCGCCGCTCCCGACGGACGGTACGTCGTCCACTGTAGCCGGACGGGAGAGCGTCCGGTCCCGGTCGCCGGGAAACGCTTCGCGAGCCGCACGCTCGCCGAACGTGCCGTCGCCGCGGCCACACAGTACCGCGCCGCACTGCGACGGTACGACCCACAGCTGCCCCACTACGCCCTCGTCGTCTCCCACGAGACGGGAGTGTACGGAACCGACAGCCGAGACCGCGACACCGACGAGACGGCGGCTCCGACGCTGGAGCCGTCAGCCGACTCGGCGGCCGTCGGCCAGCCGCCGCTGGTCGAGTTCTGTCACCAGGTCGCCGCGAGCGTGTTCGAGGCACTCTGTGATGCAGGGCACAGAGCCGTCGAGACGGCGGTCATGGACGCCTACTTCGAGTTAGCCGAGACGGTTCGGGACCCCGACGAACTCTGTCTCTGTCTCCTCGAGAGCATGGCCGCTGAACTCGATAGCCGGCTGACGCCGTCGGAGCAGGCCGACGTCCTCGCCGAGGCGGCGACCCTCCTCCCCGCGGCCGAGTCGAACGACGACGCGGTTTCGGCCGCGCTGGCGACGCTCGAGGGGAATGGCCTGCTCTCGGCGTACCGCTGTGGCCCTCCCTCGGTCGACCTCGATTCGGGGACGCGGACGATCGTCGTCCGCGTCTCGGACTACGCCCTGTCGCCCCGAGACGGGCGGCTTCCGGTGCTGCCGCTCGTCCTCGGAGTCTATCGACGGGAGTCTGCATGGCCGCTTTCGTCGGTTCGCGTCATCGACGACGACGACTGGCAATTGACGCTCGTCCACTCACGAGACGGCGGGCCGAGTGACCTCACGAGCGTCCCTATCGAGTCGGCGGTGTAGCATGCCGGTGGAGGTCCCCACCCATGAGTAAGCCCAACCAGTATCTTCTCGGCCTGTACGTCGCCGAACATCAGGGGACGGCCCCGATCTCTCCGGGCGTCGTCGCCGAGAGGGTCGGCCGATCACGCCGCTGTCGTAGCGCGTCTCCGGTCGACGAGATAGACGACCGCGACGGCCCAGCAGACGCCGATGAAGCTGTACTGGCCGACCGCCGCGGCTGGGGCCTCCCACGCGCTGAGCGTCGTGACGTAGTACCCGACGACGAACGCGGCGACGGGGACACCGACGTACGCGAGGACGTTCGGAACCCACGGTGAGCCGTCCTCGTAGAGCCGTTTCGCGTCCCTGTAGACGGAGACGAGCGCGAGTGCCGCAACGACCGTCGTGAGCAACACCAGGAGTGCCCCCACGAGACCACTGCCGAGGTCCCTCGGGACGATTCCGAAGACGTAGCCGGCCGCCACTGGCACGAGCGCGACGTACACGGCCACGTACAGCCACCAGCTCGACCCGTCTGTCTCCTGCTGTCGCACACGTCCCGGCTCCCGTACCTCCGCACGCCACGACCGGACTGCGGCGAGTCGGTCGCCGACGACGGCAGTCACGGACACGACGAGGACGACGAAGCCTGTGCCGATGGCGATGCCGATGGGCGTCACGACCACGCTCACGGCGGCGATTGTCGGCGACGACGACTCGACCGTCGAGACCATGGTGGCCAGATACACCGGGACCACTGCGAGCGAAGCGGCGAGCCCGGCTCGAATCCCGGCGCGTCGCCTGTCGGTCGGCCGGTCGTAGTAGAGATAGCCGACGAGGAGGCCAACGACAACCAACGCAGCCCCCGAGAGGGTGCCGCCAGCGACCACTCGCTCGTCGGGGACCGTTCCCCACGAGAGTGCCCCCGTGATGGGAACCGAGAGGAGTCCGAGAAGCGTCGCGAGTCGGAGGTCTGGGTCGGTCACGCGCCGGTAAAGGGTCGTGTGGAGGGCCATCGTGACTACCCCGTCGACCGCCGCCGGCAAGAGTGTTTTCAACCAACCGACATACGCCTGGATAGTGCAGTTCGCCGCCCAACGAGCCACTCGTGGCGTGACAACTCCGTGGCCTCGGTGAGCGCGTCACTCCGAGACACAGTCCACTACCTGTTAGACGGTTTTCAGAATCTGAGAATCGCACCCCCTCTTTTGCTATCAGCCGTAAGTATCGCCGAAGTGCAATGACGTGGTCCCCCAACCGCAGACGACTCTTGCACAGTGCCGCCCTCCTGAGTGTCACGTCGGTCGCGGGCTGTCTCTCCAGTGCCGTCTCCGACAGCGACGGCGACACGCCCGCCGACGCCGAGCAGTCCACCACCGCCGACACCACGCCGGCCGAGGAGTGTTCGCCGGACGAACCAGGTGTCGAAGCGACCGAGCTCACGCCGCCCGAGGACCTCGACGGCTGGCTCTCGGACGCGAACCACTACCCCGGCGAGATCACTCGCGTCGGCCACGGCGGGCGCGCAAGCATCAGCGTCGGCGAACCGACCGACGGCGGCTTGGCCTTCTACCCGCCGGCGGTCGAGGTCGCACCGATGACACGCGTCACGTGGGAGTGGACCGGCCACGGCGAACACAACGTCGTCGCTCTCGACGGGACGTTCGACAGCGGCCGACCCAACGGCTCGTCGGGCCTCGCGTACAGTTACATCTTCGACGAACCGGGCGTGTATCCGTTCGTCTCGGAACCCCACTACGGCGACGGGATGAAAGGTGCCGTCGTCGTCGCCGAACCACCATCGACGGGATACGAGGAAGTCGACGAGTGGGTCGTCGACAGCGGCAACTTCGACGGGAGCGTCGCCGACGAGACCGACTCCGAGACGGCGACAGTTCGTGTCGGTGCCGAGGGCAACAGAGGGACCTTCGCGTTCGACCCGCCGGTGCTGAAAGTCTCGATTGACACCACTATCACGTGGGAGTGGACCGGCGCCGGCCCACACAACGTCGCGTTCGAAGACATCGACGTCACTTCGGGTACGCCGACAGCCGAGGAGGGCGCGACGTTCGAGCACACGTTCGAAGAGTCCGGTGTGTATCTGTACGCCTGTGAACCGCACCAGTCGCTCGGGATGAAGGGCGCGGTCATCGTCGAATAGTCACCGTCGGTCAAGTTCGTGCGGCGACAGTGCTGCTCGGCGGCTCACTCGCCGTCGTCCAAAACCCGGCCATGAACGTCGATCTCGCCGTCTCGAATCCGCGTGCTGCTGATCCGCGTCCCGTCCTCGGCGATGACGAACGGCGCGGTGTGGATTTCGAGCGGCCGAAGCCCGTCGGTCATCCGCTTCCGGTTGACCTCGTGGGCGCGGCGTTGGGCCTTCGCCTCGGGTGAGACGACGAGCGCGTCGGCGTCGGCACGCGTCGCCGCCGGTCCCTGCGTGTCCGTCAACTCGATGATCTCGTAAGAGGCCGAGTAGGCGGCACTCACGCGCTCTAACTCCGTGTCCAGGGCGTCGCGGCGCGTCTCGAAGGAGCCGAGCAGTTCGACGTGCGCCGGATCGCTCCGCGTCCGCGTCGCCAACGCCGTCGACGTGAGACCGACGACGACGTGGCCGTCGCCGCCGTCGTCGTGGCTGGCGGTCTGAAACGCCGTGTGCAGGAGTGCACGGTGGCCGTTGTGGATCGGGGTGAACGTCCCACCGACCACCGCGATGCGTTCGGACTGAGACACGGCTCTGTGGTCGTAAGCCACGCTCATAAAGGGTATCGTGGAGGCACGCTCGCGCAAACCCATATGTCGTTTGCGAGCGTCTCTCTAGTCATGGCTCTCATCCTCCTCGCGACCGACGGGAGTGTCCACTCCCTGGAAGCCGCCAGACACGCGATCGACCTCGCCACCGAGGGCGACCACTCGTTGCACGTCCTCTCGGTCGTCGACAGCCGGAAGTTCGACGAACCGGCACTCAGTACCGGCGAACTCGCCACCATCGACGCCGAAGACCACGGCTACGAGCACGTCTCTCGAATCGTCACGATGGCGACCGCCGCGGGGATCTCGGTCGACGCCACCACCTGTCACGGGGTTCCCCACGAGTGCATCCTGGAGTACGCGACCGACCTCGACGCCGACCGCATCGTCCTCGGTGCCCACGGCGAGCACAGAGAGCATCTCGGTGGCGTCGGCCGACAGGTCGAAGCGAGTGCGAGCTGTGCGGTGGACGTCGTCGACGCCGGTGCCTGAGTCCGTCGGCGACTCGTCGGAGCGATTGCCACCTCACCCGAGTACCGACCGCCTCACCAGCCGACGACAGTCTCGACGTCTTCCTCGACGACGAAGCCGTCCCCGTCGCGAACGATGGCGGCGGCGAAGTAGAGCATACACAGCGAGCCTACCAGCCCGACGACGAGCATGAACCAGTCGAGTCGCGCTGCCGTTCCGGTGAGGACACTCGGTGCGAAACTGCTCGGGAGGATGACCGCAAACAGGGCGTAGGTGAGCGCGGCGAGATACCGCCACGTCACCGTCACCGGCCCGAGCGTGATGCGCGAGACGGTGCCCGCGAGGAGCGCGGAGACGCCTGCGAGCGTCATCGCAGGGATGGCGAGCAGCCTCGTGAAGGCTTCGACCCCGAAGAAGGCAGTGAAGGCCGCGACGATGAGGAGGTCGAAGAGACCCAGATAGCGGAAGGAGGACTGTCTCATGTCTGTCGCGTCGCTCGGGGAGTACATAGTTCCTCTCGGTTCGACGGCTCCGCGGGGTCAGTCCACGGTGTACCGTCGGTACCGCCGGACAGCGTACCGGTAGGCGACGAGCGGCAGCCCCACCACGATGAGGAGAAACACCCCGAGTGCCACGAGCACGACGACCGACAGATGGCCGCCACCAAGGAGCGTCCACAGCGCGACGAGACCGAGGGCCGTCACGATGATCGTCGCGAACATGAAGCCCATGACGACGAGCATCGACGGCGAGACGGTCTCGGTCCCCCAGACCGCCCGCTCCTCGTAGATGGGGTACAGACAGCCCACGCCCGGCGCGAGTAGCCCGGCACCGAGACACGACAGGAGACCGAACCCGGCGAAGGCGGCGACTGTCGGGGTTCCACCGAGGGCGGCGGCGACGAGCGGCACGCCGACCGCGACGGGCACGCCGACGGCGAGTCCGGCGACGATACGGCCGTGGACGTACGTCCGCGGTCTCGCCGCCGTGAGCAAGAGGAGCGGGAACTGCGGGCGGTCGTCGCCGAGGGGGTTCAGCCCGAACGTCGCCCCCGAGAGATACGTCCCGAGGACGACGCCCGCACCGGCGAGGACCGGCACGTTGAGTGCCCCGTCCTGCAGCAACGTCCCGGCGACCGGCCCGACGAAGAAGACGATGGCGACGAGATGGACCAGCTCTTGCGGCTTGCGGATCGCCCGGACGATGATGCCCCAGGCGACGTGTCCCGCGGTGTGCCAGGCGAGCGGTCTCGGCGGCGAGAAATGTTTCGGCTGCCGGGCGGATTCGTCGGCCGCCGCCGACCGCTCGCGGCGCACCGGCCCGTCGGAGAACCACAGTGCCGTCGCCTGCCGCTCGGCGACGACGAGACCGACCGGCGTCAGCGCGACCCAGCCGACGAGCACCGCGACGCCGCCGACGCCCGTCGGTGGCGACAGCGGCGTGCCGACGAAGGCGAGGGCGACGTACTCGGTCAGCGGGCCGACGGTGAGAACGGTGAGAATCGAGGTCAGCGAGACGTCCGTCGTCGCCGCGAACTGCCCGGCCATCTGCGAGCCGACGATGACGGCGACGAACAGGAGAACCCCGCCGACCTTCGCCAGCCGTCGGACGGTCGGGAGCCGTCGGAGCAGCCGGAGGACGGCCATCCCGAGCGCGTAGCCCCAGACGGCCGTACAGCAGATTAGCGGAGCCACCACGACGAGGGTGGTGACGACGAGCGTCGGCGCGCCGACTCCCGCCGCGAACACGGCCGCCGTGAGTACAATCGGCACGCCGAACCACAGGGTCAGCCGCGCGAGTTCCGCGAGGAGGAGGCCGACGATGAGCGCGCGCGGATGCACCGTCGTCAAGAGGTTCTCCTCGCCGTCGACGCCGCTGATCCGCTCGACCGTTCGCAACGCCGCAAGCAGGAGCAAGCCGACCGGGAGCGCCGTCGCAAGCGGGCCGAAGAGCGGAATCGCCGCCACGGACTCGACCTGTCGGGCGAGCAGGAACACCGCCGGAAGCGACAGCAGGGCGTTCCCCCCGAGAACCAACAGGACGACGAAAAAGCCCAGTATCCGCCGGGTGCTCCCGAAGTAGCTCCGGAGGCTCCGGAGGAACTCGGCGCGGCCGATACGGAGACCGTGCCGCAGGTCGGTCTGGCCGTTCATTCGTCGGCTCCGCCGTCGCCGGTCGGCGTCGACCGAGCCGCGCCCACGCCAGTCGAGCCGCTCTCGTCGCCCGGCTCGGACTCGCTCTCGTCGCCCGGCTTGGACTCGCTCTCGTCGCCCGGCTCGGACTCGCTTTCCGCACGCGCTCCGACCCGGTCACGTTCCGCCGACTCGCCGCCCGTGACCGCGAGGAAGGCGTCTTCGAGCGAGCCACCGGACCCCGTCTCCGCGCGGGCGGTCAGCTCCGCGGGTGTCCCCTCGGCGACGACGCGGCCCTCGAACAGGACGCCGACCTCGTCGGCGACGGCCTCGACGACGGGCAGGATGTGCGTCGAGAGGAAGACGGTCGTCCCCCGCTCGGCGAGACCGACGATGGACTCCCGAAGCCCCCGTGCAGCGCGGGGGTCGAGACCGCTCGTCGGCTCGTCCAGGAAGACCACGTCGGGGTCGTGCAGGACGGCCTGGATGAACGCCGTCTTCTGTTTCATCCCCTTCGAGTACGTCCCGATTCGCTTGTCGGCGTCGGCGGCGAGGTCGAACTCGTCGAGGAACTCGGCGATGCGGTCTTCGGCCGCCTCCCGCGGGATGTCGCGGAGTTCGGCGGTGTACTCCAACTGCTCGCGCGCACTGAACTCCTCGTACAGCGGCGGCGTCTCCGGCAGATAGCCGAGATGGGGAACGACCGCTCGCCGGTCGTCGACGGCCGTGCCACAGACGCGGACCGTCCCGCTCGTCGGTTTCGAGAGGCCGGTCAGGAGACGCATCGTCGTCGTCTTGCCCGCCCCGTTCGGGCCGAGAAAGCCGTAGACGGTTCCGGTCGGAATCGACAGTGAGACGCCGTCGAGGGCGATCTCGTCTCCGTAGGTCTTCCGGAGGTCGGTCGCCTCGATGGCGAGCGCGTCGGTATCGGTGGAGGGCATCTCTGCGCGAACCGTCTCGGCCGAGGCGTATAACTCGTACGACGTGACAGAGTGGCTTCGTCGCCAGCGACGGGTTCCGAGCGATGTCCGTCGGTTTCTCACCGACCGAGAACGTCGCTCACCGCTTATCGTCTCAGAGAGCGTACATTCTCGTATGGGCGCGATTGAGGTCTCACATCTGAGCAAACATTACGGCGACGTCGTCGCGGTCGACGACCTCTCCTTCGAGGTCGAAGAAGGCGAGATATTCGGCTATCTCGGTCCCAACGGCGCGGGGAAGACGACGACCATCCGCGCACTGCTCGGCTTTCAGACGCCCACGGCTGGCGGTGCGACCCTCCTCGGCCACGACATCGCCGACGAGCGCGCGCTCCGCGAGGCCAAGGCCCGAATCGGCTATCTCCCGGCGACACCCAGCTTCGACGAGAACGTCACCGGCGAGGTCTATCTCGACTTCCACGCCTCGCTGAAAGGCGACGACCGGCGTGACGAACTGCTCGCGATGTTCACCCCGCCGCTGGACCGCAAAATCAGCACCTACTCGACGGGCAACAAGCAGATGCTCGGCATCGTCCAGACGTTCATGCACGACCCCGACCTCGTCATCATGGACGAACCGACGGCCGGACTCGACCCCATCAAGCAGGAGCGGTTCAACGAGTTCCTGCGCGCCGAGCGCGACCGGGGGACGACCGTCCTCTTCTCCTCGCACATCCTCGGGGAGGTCCGCCGCGTCTGCGACCGTGTCGGCGTCATCCGCAACGGGACGCTTGTCGCGCTCGAAGACGTCGGGACGCTGCTCGAACGCGGCGGGAAGCTCGTCCGCGTCCACACCGCCGACCCGCTCGACGCGGCCGACCTCGACTTCGACGGCGTCGTCGACCTCGAACGCGCGGGCAACGAGGCGCGGTTCACCTTTACCGGCGACTACAACGACCTCGTCGCGCTCCTCGCCGCGTACGACGTGGTCGACCTCGACATCGAAGAGCCGCCGCTGGAAGACGTGTTCATGCACTTCTACGGGGAGGAAGAGGATGCTTGAGATAACCCGCTACGAGGCGCGCCGCCGCGCGAAGGGGTCGCTCGCGCTCACGCTGGGCGTCGGCGTCTTCACCCTGCTCATCGTCGGCATCTTCCCCTCCATCGAGGCGTCGGGCGTCGACTTCGAGGCCTACGTCGAGAACCTCCCCCCGGCGTTTCAGGAGGGGTTCGGCGTCGACGGGGCCGCCTTGAGTACCTTGGAGGGCTTTCTCTCGACGGAGATCTACCAGTTCATCTGGCTCTTGATGCTCGGGCTGTACGTCGCCTACGTCGCGGGCAACACCGTCGCGGGCGACATCGAGAGCGGCCGGATGGACGTCGTCCTCGCGACACCCGTCTCGCGGACGACCGTCCTCGTCGAGAAGACGCTCTCGCTCTTGGTTCCGATCGCGCTCTTGAACCTCGTCGTCCCGCTGTTCGTCCTGGCCGGCGCGGTCGCCATCGACGAACCCTTGGACTTCGGCGACGTCCTCCTCGTCCATCTCCTCTCGGTTCCGTATCTCCTCGTCTGTGCGGCCATCGGCGTCCTGCTCTCGGTGCTCATCAAGCGTGCCGACCTCGCCCAGCGCGGGAGCCTGGCCGCCGTCTTCGCGCTCTTCCTCGTCGACACGGTGACGGCGGGGACGGACTTCGAGTGGCTCGGCACGCTGAGTCCGACGCGCTACTTCGACCCGACCGAGATACTCGTCGACTCGACGGTCGACGTCGGCGGCGCGTTCGTGCTCCTCGTGGCCGCCATCGTCCTCGTCGTCGTCAGCTGCAAGCTGTTCCAGGAGACAGACATATGACGCACATCCGCTCACACCCCCTACCACCGGTCCGTACCGACCGTCGACCACGACCAGACACCACCGTGCGTCACGGGGAGGTCCGGCGATGAGCCGTCGGCTCCTCGCAGTCGTGCTCGTCGTCAGCCTGCTGGTCGCTTCGGTCCCTGCCGTCGCCGAGGTTGAAGGCTCGCCCCGCATTCAGGTGACGCTTCCGCAGTACATCGTCGGCGTCGGCGACGAGACGACGCTGCGGATCGCCGTCACCAACGACGCCGACCTCGACCGTGCGTCGACGACGAACCCGGCGTTGAACGCGCAGGTGACGACCGCCCGCGGCGTCACCGTCGAGGTCCGTCCCGGCGACGCGCCCGTCTCCATCGAGACCGGACGGCAGTCCCTCGGCGGGCTCCCGGACGGCGCGGTCGGGACGGCGGCTGTCGACATCACGGTCGACGAAGACGCCCGGCCGGGGACCTACCGGCTCCCGGTCGTCGTCCGCTACAGCTACGCCGAGTCCGTCAGCGACGAGGGAAGCGTCGACGAGGAACAGCGGACGAAGCGGGCGCGCGTCACGCTCCGCATCGAGGACCGCCCGCGCTTCGCGGTCGGCGGCGCGACGACGGATCTCCAACCGGGCAGCACCGGTCTCGTCACCGTCGAGATGGAGAACGTCGGCCGCGAGACGGCCCGCGACGCGCGGGTGTCGCTCACGTCCACGGCGGCCGGGTTGACCGTCGACGGCGCGCCGACCGGCAGCCGCTACGTCGGGACGTGGGCGTCCGGCGAGACGCGGCAGGTGTCGTACGTCGTCACCGCGAGCGAGAGCGTCCGACCCCAGCCCTACAGCTTCGAGGTGACGACGACCTTCACCGACGCCGACGGCCGACTGATGTCGACCGGGACGGACGCCGTCGGCGTCACACCGCTCGCACGCGTCCCCTTCGCGCTCGCCGACGTCCGCTCGGACCTCGCGGTCGGCGAACGGGGGACGCTCGACGTGACCGTCGTCAACGAGGGCGACAGAACCGTCTACGACGCGGTCGTCCACGTCGAGTCGTCGTCGCCGTCGCTGACGTTCCCCGAGCCGTCGTATCCGGTCGGGACGCTCGCAGCGGGCGAGCGGATGCCCGTCGGCTTCAGGGTCGACGTGCCGAGAACGGCCGAGAGCGGCCCGCGGAGCGTCAGCCTCACTGTCACTCACGAGACCGAAGACGGGAACGCGCGGACGAGCGAGCCGCTCCGGCTCACCCGCCCCGTCGGTCCCGAAGTCGACCGGCTCGCGGTCGAGCCGGTGAACGCGACGTTCGACGTCGACTCGGGCAACCGCCTCGCGGTCCGGCTGACCAACGTCGGCGACGAGCCGCTGTCGGAACTCGACGCCCGACTGCTCGCGGACGCGCCGTTCACCAGCGACGCACCGACCTCCTACGTCGCGAGCCTCGCGCCCGGCGAGTCGGCGACCGTCTACTTCGAACTCACCGTCTCGGAAGACGCCGTCGCCAACACCCACGCGGTCGTCGTCAACGTCACCGGCGAGACCATCGACGACGACCCCTTTACTTCGGGTCCGCACGCGGTCGCCGTCAGCGTCGTCGAACCCGAGACGGGCAACAGCGACGTGGAGGTGCTGGGACTCGGTATCGTCGTCGTCCTCGTCGTCCTCGGTGCGGGCTGGTGGTGGCTGCGACGATGACCCACCGACACCCACGAGCGGACTTTTGGCCGCTGCGGGGGTACTGAGAACATGGTTCTCGTCGGACACGGTCTCGTGCTCTCTGCCCCACTGGTCACTCTCGGTCCCGAGGCACTCGCCGATTACTGGCCGACCCTCGTCCGGCTCGCGTGGTTCTGTGCGGGCGTCGTCGTCGCGTTGTTCGTCGGCGTCTATCTCGTCGAACCGCTCGTCACCCGCGTCGTCCGGCGGCGAAACCGAAACAATGCGACGCTGGAGGAGGCCGTCTCGCGCTACGTCCAGCTCGTGATGCTCGCCGTCGCCGTCGCCGTCGGCGCGGGTGTCGCTGGCTACAGCGGCTTTCTGACGAACTCCGCGCTGGTCATCGCGGCCGCGACGCTCGCAATCGGTGTCGCGGCGCAGGCACTCATCGGCTCGCTCGTCAGCGGCATCGTGCTCGTGCTCGACCCCGAGTTCAACATCGGCGACTACATCGAGTGGGCCGACGGCGAGGGGACGATTCGCTCCATCACGCTCCGGGTCACTCGCGTCCAGACACCCAGCGGCAAACTGGTGACGATTCCGAACACCGTGCTGACGAGTCAGTCCATCACCCGGCCGTTCGGCCACGGCCGATACCAGATCGTGGACACCGTCGCCATCGCGTACGAGGACGACGTGGGCGAGGCACTCCGACAGCTGCAAGCGGCCGCCGACGAACTGGAGACCATCCTCGACGCGCCGAGTCCGCGCGTCTACGTCGACGAGTTCGGGAGCGACGCGGTCGTCCTCCGCGTCCACTACTGGCTCGACGACCCCGACCGCCGGGACGTCTTCGCCGTCCGCTCGGCGTTCGCCCGCTCGGTGAAAAGCCGCTTCGACGCCGCCGGCCTGACCATCGCGCCGCCGTCGAAGCGGGAGCTACTGGGTCGCGTCGACGTCGACCGGTCGGAGTGACGGCCGGTCGCTCGCAGTCGCTCACGGTTGCTCGCGTCCGCTCAGACGTTCCGCGCGTTGCGCACTTCGGTGTCCGACTCCGCGCGGAGGAGGTCTTCGGCGTCGTAGACGATCCGCTCGTCGCCGCCGAGCGCGAGGACGTCGACCGTCGAGTCGTCGTCACCCCACTCGGCGCGGTAGCCGTCGCGTTCGACGGCGTCGAAGTCACTCTGTGCGAGGTCGTACGCGAGCCGGTCGGGTGCGTCGTCGCCGAAAGACATCGGTACTGGAGGTGTCACTCGCCGACGGTCTATCTCTTTCGTCTCTCACGTGGGGCTATCGCTATCCCGTGGCTTCTTGCCCGCCCCGCGTCAGCCTCTGTCCATGTGGTTTCAGACGCTCCCACAGACGCCGTGGCTGCAGGACCTCCTCGACCTGTGGGCGGGGCGACTCGCCCCGTTTCTCGAAGGCGCGGGACTGTTCGTCGTGACGGCCCTCCTCATCTACCTCCCCGGCCGGTTTCTCGTCGTCCCCGGTGCGCGACGGCTGATGGACTGGGCGGGGACGAACGACACCTTCGAACTCCCCTTCTTGAAGGTGTTGCACGCGGGTATCACGATCTTCGCGCTGTTCAACGCCGCGGTCGCCTCGGACTTCAGCGACTTCCTCCAGGCGACGGAGGCGGTCGTCGCGGGTGCGACTATCGCTATCGGTTTCGCGTCGAAAGACGTGCTGAACAACCTCGTCAGCGGTGTCTTCATCGTCGCCGACCCGAAGTTCAACATCGGCGACTGGATCCAGTGGAACGGCCAGGAGGGCATCATCGAAGACATCAGCTTCCGGGTCACGCGGGTCCACACGTTCAACAACGAACTCATCTCGGTACCGAACTCCGAGCTGACGGCCAACGCGGTCACGAACCCCGTCGCCAAGGAACATCTCCGCTCGACCTACCAGTTCGGCGTCGGCTACGAGAGCGACCTAGAGGAGGCAAAGCGGATTATCGTCGACGAGGCACTGGCGCATCCGGACATCCTCGACCGACCCCGGCCGAGTGTGCGGGTCCAAGACTTGGCCCCGTCGGCCGTCACGCTGCAGGCGCGCTTTTGGGTCCGCGACCCCGCACAGCTCGATCTGAGCAAGGTGCGCTCGGAGTACATCCAAGGGGTCAAAGAGCGGTTCGACCAGGCGGGCATCGAGATGCCGTATCCGTACCAACAGCTCACGGGGAGTATCGACATCCGGGGTGCGGACCGACAGTCGACGGAGCCACTCAAGTCGGAGTCAGTAACCCACGACTGAAGTCGTGGGCTTGTCAGTGGACTCCCCTTCTGACTCCGTAATGGAGTAGGTGTGGAAATCACCATTCAGGTTCAGCGTCCCTGACGCGAGCGCACACTGACAGGGTGCGCCTCCACTCGGAGACTTCTGCCCCGAGCGGAGTTTCTTGAGAAGTTTGCGAGCGATGTTCTTACTCGCGTTGTAGTCCGCGTTCAGTTCGTACTCGCACTTCTGACACACGAACTGGTGTTTCGACCGCCGATTCGACTCATGCGTAAACCCACATGACGAACACCGCTGAGACGTGTACGCAGGACTCACCTGCTTAACCTCGATGCCGTCCATTTCGGCTTTGTATTCGACGTACTGGTAGAGCCGTCGGAACGCCCACGCATGGAATCGCTTTGCACCAGCCATCCGGTCACGAATATCGGTCAGATTCTCGAAGGCGATATGTGTACATCCGTGGTCGGAGGCTTCTTCGAGAATCTGGTTCGAGACACGGTGGATTTCGTCCTGCATCCAGCGGTGTTCGCGGTCTTTCATCGACTGAATCGACAGATGTGCCGACCGAGTGCCTATCTGTTGCATCGACCCGCGAGTCTTCTCAAACTCTCGGCGTCGGTGGTTCATCTCGTCGGCGTTCCCGATGAACGCGCCTGTGGAAGTCACGGCGAGCGAGCCGTCCACGTTCAGGTCAACACCAAGGACTGTTCTGTGCTTGGCGTCGGGAGAATCAGTTGTGGACTGTTCTTGCTCGTCCGTGGTTCGGCGCATCCGTGCGTGGAGGTAGAACGACTCCGTTTGGCGGTCGTACTG